>NZ_UAQP01000014.1:861941-1206383 GCF_900445985.1 Brevundimonas vesicularis
CGGACCGTCAATGCCCGGCGCACGGCCGAGGATGTCGCCCGCACCGCCGCCGAACTCGAGCGCCTGGGCCAGGGACGCGACCAGCGGCTGACCGGCGCCCTGTCGGCCAGCGAGGCCGCTTCAGGCCAGACCGCCGCGATCCAGTCCTCCAACCAGATGCTGGCTGTCCTTGCCGAGGATCTGGCGGCCTTGCGCACCATCATGCTCGCCCAGTCCCGGCTTCTGGCCGAGGCGACGGCGCGCGACGCGGCGACCCAGGCCTCGGGCGACCAGGCCCGTCGCCGCCGCTGGGCGGGCTCGGCCGGAACGCCCGCCGCCCCGGCCTTCGATCCCCTGTCGCACGCGCGGGACTGAGGAGCGGAGCGATGTCGGTCGGAGTGGAAACCCCCAATGAGCTGATGGTGGTGTTTTCAAACACCATCTCGGCCGGGTTCGACGCCCTGCAGGGCGCGGTCAACGGCGTCTTCGGGCTCCTGATCGTCCTGGTCGTCGCCCTGACCGGTATCCAGTGGGCGATGTCGTCCAATCGCGAAGTCCTGGCCTCCGGCTTTGGAAAGGTGCTGCTGATTGGGGCCTTCGCCTGGCTGATCAACGACTGGCAACAGCTGTCCGAGACAATCTACGCCGGGTTCATCGAACTGGGGCTGACGGCCGGCGGCGGATCGCTCAGCCGGGCCGACTTTCTCAATCCCGGGGCCATCCTGGCCCAGGGCTGGGAGATCGTGAAGGCGCTCGGCGAGACCCCGGCGCCCGTCGACAATCCGCTCGACGTGGTCGGCAACATGGCTGACGCGCTGATCCTTGGCCTCGCCATGATCGGCATCATGCTGGCCTTCGCCGTGCTGGCGCTGCAGATCATCGTGGCCCTGCTCGAGTTCAAGATCGTCACTCTGGGCGGCTTCATCCTTCTGCCCTTCGGCATCTGGAACAAGTCCGCCTTCCTGGCGGAGCGGCCCCTCGGATACGTCGTGTCCTCGGGCCTCAAGGTGCTCGCCCTGGCCATCGTGATCTCGGGGGCCCGGACCGTCTTCGACCAGCTCCAGCCCTCGGCCAATCCCGACATCTACGAGGCGTTGAGCATCCTCGTCGCCGCGATCCTTCTGGCCATGCTGGCGATGTTCATCCCCAATCTGGCCTCGGCCCTGGTGACGGGCGGGCCGGCCCTCGGCGCCGGAGCCGCCATCACGGCCGGAATCGCCGTCGGCGGCAGCGCCGCCCTGGCCGGAGCCGGGATCGCGGGTGCGGGCACGGCGGTCGCAGGCGGCGCGGCGAAGATGGCGGGTCCCGCACGGGCGGCCGCCGGGGCGGGGGCGGGCCGGTCCCCGACCCCGCCGATGTCGCCTCCGCCATCCACACCTCCCAAACCCTCCAATGACAATCCCTCGCCGTCGGGTCCGCGCCGACCGTCGGGCGGGGCGATGTCCTCCGCGCCGACATTTCCCTCCAGCGGCGTTTCCGAACCTGCGGTCGCCTGGCAGCCTCGCCAAACGTCGGGATCGCCTTCGGGAGAAGCGTCGGGATCCGGCGGCGCGGCCAACGACGGCGCCGGTGCCGGCGCGCGGCCAGGCCGACCGGCCGAAAAGCTCGCGGCGGAGGCTGAGGCCGCCAAATCCGATTTCCATAGGGCGGCCGCAGGATCGACCGGGTCCAGCGGATCGAGACGGCCTGCGCGCGCCCAAGCCCTGCAAGCCTTCTTCGTCGCCAACGCCGGGCGCGGGCTCATGCCCGCCGGCGAAACCAGCGGCGTCCTGTCTCCCAACCTGAGAACCGAGGAGTCCTGACCATGCACCCCTTCTTTCGTCCGAAGCGCGCCTTGGCCTCGGCGCCCGAGACGACCCCCTATCAGCGCGCCGGCCAGATCTGGGACGACCGGATGGGGCTGTCCCTGGCCCATGCCCGGAACTGGCGCCGTATCGCGGTGGCCAATCTCGTCCTCGCCGGTTTCCTTGGCGCGGGTTGGTGGGTCCAGGCCGACAGGGCCATCGTCAAACCCTTCGTGGTCGAGGTCTCCGAACTCGGACAGACCCAGAGGATCACGGCGATCGGCGGCCGCTACGAACCGACCGAGGCCCAGATCGGCCACGCGCTGGCCGGCTGGGTGCGTGACGTCCGCTCCAAGTCGATCGACCCAATCGTCATCCGGCAGAACTGGCTTCGGGCTTACGACCTGATGACGCCCAAGGCGGCGAGCTTCCTCAACGCGTGGGCCCAGACCCACGACCCGTTCGCCGAGGTCGGGCGCGAAGCCGTCAACGTCGAGGTGCTCAACGTCGTGCGGCGCACCGAGCGGACCTACGATCTGCAATGGCGCGAGACCCGTTTCGTCAACGGCCAGCAGGCCGGCGTCGAGCGCTGGCGCGCCCTGATCACCACAACGACCCAGCCGCCCCGCACCGAGGCCGAGCTGATGAAGAACCCCCTTGGACTGAAAATCGAGGACGTATCATGGACCCCCGACGCTTCCTGATCCTGGCCGGCCTGGGCCTCAGCCTGTCCGGCTGCGCCATGTTCGGCCGAACATCCGGGCCGCCGCTGATGTCGCCCCTGCCTGTCGTCGCGGCCGAAGCTCCGGTCGGCACCCGGGCCCAGTCTCCGTCGCAGACGACCACACCGGTCGCTGCGGAGCCGGTCGCGGCCACCACGCCGGTCACCGCCAAGCCGGCCGGCGTCCCTTATGAGGCGCTGCCGGCGGCCGCTGCGCCTGCAACCGGGATGACGGGCCGCCGCGCCATCGTCGCCGCCAATCTGGACGCCCGGGCCCCGTCCCGTTCAGACGCCTTCGTCGGCGGGGTCCAGGTGTTCGCCTGGTCCCCGGGCCGGGTATTCGAGGTCTGGACGGCGCCTCTGCGGGTCACCACCCTGACCCTGGGCGCTGGCGAAACCCTCGTCTCCAAGGCGGCCGGCGACACCGTCCGCTGGCAGATCGGGGAGACCACGTCCGGGGAGGGCGCAGGTCAGCGAACCCACGTCCTGCTCAAGCCGCTGCAACGCGGGTTGGAAACCAACCTAGTCCTGACCACCAACCGGCGGGTCTATTTCATCGACCTGAAGAGTGGTGACGCCTCAGGCTTCAACGCGGCGATCGCCTGGGACACGGGGGCGATGGATCCCCCGGCCAGGGCGCCGATCGCCGAGGCGGCGGAAATCCGCGTGTCGGACCCGGTGGCGATGCCGGAGGGGCCTATCGACGCCCGCTACCGGATAGAGCCGCAGGGGCGCCGTGCACGGTGGACGCCCGCCTCGGTCTTCAACGACGGGCAGCGCACCTTCATCGCCTTCGACCCCGATCTTCAGATCGACGAAGCGCCGGCCCTGTTTGTGATCGCCGCCGACGGCGAGACCCAGATGGTCAACTACCGCCAGGCCGGAGGTCTGTTCATCGTCGATCGCGTCTTCGATCGCGCCGAGCTCAGGCTCGGCGATCGTCGCCCCCAGGTCGTTCGTATCCGCCGCCTCCAGGGAGCCGCCCGATGACCTCGTTCCAGGATAGCCCCCACAATCCCGACGACGTCGCTTCTTCGGCAGCGTCCGGCGTCGGCCCTGAGGTCAGACCCGACCTGACCAGCGCGGCCAAGGCGCCGCCGCCTGGCCTGTCGATGCGGGCTCCGCGTCCGCCGGTCACCCGGCTGCGCAAGTCGGTCGTCCAGACGATCGTGATCGGCGGCGTGATCCTCGTCTCCGGCTCCCTGGCCTGGGCCTTCGTCGTCCAGCCGGAACTGCGCGACAGCGCCCGGCTCCGCGCTGTCGAGGGCCGGGAGGAACAGGCCCGGGGCTCCGTTCGACCCTCCGAAGCGGTCACCGACCAGCCCGCGACCTATGACCGGCTGCCCGAGCCGCGCAATGGGGCCGAGCCCGAGACGGCTGAGCCTGGTGTCCCTCCGCCGCCGCCCGCGCCCGCCCGGTATAGCGCCGGTTATGCGCCATCGCGGCCGACCCGGGCGACCGGGCCCAGTCCTGCCGACCAAGCGGCGCGATCGGGCTTGTTCTTCGAGGGGGCGTCGACCGGGGCCGGTCCTGCCCCGCGTGCCGGGGCGGGTCCAGCGACGGGCGGCGCCCGTGCGGACACTGCGGACGTCGGGGCAACCTATAATGGCCACACCCTGACGGCGCCGCTGTCGCCCTATGAGCTGAAAGCCGGCGCGATCATCCCCGCGGTCCTGTTGACCGGGGTGGACACCGGCCGCGAGGGGCCAGTCGTCGCGACGGTGTCGCAGAATGTCTATGACACCGTCAGCGGACGCCATCTCGTCCTGCCGCAGGGGACCCGGCTCATCGGCCGCCATGAGGGCGAGAGCGCCTATGGCGACCGACGCGCCTTCCTGACCTGGGACCGGCTGATCCTGCCCAACGGTAAGAGCCTGGTGCTCACCGGCGAGCCCGGCGTGGACGCGCAAGGCGCGGTCGGGGTTCGGGGCCAAGTCGATCGGCGGCTATTCCCCTTGCTGGTCGGGACCCTGTTCGCCGGCGCGATCACCACCCTCGGTCAGATCGCACGCGACGGCGACGGCGAGGGTTCGGGCGGCCTGCTCGGCGACGCCGGGGACGCCGCCGCCATCGAGGGCTCCCAGGTCGGGGGGAGGCTCGTAGACCGGGAGCTGGACGTCCGGCCGTCGATCCGTCTGCGCGCTGGAGCGCCGGTCCGCGTGATGATCACCCGCGACCTGATCCTGGAGCCGTACCAGCCATGACCTGGACCCCTCTCGATACTGGAAACCGCTGGGCCGTGCTCGGCGTCACCGTCTTCTTCCTCACCCTAAGCGCCCTGATCGCCGATCAGACGCCAGCCCTGGCTTTGGTCAACGAGAGCCCCAGCGTGCCGCGTGGCCTCTATCTACGACAGCCTGGAGGCGCGCCGGAGAGGGGTGCGATGGTCGCTCTGCCCCAGCCTCCCATCGCCCGGCGCTACCTGGGCGCACTCGGCATGCCGGACGAGGTCCTGCTGATCAAACGGGTGGCGGCCGTCGGCGGCGATCCGGTCTGCCGAGAGGGAGCTCGGGTTCGGATACCGGGCCGGATGGCCCCGGTTCTGGATCGTGATCGTCGTGGCACCGCTCTGCCCGCTTGGACCGGGTGCCGCCGGCTCGCGCCGGACGAGCTCTTCCTGCTCGGCGACACGCCGGGAAGTTTCGACAGTCGCTATTTTGGCCCCGTCCGGACCCGAGACCTGGAGGGGGTGTTTCGGGAGACCCTGATATGGTGAGATCCTTTTTGACCGCTCTGGCCCTGGCGCTCGCAGCGGGCAACGCATCCGCTCAAACGGTCGACTGGCGCAACGCCGGCGGCGATCTGTTCGGCCGTCCCGCCGCGCAGCCTGTGTCGGACGTGGCCGGCGTCGATGACCTCACGCCCCGACTTCCGCCCCTGTCCCAGCCGTTCATGGACGCGATCGCCGTCGCCGCCGAGCGCCATGGGATCGACCCCAAGATGCTCCATGCCCTGGTGATCGTGGAATCCGCATACCGGGTCGATGCCGTGTCTCCGGTCGGCGCCGGTGGCCTGACGCAGTTGATGCCTGGAACGGCGGCGGATCTCGCGGTCAGAGACCGGTTCGATCCAATCGAGAACCTCAACGGCGGGGCGGACTATCTGGCCCGGCAGCTGCTGCGCTTCGGCGACGTCCGGCTTGCGTTCGCGGCGTATAATTCGGGACCGGATCGTGTCGCCCGGCTCGGCCGCATACCGAACATAGCGGAGACGCAAGCCTATGTGGCCGCAGCCGTTGACTGCTACCTCGCGCTCTCGGCCGGGAGGGGCGCCCGCAATTCCCGGGAGTGCCGGGCGCCGGAGCCCAGTCGATGATCCCCGCGACAGAACCGTTGGTGGCTGTGACTGACGCCGCCGATGAGGATCTGCTGACCCGCAAGGAAGCCTCCGCCTTCCTGATCCAGTTCGGCATCCGCATGAAGCCGGAGACCCTCGCCCGGCTGTGGTCCACCGGAGGCAACGGCCCCCCCTGTCTCCACGTTCGGCACAGGCCCTACTATCCGCGCGGCGTGCTTCGCGCCTGGGCCTTGAACCAGGTCAGCGACCTGCGCGCGTCTGCCCCGCCCGCGGCCAGGGGTCGGCGTCATGGCTGAGGCGGGATTGGAAGGCTTCAGAACGGAGTGGGCGCCCAGCGTCGCGGACCTGCTGATCGACCCGGCGGTCAGCTTCGCCCTGAAGGACGTTCTTCGCACCTGGGAGGTTCGAGATCCGGTCGATGCGGCGCGAGACGCCCGCTTGCTGGCCGAGGTTCTGGAGCGCCGGGCAGACGAGGCGATGTCATGGATAGTGTGAGCGAGCCGCCTCCGTTCGACGCATTGGAAGACCGGATTCTCCCCTGGTCGCAGGTGAAGGTGGTCTGCGGTCTGAGCCGGACAACGGTCTGGCGCATGCAGAAGACCGGCGATTTTCCGGCCTGCGTCCAGGTCTCGCAAAACCGAGTCGGATGGTGGCAGAGCGAGCTGCTGGCGTGGCGACGGGCGAGGACACCGAGGCGTCTGCCGGAGCCCCGGGCCATAGTGGAGAGGCCGGAGCCGGTTAGACCGCCAGTCAGGAGAACCCTGGAAGAACCGCCTAGATCACCGGGGCCTGAGGCTGCGACCGGCTCGGATCATCCCGTCAGGAGCCGTCGGAAACGGAAATCTGGTGTTCCCGAGAACCAGGCTGCGTTCGACTTCGGAGGCTAGGAGGCGCGCTGGACCGATTGGTTTCGCTTGAATCGGACGCGGTCGGCGCCGGCGATCAGGAAGGCGTCGAAGCCGGCGTCGCCCCAGGCCTTGCGTTGAACGTCGGTCGTGGTCGGGTCAGTCGTGTTCGCCCACCACTGCGGCAGGCTCGCGCTCTTGGGCAGCATATAACCGATTTTACGTTCCATCTCGACGAAGGAGAGCTCGAGTTCTTCGGACTTCTGCTTTCGGAGATAGTCCCGGAGCGGATCGTATTTGGCCATGGCGGTCGTTCATAGCTCAACGCGCCATAGAGGGGGCGTCGGGAAGGCGCCAGGCCTGAGTGCCCACCGCAGGCGCTTGGGTCAGTCCCGCGTGTCCGAACTCTGCAACCTTGCGAGGAGCGGCGAAAGCATTCTGAGCGTGTATTCGCGAACCCGATGAGCGTCCGCAGGCTGCTGCTCGATGAGGTCCCCGATGTGCGCCAGCGCCATGCGCACAAACGACATGCAGACGATCGCCCGCCGTTCCGGGACGGTCAGCGCACGAAGCGGGCGCATCAGCCCCTCGATCACCGCGTCCGTACGCAGGTCGAGCTCGGCGAGTCCTTCGACTGAGCGGATGTCGGGCCGCCAGGCTTGCCGCGCGTCGAGCTTGCCTTCATGGCTCCACTCCACGCTGGCCAAACCGTCCTCCTCGACCTGATCGGCGAGATGTCGGAGAAGGCTGGCCGCTTCGAACCGACGATCCTTGCTGGAGCTTTTGTAGGTCACCCCGCTGATGGCGGCGGCGACGAAGGCCTCGGCGATATCCCAGCCAGTTTCGGCACGGGGCTGACCGAGCGTAGCCGAGTCAAACTCCCTGAGTTTGAAAAAGGCGCTCAGAGCGAGATCGTAGACCTGCGCCTTGTACTTCGTGCGCTCCGGAATGTTGCTCGCGCTCTGCCCCAACGATCTGCCGTCGAAGCCTATAGCGATGACCGCGACGATTTTGTCGAGTTTCTGAAGCCATGAACATGACCAGTGACGTTGCGCGGCGTCGGCCGCTGGCGAACGACGAGATGACGGTCAGTTTCCGCCTTCAGGCGCGTGTCTCGCGCGGAGTAGATCTCCGATGGGGCGGCCTCGGACACGGCAGACGGCGATGACGCGGTCGTGCACGATGACGCGGCCACTCCTGCCGCGGCGCGCCTCGCACACCACATTCTGTCCGAACGCGACCTGTCGCAGGAGCGATTGGGACCGCCGGCCATCGGGCGAGTGAAGTTCGGGCGCCTCGAAGTCCGCCAGGCGCACTTCGATCCAGCTATTGGGATCTCTGGAACTGCCGACGCACAGACTGTCGCCGTCGCCGATGTACCGGACCGATCCCGTGAACTGCTGACCCGACTGCGAGGGGAGGCGGCCTTCGCAAGGATCGGCCGATGCGGGCGTCGCCATCGCCGCCAGGAACAGGGTGCATAGTCCGAGAGCCGAGAGGCTGAGCAGGGATCGGTGCGGGTTTGGCATGAGGCCTCGACATGGGTTCAGGCAGGCCGCGAGAATGGCAGGCGCTGTTGGACGATCTTTCCGGTTCAAACCGGTTCGAGAACAGACAGTGGTCGTCGGAATAGCGATTGGAAGGTCAACGTCATTGCACGCAAAATGATGGCCGCTACACGATAAGGTGGCGTACAGAACCGAGGCGGGGGAAGCATGATTAGTCGAGGTTCTGAGTGGCGCCGTTGGGAGCCTCATATCCATGCGCCCGGGACGGTGATGAACAATCAGTTCACCGGCACCACCGCGTGGGAGGATTATCTATCCGCGCTTGAATCGGCCACGCCTCTGATCGAGGCGATCGCCGTCACCGACTACTATGTCACCGACACCTATCAGCAGGTTTTGCAGCACAAGGCCAACGGGCGGCTGCCGGACGCGACGCTGATATTCCCCAATGTCGAGTTGAGACTGGATGTAGCGACCGCGAAGGGCGGATTCGTAAATCTGCATCTGTTCGTCAGCCCTGAAGACCCGGACCATATCGCTGAGCTGCAGCGCCTGCTGTCCCGGTTACACTTCACCGTGCAGCAGGATCGCTACGACTGCACCCGCGCGGACCTGATACGCCTCGGCAAGAAAGCCGACCCGAACATTGTCGACGACGGCGCCGCGCTCGCCTATGGGGCGAACCAGTTCAAGGTCAATTTCAGGCAGCTGCGTGAGGTATTCGCCGAGAGCGGATGGGCAAAAAAGAACATCCTGATCGCCGTCGCCGGCGGCGCTACCGACGGCACATCGGGCGTAAGAGAAGCCGCCGACCAAACCATTCGTCGGGAGATCGAAGGTTTTGCCGACGTCATATTTGCCAGCAGCCAGGCACAGCGGGAGTTCTGGCTCGGAAAGAAGGATCTCGACGCCCAGACGATCCGCGCCCGATATGGCGGCCTGAAGCCCTGCCTTCATGGCAGTGACGCGCACAGGCTGGAAGACGTGGCCACGCCGTTCGGCGACCGTTTCTCATGGGTCAAAGGTGGGCTAGAATTCGACACGTTGCGACAGGCCTGCATCGATCCCAGCGGACGGGCCCATGTCGGCGCCGAGCCGCCGACGTCAGCGACGCCGTCCCAGGTCATTTCTGAAATTCAGATCCTCGACGCGCCTTGGCTCCAAACGCCGACCATCCCACTGAACTCCGGCCTCGTCGCCATCATTGGCGCGAGGGGATCGGGTAAGACCGCACTGGCCGACATGATCGCGGCGGGATGTGATTCCATATCGGACGAGGCCTGGGCCGCCGATGAATGGGCGAACCCCTCGTTCCTTGTGCGCGCCCGGTCTCTTATCGGCCAGGCCAAGGTGAAGGTCAGTTGGGCGGCGGGCGCTCCAAGCACGCGGTCGTTGGATGGGGCCGATGCCAACGGCCCGCTGAGCTATCCTCGGGCGCGCTACCTGTCCCAGCAGTTCGTCGAGGAGCTGTGCTCGTCGAGCGGTCTGACGGACGGACTGCTCCGCGAGATCGAGAGAGTGATCTTCGAGGCCCATCCCGATCACGATCGTGATGGGGCGTTGGATTTCGCCGAGCTGCTGGAACATCGCGCCTCGCGCCATCGTCTTGCGCGCGACCGTGAGGCCGAGGCCGTCTCCCAGATCTCGGAGCGGATCAGCACCGAACTCGAGAAGGAAAAGCTGGTCGCCAGCTATGAGGGCCTGGTCGCGCAGAAGAAGCAGCTCGTCGACGCCTATACCGCCGACCGCGCCAAGCTTGTTTCCGCCGGCAGCGAAAAGAGGGCCCAGCGCCATACCGAACTGGCCGGCGCAGCCAACGAGGTCAGGACCAAGTTGCGGCGGTTCACGAACCAGCGGCAAACCTTCCTCGCCCTTCAGGATGAGGTGAAGGACCTTCGGCGCAACCAGGCGCCGGAGACGCTGCGGCAGACGCAGGCCAGGCACACGCACAGTGGAATGTCGGACACCCAGTGGGCCGCTTTCATCCTGGATTATACCGGCAAGGTCGACGATGACCTCGACGATTACGTTAAATGGGTCGATGGCAAGATCGCCGAGTTGAAGGGAACTGCACCGCCCGCCGGGGATGCGAACACGGCATTCTTTCCAGATGAGACAGACCTGACGACGCTCTCGCAGGCGGTGTTGGAAGCCGAAATGGGCCGGCTGGAAAAGCTGGTCAGTTCCGACAAGGAAACACAGCGGCAATATACGGCTCTGTCAGGCCGGATCGCGACCGAAACCGCGGCGATGCAGACGCTCACTGCCAAACTAGAGGACAGCAAAGGCGCTAAGGATCGTGCTCGCGATCTGCAGACCGAACGCGAAGAAGCCTATGGCAGGGCCTTTGACGCCCTCATCGCCGAGCAAGCCGTTCTTGAGGACCTGTACGGACCGTTGATGGCGCGTTTGGCGGCGGCCTCCGGGACGCTGAAGAAGCTGTCATTCTCTGTCGCGCGTGTCGCGGACGTGGCGCAGTGGGCGGGGCAGGCCGAGGAGGGATTGATCGATCTGCGCAAGGGCGGTGCTTTCCGAGGAAAGGGCACCTTGCTTCAAAAAGCCAATGAGGTCCTCAAGCGGGCTTGGGAGACAGGTTCGTCGGCCGCCGTGGTGTTAGCGATGGCGGAGTTTCGTCGGCTTTATCAGAAGGAACTGCTTGACCACTCGCCGGTCGCCCACACAGAGCAGGTTGAGTTTCGCGCCTGGTCGAAACGCTTCGCTCAATGGCTGTTCAGTACGGACCACATCGAGATCCACTACGGCATCGAATATGATGGCGTGGATATCCGCAAACTGTCTCCAGGAACCCGCGGCATCGTCTTGTTGCTGCTCTATCTCGCGTTGGACGATGGCGATGGGCGCCCGCTGATCATCGACCAGCCTGAGGAAAACCTCGACCCGAAATCCGTTTTCGAAGAGTTGGTGGGGCTGTTCATCGAAGCCAAATCGAACCGCCAAGTGATCATGGTGACGCATAACGCCAACCTGGTGATCAACACCGACGCCGATCAGATCATCATCGCCGAGTCAGGACCGCATCCGCACGGCGCATTGCCGCCGATCACGTACCAGTCCGGCGGGCTGGAGAACGCCGAGATCAGAAAAGCGGTTTGCGACATCTTGGAAGGTGGTGAAGGAGCCTTCCAGGAACGAGCCCGCAGATTGAGAGTCTGGCTGGAGCGATGAGGTGCTGAACAGGCTAAGTTCGGTCGAGCCGTTTGCCAGCGCGCGTCGCGCGAGATGAGGCCGTCGGAAACGACGATCAAAAGGCTCTTCGCGACGTCGGGGAATCTCTGCGCCTTTCCAAGGTGCGACTTGCCCATCGTCGAAGCCGTGGGGACGATCACCGGCGAGATCTGCCATATTCGGGCGCGAAATGAGGGCGGTCCCCGCTTCGACGTCACCCAGAGCGAGGACGAACGGCACGGCTTCGAAAACCTGGTTCTGCTATGCCGTCGACACCATAAAATGGTGGATGCCGAACCCGATGTGTATTCGGTAGAGGCGCTTGAGGAGATCAAGCGGATCCGAGAATGTGATATGGGACGGCCCGAACAGGCTGCCGATGCCTTCTACGCGAAGATCCTCCTCGGCGACCTTCGGCGCATCGAGGTGACCAACAATAGTGGCAACGTCGTCATCGACAGCCCCGGCGCGATCATAGCCAAAACCGTCAATGTGAAGACCACCCGTAACACGGTGACGATTCAGCCCGCGGCGGGCACTATCGGGGCCGATCTCAAGGCGAGCCGATATATTCAGCACCTGATCAGCCGATATAATGAATTCGCGAGCGTCGATAAATCGCGCGACACGAAATTCAGCTACGGCGCTATTTCCAGGAATATTGAAGCGAACTTCAGAGGCCCCTGGAGGATGCTGGCGATCGAGGACTTCGACGCCTTGTGCGTCTATCTCCAGCAGAGGATCAGCCGAACGCGCATCGCCAAGTCTAACGCGGCCAAAGGGTTGAAGGCCTTCTCCAGCTTCGAGGACTATACCTAAAGGGCGGGCTGAGCGACGATGCGGCACGGCGAGACGCATTGGCGCCGATGTGACCGCACCTCTGCCGGAGGCGGACTTTAGCTTTACCAGCCAACTCACTAAGTCACGACCGATACTGGCGCACCGACGGTGTGCAATCCTTCCTGATTCGGAGTTGTGGGACGGAAATGGCCCAGAAACCTCAGCGCATCATCGAGGTGGCGGTGATCGACAGGGTCGGTCCGATCACGGCCGAGCGGCTGATGGCGATGTCCGAGGCTGCGTGGGGCCTGCTGCGGCAACGCATTACCGACGCTCGGCGAGAACGGGATCACCGATCCATTGCCGCCTGTCTTCGTTGCGGCGGCGCCGTCTTCATCAAGGCGCGCGCCTTCCGTCAAAAGCGGCTTCCCTATTTCGCCCACTTCAAAAGCGCCGATGCCGCCTGTCCTTGGTTTACCGGCGATACCCAGGATCCCGATAGCCTGAAGGCGGGGCAGTACCACGGTCACCAGGAAAGCCCGGCGCACCGGCTGATCTGCGAGCAGATCGCCCAACTTGCCGAACAGGATCCAAGCTGCACGCTGGTGGCAGTAGACACCTATCTCGCGCCTACCGCGGGCGGCCATGGCCGATACCCAGACGTACTCGTGACGTATACCAACGGCCGCACGGTCGCCTTCGAGATCCAGCTGTCCAACACCTTTCAGACGGAGATTTCCGACCGGTCACTGCATTACAGGCGCGAAGGGGTCGGTTTGATCTGGGTGCTGTTGGGGCACGAACTCCAGTCGGGCGATCTGCCGCAGTCGTTCCGGGACGTAATCCTCCGCCATCGGGACAACGCCTTCGTCCTCGATCAGGCGGCCATAGAGGCGTCTCTAGCCGCTCGACGCCTGATGCTAACCTGCTTCCTGCGGAAGTCGGACGGCAGCTTCGGCGAAGAGAGACAGGTCGCCGTCAACGATCTCACCTTCCCTGAAACCGGGTGGCCCTACTACGAAGATCGGGTCACGCCGGGTTTGCTGGCGCGAGGGGAAGCCGTACGAGCGCCTTGGAAGGTGGCGCTGCAGGCCCGCACCGAATTCTCCTACTCGGAGCTCACGACGCCGGCGTTCATCGCGGCCAACAGCGATCTGTGTCGGCGCGTGCCCGGTCTGGCCGTTTGGCAACGCCAAAATCTCGACCCTTGGCAATTCCCGCACTTTATAGCGGTGCTGTTCTCCACCCTTCGCTACGCCGCAGGGGCGTTCAAGAACTACGCCTCCCGACAGCCAAACATCCAGGCGATGCTCAACAGCAAGTTGTCGGGACACCCCCTCATCCCCTTCGCGCCGGTTCTTCAAACGGTGCTGGCCCGAACCTCAGCCGGGGCCCTGCTCGAGGGCACCGTCGGCGTGCACCTCCAAAGGGCGCTCGAGCTGGGCGAGGGCAATCTGGTGCTGGAGGCGGATGCGATCTGGCCGGCGGTCCACACCTTGCTGCCAGAAATCTTCGACGGGGCGTTGCGGCTGCAACTGGAGACCTTGGGTGCCCTGCCGGCTTGGGCGAAGTCGAGCACCGACCATCTGGCTTATCCTTACGAATGATCCCACCAGCCTGAGCCAAGCGGGCTTCGCGATGTCCGTTCCGCGCATATCGTTCATCGGCTAGACAGGGCGCCAACACAACGATATTGTTGTGTGCATGATCCCTTCCCTTATTGATCCGGGCTTTGGCGCGCCTTGGGCGGTTCTCCCTCCGGGCGTCCACGAGACGACGTTGGAGGAGGCTGCCGCCCGGTTCGCCAGCACGCCGCACCGGCAGTGGCTATTCGGTGGCTTCCAACGGGCGGTGGAGGCGCTCCGGCTCGCCGGATGCCGTGCCGTCTACCTGGATGGCAGCTTCACCACCGCCAAACACCACCCCGGTGATTTCGACGGCTGCTGGGATCATGCGGGGATGGACTTTTCCTTGCTCGACCCCGTCCTCCAGAACTTCGCCGGCAAGCGCGAGGCTCAGAAAGCCAAATATCTCGGCGAGATGTTTCCGGCCTTCGCCCCGAATGGCGCGACGGGGACCTTCCTCGATTTTTTCCAGATCGAGAAACATTCGGGCCAGCCCAAAGGCATTTTGCGGCTGAAGCTCGCGACCTCGAAAGGGGCATTGTAATGATTACGAACGAAAGACAGTACCGGTCCACGCGCGCGGCGCTGGACCAGCTGAAAGCCTCGGCGGGCGCGCCGGCGGCCACCAACGTCGATCCCGCGTTCGCCGTCATCGCGCGCGGTGCGCTCCAAAGCCAAGTGGCGGAACTCGAAGCCGATGTCGCCCTTTACGAGGCCCTGAAGTCAGGAGCGCAGACGACGTTCTCGGCCGCACGCCTTGCCGATCTCCCCGAGACGCTCATCTGCGCACGGATCGCGAGAGGCATGAGCCAGAAGGATCTCGCGGATTTTCTGGGGCTGAAGGAACAACAGGTCCAGCGATACGAAGCCGAACGCTATCGATCCGCGAGCCTTGAGCGTTTGATCGAGGTCTCCGATGCGCTCGACGTGCGCATCGAGAACCGTGCGTCGCTCGCCGGGAACGGGAGCCTGGAGTCGGTCGATCCCACCGCCTGGCAGGCTTTCCCTCTGGCCGAGATGTACAAGCGCGGTTGGTTCGAAGACTTCTCCGGAACGCTGACGCAGGCGCGCAAGTCCGCCGACCACCTCGTGCCGGCCTTCCTGCGGAGTGGCTCGGCCCGATTCGTCCCTGCCGGCTTGCACCGGAAGTCTGTGCGGTCGAACGGCGCTGTGCACGAACCGGCGATCGCGGCATGGGAAGCGCGTGTGCGACAGCTGGCCGCCCGAAACCCGCCGACGGCAACCTTCGATCCCGCCTTGATCGATGATGCCTGGATCGCTGCCCTCGTCGCCCTGACCCTGGATGCCGACGGCCCACTGAAGGCCGTCGACCACCTGCGCCAGATCGGCATCGCCTTCGTTGTCGAACGGCATCTACCCGCAACCCTGCTGGACGGCGCAGCCATGGGCTCGTTCGACGGCTACGGGCTGATCGGCCTGACGCTCCGCCATGACCGGCTGGACAATTTCTGGTTCACGCTTTTGCACGAGATCGGACACCTCAAGCTCCACATCGGCCCGGAAGCCTTTGCCGCCATCTTCGACGACACGGAGAGCCCGTCGGACGAGCGCCACGAAGAGGAGGCAGACGGCTTTGCACGGAACGCGCTGCTGCCTGTGGCTCAATGGGATCTCGCGGTGTCACGGTTCTCGCGCACGGAGAAAGCAGTGCTGACTGACGCCAAACGCTTCGGCGTCGGCCCAGCGGTCATCGCCGGCCGGGTTCGTCGCGAGGCTGGCGACTACACTGTTCTCCGTTCTCTCGTCGGCGCCGGGGAAGTGCGCCGCCAATTTGGTCTTTGAGGTTCAAATGGCGATCGCCCCGACCCAGTATGTCCCCCTCCTGCGCTGGCGGATGGGCGAGTATCAGGCCCTGTTCAAACTCGCGGCCGGACTGAAGCCGGCGGTCGTTCCTCTAATCGAGGTCCTGCCGCCGGACTTCGATTTCGAGCAATGGCGGCCGAAGAAGGAGATCGACGACCACCTCGGTGGTTTCGCGGCCAAGCTGGAAAAGAAGTGGAGCGATCGTCCCGCGCTCATCGACGGCCGCCAGTTGGCCCCTGCGACCCGCATGGCGGACGGCCGGCACACGATGACGTTCCTGTTCGATGAGGCCCGCAAGCTTGGGGCCTCGTTGACGCCGGTCATCAACCTCGAGAGCGACGCTGCCTACCGGAAGGCGGTCCACGACATCGATGCTATCGACATGAACGGCGCGGTCCTGCGGTGCACGCTCGAGGAGGCGCTCGATCCAGACTTTGACGATCATGTTGATGCCTTGCTCAAAGCCTTGGCGATCGACATTGCCCAACTCGACATCGTACTGGATCTGGGGGCGCCAGCCTATTCGCCCCAAGGCCCGCTTGTGGGCGTCATACGCGCCGCCCTGAACGGCGCGAGAATGCTGTCCGCGCGTAGCGTTGTCGTTATGGCGGCGTCCTTCCCCGAGACGATGACCGAGCTCAAACTCCCGATCCAGACCGTGTCGCGCGAAGAGTGGCGGCTTTACGCAGCCTTGGTGACGGCCCAGTCGCCCCAGGAACGACGTCCGTCCTTTGGCGACTATGCGGTCGCGGCGGTTAAATTCGCCCAAGGGGATATGCGATTTATGCGGGGGTCCCCGAACGTACGCTATGCGGTGTCGGACGGCGGCTGGCTGGTCGCGCGCTCCAAACGCAAGAAGGGCGAGACTAACCAGGCCTACCCCGGCCTATGCGGTCTGATCCTAAGCTCGGGTCAGTACCACGGCGCAACGTTCTCGGAAGGCAGCGCCTATATCGAGGATTGTCACGCTGGCGCCGCCAAGCGCGGCAACCCCACGGTCTGGAAGTGGGTGGCGACCAACCACCATATCACTGTGGTCTTGGACGATCTCGCCAAACTGCCCGCGCCTTGAGCGTTTCCCTGACCCGCGCGCCTAGCACGCGTCGCGGCAAGGCGGAGGCGAGAATAGGATACAGAGCATCGCGAGGTGCTCTGAGCGTGCGCTCCGGGTGCCCGAGATCGCGTAGCATTTGAACGATCTCCGGGCGCCACAGCAAGCGCGCGAGTGTCACCGGATCGATAGAGCGGTTGACCTTTTCGTCACGGATTCGCCTAAGCGCGACTTCACCGTTGGCGCACCGTCGCGCTAGCACGACCCCCCACCAGTCGGGCACGAGGAGCCGAGCCGCGTCGAGGTGACGTTCGGCCACGATGAGAGAGGCCTTATCGACGACTTCGCCATAAGCGCTGACTTGGAACGGAAGGCGGGCCAGGGTATCCGCTTCGGCCTTGATCTCTAGCCCGCGGATGTGGCCGTTGATCACGGCGATATCGATCCGGCAGGATCCGTGATCGAGACCGAGTTCATCGATCACGAGCGTATCAGCGCTGCGCATCGCGGAGCCGAGCATACGTGCATAGACTGCACGCCGTACGTCTCCATCTTTGAACAGGGTTGCCATACCCCGGCATAGCTCTCGGGAATTGCTCAGGGCAAGCGGTTTGGCCATGCCAGCAAAGTCGTTGATCGACGCGACCGAACGAACTCAGGGCGACAAGGGGCGAAAAATGCTAGTCAAGGATCAGTTGCCGCGCATCTTCCAGGCCAACCTTGCGCGACTGTTTGAGCGGGTGGTCCAGCCCGCGATGGAGGCGCTGCCGGTTCATTCGTCGCTCGAAAGCGGCGAGGCGGCGACGATGGATCAATTTCTCGTTCGCGCTGCGGCCCAGGTCGACAACTACACCGCCAATGAGGCGGCGAAGGCGTTCACGCTGATCCTCGCTGCGACCTTCGAGCGTCAACTGAGTATATGGGCGCGAGCGGTCCATCGCGATGACGCGACGGACATGCCCAAGGCGCGGGGTTTCCGGGAGCTCCTGGCGATCTGCGCCGAGCGCGCCGGGATAGACGTCGGGCACGGCGGGTTGGGTGCTGATCTGACCGAGATGTTCGTGGTCGCCAACGTCGTGCGTCATGGCGAAGGTTCGTCGTGCGAAGAACTGAAGACGATCGCGCCGGCGCTATGGGACGAGGCCGCCAACGACTATCACGATCTCCTGGCAGGGCTGCCGATTGCGAGCGAACATCTCAGAATCCGCGCGAGCGACCTCGTTTGCTATATCCGGGCGACAACGCGTTTCTGGGGCTTGGCTGACACTCTTCCGATGGCGGTGATCGATCCGCCCTATCGGTTCGCGACAACGGGCGGGGAAACAACGTGACGGACGCCGACGAATTTGACGATCAGCCGCGTTATCGCGATGTCGCTGAGATCGGCACGAGTGAGCTCCACGAAGCGCTGATGAGCTTGGCCGGCTTTGCCGCCAACCCTTACCTAGCCATGCAGGCGAGCCAGCTTTGCCTCGTCGATAATTCGCTCAACGCGCTGGAGCACGAGGTCATGCGCCACCAGTTCGATGACGAGCCGCCGCGAGGGAAGATCGCGTTGCTGGGCGCGCTCTCGCCCATGTGGATCTACGCGGCCTACGAGCTGTTGCGGACATGGCGCCAGCGCTGTGAAGACGTCATCAAGCTCGCCGAGAATTCAGGAATCGGCCTCAAGGCCGCCCATCTCGAACGAGACCTAGGATACCGCCACTACGATCGCGAGCTGCGCGCGCAGCAACTGCGTGATGCCCAGGAGCGGCCCGAACTGGTTGAGCAGATGCGCCTCGACCTGCGGCGGACGGAGATGGGCTTCACTACGCTCGAATTCATCCGCGTCGCGCTCGCCAAGCACGAGGTGAGCAAGAAGGGGAACAAGAAGCCCATTGCGTTCGCGCCGGGCCTTGCCCGCCCCAACCGCTGGTGCGGCTCGATGGAGTATGAGCTGAGCAATGGCGGCGCGATCATCAGAAACGTCACGCGCCGCGACATTGCCGAAACCATTCGGTTCATCCCCGAGGCGGAAAATCCGAGCGACGCTGATCTGGTCGGCTTCCAAGCCTATATGAACCCGCCGGATGTCGAGCCGCCGGCGGGATGACGGGGTTGTGAGCGACCAGCCGCCGCCAGAGCGACCAAAGACCAAAGCCTTCGACCTGCTCGCGTCGGTAGCCGCATTTGCGCGCGAACACTGTATCGCGCTGAACGACCCGTCATTGGTCGAACGCTTTGTCGCCGACGCAACGCCAAAGCTGGAGGAGGCGTTGGCGGACCCGACGCTAATTCATGGCTCGCGAACCGAGCGCCTGTTTGAAGCAACGGTGCTTAGCCTGGGCCACTTTCGATTGCTCAAGACCGAGGATGTTGGCCGCGTCCATGCCGCCGACACCTGCCGCGCGCCGGATTTCCGTGTGGTTCTCGACGACGGCGAACAGTGGCTGGTCGAGGTCAAGAACGTCCGAAGCAAGGAGCCCTTCAAGCAGAAAACGCAGATGTCCGCGGCGTATCTGGCCTCGCTCCAGACCTACGCGGACATGGTTGGCGCGCCGTTGAAGCTGGCGATATTCTGGTCGCTCTGGAACATCTGGACGGTCATCTCTCCGGATCGCTTCCGCCGTCCGAACGGCGGTCTCCGCGTCACGATGAAGGATGCGGTGATCGCCAACGAGTCCGGAAGGCTCGGCGAGGTGATCATCATGACCAAGGCCCCGCTGCGCCTGGTGCTCGGGGCGTCGACCGATATGCCGCGTTCGCTGAGCGCGGAGGGGCTGGCCAACTTCATCATCGGGTCGGCGAAACTCTATAGCGGCGACGTCGAGCTGACGGATCCTAGGGACCGCAAGCTTGCGGAAGTGCTTCTGCTCTACGGGGAGTGGTCCATTGAGGGGCCGCTTGCAGTCACCGACGGCGGCGAGTTCGCGGGTGTCGAGTTTGTCGCGAACCCAGAGGAATCGTCCGATCAGGGCTGGGAAGGTATAGGCTGGGCCAGCCGCATTTTTAGCCGCTACTATGCTGCGCAGACGATAGACGGTGACCAGGTCATCCAGCTCCATGGAGAGGCGGCCCCGGAATGGTTCGCGCCACTTTCGGATTGGGATTTCAAGAACAGCAAGCTGCCGCTCTTGCTGGGGCGGGTTCAGGCGCCTGGATGACCAGGTGCGCGGCGATCCGGAGCTGCCTGTCTGATTCTGCTTCGTGCGTGGGCCTCCTGAGCGCCTGCGTTCTAATCCAGTTCGTCGTCGACCGGCTGTTCCAGCGGTGGCAGCACCCAGCCGTCGGACTGTAGGAAGGTGAGAACGTCTTCGTATTTGTCGGCACGGCGCACGCGGCGAACGTGTTGGTAGAATCGATTGCGCGCGTCAGGGGTCGGCCGATCAGCGGGCGCCGCGTCGCGGAGCACGCCGAGCAGAAGCGTATCCGTTTCGGACGCATCCCAGTTCTGCCCGTTGTCGATGATGGCATCGAGGAGTTGGTCAAGCTGTTGGCCGTTGAGGCGGCCGGCGAACGGCGTGATGAGATCGCTGAAGTTCACCTCTGATCCGCGCCAGCTGCCAGAAGCCTGATACAGATCGACCGCCCGAGGCCAGAGGTCGGCGAGCGGCTGAGAGGCGATTGCGGCGACCAAATTTTCCCGATTGAGGCCGGCGATCAGCGGCAGTAGCGCGGCGCGGAATTGTGGGACAGTCACGCCTGCCAGAATGCGGTAGTCAGCGAGCGCCGCGGGGTCGGCGTTGTCGATGGTCGCTTGAAGGGCCGTCCGAGTCGGCTCCTGAAGCTGCGGCCAGAAATCCGGAAAAGCGGCGATGAACGCGATGGCGCGAGGGCGGTTCGCCGGCTCGAGGTTGTCTATGAGCCTGACGATCGCCAGCGATATATCCGGCCAGGCCTCAGCGGCGCGTTCGCGCACCGCGACCAGCGAGGGGATTATCTTGCGATGGAGCGGCTCCCATTGCGCGGGCACGCCCTTGAGAATGGATTTTGCGAGCACCGTGCCGAAGTTGCGGACGTTCTGAGCGCGGACGCGCGCCAGGTAGCGCTGGTCGACATAGTCCAGGATGCGCGCGTATTCCGTTGGAAAGCCGGGCGACTGCACGTCGATGTCGTACAGCTCGAAGATCGCTTTGCCTTGCAAGGGCTCCTGCGACAGAACAAGATCGACCGCATTGACGAGGTGAAGCCGCACCAGCTCGGGCGACGGCGCGAAGAGATCCGCCTCGGCCGAGAAGGCCGGGTGCGCGCAAAGATGTCTATCTTCGCGCAGGCGCTCCAGATGCGTTCGGGCGATGCGATTGACGACCTGAGTGTTGGCCGTTGCGTCTTCGAGGATGCCTCCCTCAAGCTGAAGCAGCTTGGGGATATCGCCTGTGACGGTCGCGTTGTCCCACGCCTGAAGAAATGCCGTGGCGGCCGCATCGCCCATAGCGCTCAGCTCGCGATACTTGGCGATCAGGTCGTAGACCAGGGCGACCCAGGCTGAGGTGAGTGCGCCACGCAGCGCGCCGGCCTTGTAGGCTTTCACCGCATCAAGAAAATACACCTTCGACTGCGGATGCCGAATTCGGGTGATGAGGATGTCGAGATCAACAAATCCAGTGTCCACGGTTCAGACCCCTCCAATTATGTGTCGGTCCCCGCCGAGCGGGATGATCCAGCCACCAGCGCGGTCCGGTCGGGCGACCGCGAGCGGTCGCGGAAAGGTCTGGCGTGTGAGCGTGCGCAGCGCCTGTGCGAGTTCGGCATGGCCAAGGGGCTCGATCAGGTTGGCGACATGCAGGCGGAGCAGCCCGATGAACGGGGCGTCCTTGTCTTGCGGATCAATGGGAACGCCCTCGTCGATGGGATCGCGAACCGACAGGTGAGCATCAGCGGGATTGGAATTGGCCACGCCCCAACGGGTGGCGACCGCGATCCGCTTTACGGTGACCTTTTGGCCTTTGACCGTCACGTCGATGCGCCCGGCTTGTGTCCAGGCGCGCGCGAGTGCTTTCGCGGGGCCTCCCGGGTCGTGACAGCTCTTGGCCTCCGCGATCGTGAGCGAGGTCAGATCGGATTTGCATGCGATCCAGTCAGGGAGGTCGCCTCGGGCGAGGCGCTTGATCCTGGCCTGCTTGCGGCGATCGAGATCGATCACTTGGTTGCCGAGATGGGCGAAAACGGAGAGGTCAAAATATCGTTCGAGATAAGCGCGGGCGACGAACCGCCCGAACAGGCCCGACAACGCGACCTTCACTTCGCGCGTCTGGCCCAGCGGCTGCCTGAAGAGGAAGGATGTGCCCGCGCCGGTCGGGGCGAGGAGAGCATCCAGGATCGACCAGGCGCCATAGGCTGCGCCCGGCGTCTGGAGCACTTCGCGGATGCCGGCGTCTTCGATGTCGGAGACGTCCAGCGCGATGGTCGCGCCCGGGAACGGGTCCAGTGATGGCGGCGTGAAGTTGTAGATGAAGGTTCGGGTCATAGCGCCAGCGCCCGCTTGAGATCATCGTGCTCGAAGGCGCTGGCCATCCGGGTAATTTCGGCGGAGCGGGCGCCGACGGCCTTGGCGGTGTCACGCCACGTCGCGGTCACGGTCGCGACCTCTTTGATGATGGCGCGGGCCTGCTGCAGCGTGAGGCCGAAGAACTCCGAAGCCGCCTCAAGCAGGTCGAGCGAGCAGGTGCCCTCATCGAGGTCGATGTTGGTCGTCAGCACACGCGCCTTGAGGTCGGTGGGCACAGGGTTGAGGTCGTAAGCGGGAGAGAGGGACCATCCCGTCTTGCCGAGCCAAAGGAAGCCATGGTTGCGCAGGTGATCATCGACATTGGAAATCAGCACGTTGAGGACGACCCGCCGATAGAGGGCATGAGCGTCGGTCTTCCCCTGAGCGCCATGTTGCGTAAGCGCGTCGACGATCTCCGGGTAGCTGCCGCGCTCGCCGTCCTTGGCGCCCATCATCGCCATGGCTGACAGGAAAGGCGTGCGGATCGGGCCGGCGCGATCGAAGCGCCGCGACAGCATCACCGCCTTGCCGGCGACCTCAATGAGTTCATGGTGAGGGGTGGTGATGCCCGCCTGGCCAGCCAGTCGGAGCGCGATCTCTTCCCACGTCTCTATGCTGTATTCGTCGGTCTCCTTCGGAAATTTGGCGATGGAGAGGTGTCCGTGCTGGTCGATGACCGACGCTTTGGGCCGGGCCCCGCCCAGGGAAGAGCCGGGGGCGAAGATGAGTTGAAGGTCCTCGTCCGTTTCCTCGTCGCGGAGGACCCGTTCGGTGATCTGGAGCAGCCGCCCGAGTTCGATCAGGGCGGGGACGCCGGCGCGGATCGGGGCCTGGAACATATCTTCGCCCGCCCAACGAAATCTGAGGGCCCCCAGGCGGGTCTCGTCGGCGACGCCGAGCAGGTAATCGCTTTCCGCAAGGGTGCGAACGGCGCGGCCTTCGCGTTCGGCAAGGCGGCGTTCGGCCCGTTGCATAAGACGTCGCCCCCATGTGTCGGGCGCTGAGTCTCCGATGGAGCCGAAAGTCGCCAGTCCGGCAGGAGGGGCGAAGGCACCGCGGGTCAGGGCAAGGGCAGGCTCTAGCGAGAACCGGTCTGGATCGGCGAGCCACGCGCCATCATATTCGAAAAGGATGGTCTCCGTGCCTCGAACGCGATTGCTCCTCGCCAGGCCGATAGGGCGCGTGCGTCCATCCAGGTCGAGATGTACCTCAAAGTCAGTCATCGCGAGATGATCCGCCTGTTCGCTTGAGATGGACGCGCTTGGGCAGTTCCGCGCTGGCCAGCGCTTGTCCGACCGGGTCGTTGCCGATGTCGGCGATCTGGCCCAGACCGTCGAGCAGGCCGAGCGCCTGAAGGACGCCAGCATAGATGCCGATGCTGACATTGGTGTCGCCAGCCTCGATCTTCTGCAGGGTCGAACGGGACGTGAAGGCGCGCTCCGCGACGACGGCCATTGGCAGCCGCCGACGCCGACGGGCGTCGTGGATGTCCGCGCCGAGCTTTCGCATGACGCGCCGCACGGCGGCGGGAGGCGTATGTGGTGTAGGCATTTGACACCTTCGCACTACGGATTGGCCTAATATGTAGTACGAAGCTTACAATTTATCTACCCCTCGCAGAGAGCGCCTAGCGGGCTTGCTTAACTGCTTTCATGATGCTCAAGGCGACCGAGAGGCTCAGACCCATGTCCAGGCACAACTTGAAGAACTCTTCCGAAGCCTGATGGGCCTCCAGACCGTATTGACGCACGAGTTTGCGGGCGTGTTTGCCAAGCGGGATAGCGTCGCTGAGCGAGACCCACTCGGGATTGCCGGCTTGTTCCTCGAAATCGAGAATAAGCGCTTCCGGCAAGTCGGCGCCGAGCAATATGTAGCGAAGGTGCTTGATGAAATTCGGGTGCGTATAGATGTCTTCGCCCCGGCAGTTATTGCGTTCGAACCCGCCCTTTCTCGACGCTTTGATCCGGCCGGGATTGTATTCGACATCGTTCCAGTAGCGGACCCTCTGGGGCGGCACGCCGTCTCGCTCGCTGAGCGAAGCCAGGAGGGCGAGAATGGGTTCGGCATTCGCGTTGTAGGCGGCATGGGCTTCATCGTGATTGCGATGAGACAGGCGCAGGTCGATCTTGGAGACCAGCGCTTCTTCGGCCTCGGTTAGGGCTATGCGGTACTTATCCATGCGATCCTTTCATCTGTCTTCAGCAGGGGATGACCAAACAATGCCGCCAAGGCTGATGGCAGCGAAACCGGCGGTGCAGGCGCCCGCACGTCAGAATGTCACGAGATAGGCGGGGTAGAACAACTCAACGGGCCCAAGCACATGCCTGTCCTTGAGGACGCTGGCGCGCCCTGCGCGTACTTCAGGGCCGCACGGCTTTTTCACCAGGAATGTTGCGGGAGCGGTGCAAGGTCAGCGGCAAGGAGCAATCGATTCAAGGTTGTGACCACGCGACGCCGCTTGTCTTCCAAAGCCTGTTGAACCGCGAAGTTCGGGATCATCAGCCAGTCATTGTGCTGGCTTACATCGCCGTTTCGCTCGGCTCTCAGCAAGGTGGTCCTGAAGTCGTTCAGCTCACCGGCGAGAGCCTCAGCTCCAAGACGAAGATCGTCATCGTTGAGCGTGCGAACCCCACCAATAGCCCGTTGCACCCGTCTCCCCTCCCTGTCGAGAAGATCACCGGTCGCGAGAAGGCGCTGAGTGTCGATTAGGGCCTGTTTGAAATTGTCGGCATGCTCGCAGCTCAACGGGTCGCGAAACGCAGGACGATCAAAAGCGACCGCGAAAAGCCCGAGCAGTTTCTGATCGCGCTCGGGCGCCGTGAGCCCCTGGGCGACGGTCCGATAATATTCATCCTGCAGCCGTGCATCGCGATTCAGGACCGCGTCATAGTCGCCCCAGGACCAGGTCAGGACACCGAACTTTCCAACCTTCTTGCGGGCAGCCGCCATGGCGGCCGCCTTGTTCTGGATTGCCCGGTCCGGCTTGGCCGTCGTCGCGAGAATAAACAGGTCCAGTTTCGCCGGATGGCTCTCGGCGCGCCGGACAGCGTCCGTCAACGCCTTGACCGTGATGGCCCCGCCAGCCAGAAGCACATTGTCCGCGTCGCGCTCATCGCGCTGTTTGCACTGGATGCCGATTGTGCGGCCATCTTCCGCCTGAACGAGCACGTCGAGTCCGTTCTGGCTCTGGCCCTGCCGCCCGACCTTCTGCGGCGTCGGGTCGCCGAACACGACACGGGCCGCGCCTACGGTCAGGTCTTCGAACTGCTGCCAATAGGCGGGCGGAGCGTGCCCCTGTGTAAGATCAGGCATGGGGCGTCCTTATCAGAGCAAGCGGGCGATGTTTGCGACGTAGCCGCCCAGAGAGGTTGGCTGCGTGACCTTGCCCCAGTACCGGGCGCTCGCGCTTGACACCTTTCGGAGGATCAGGAGGTCGAGATCAGAATCGAGGCCGGCGACCACCGCCTTGCCGACCACGTCGATGTCATCATCGGCTTCGAACAGAATGAACGAGGTCGTCTCGTCCCAGTAGCCCGAGTCGAAGACCTGGACGGCCGCATAGATCGACTGGCGGCGAAGAGACTCGACGCCTTTCGCTGCAGAACGTTCAGTCGCGACCATGAAGCTCAGCCAATAGTTTGCAGTGGCCATGTGCGGCACCCCCATCCCGTCGAAAACTCGACCATCGGAGATATGGATACGGCAAAGCTAGGCCGCAATCGCGGGTGGCCGTATCGCGCGACTACCGCGCAACGGTCGCGCACAGGAGGATCAATCCCTTTGTGCGGTTCGCCCTATGTTCTCGCCGTGCTAGGTAGTGTGGACAAAGTGGATTCCCAAATCACCAGATGACTGATTCAAGGCTGCTCTTTGCGGAGAGTGGCGTTGGTTCGTGGTTTGATGTCGGACGAGGAATGGGCGTTCTTCGAGCCGTTCGTTGTCGAGAAGGGGCCGAGACGGGGGCGGCGTCCTCGTGATCACCGACGGGTGCTGGACGGAGTGTTCTGGATCGCTCGGACAGGCACGGCCTGGCGTGACCTGCACAGCCATTTCGGCGAGTGGAACTCGGTCTATCGGCAGTTCCGGCGCTGGACGCTGGCGGGGACCTGGGAGGTGATGCTGGAGGCGCTGAACGAGGCCGGCGCAGGGCATGGCAGCGTCCAGATGATCGATTCCACCATCATCCGCGCCCATCAGCACGCCGCCGGCGCGCTAAAAAAGGGGATGAGGACCAGGGTCTTGGCCGCTCTCGCGGTGGCTTCTCGACCAAGATCCATCTCCGCAGCAACGCTTTGGGCCTCCCTGTTGCGGTCACGCTGAGCGGCGGTCAGGTCTCCGATGTGAAGGGCTATGCGCCGGTCATGGACGAACCCGGCCCACAGCCTCGCGTGCTGCTCGCCGACAAGGGATACGACGCCGACTTCATCCTGGCCGACCTTGACGCCAGGGATGTCGTCGCCGTCATTCCCGCAAGGCGGAACCGCAAGGTTCAGCCCGTCATCGACGGTCATATCTACGCCCTGAGGAACCTCGTTGAGCGCTGCTTCTCAAGGCTCAAACACAGCCGCCGACTGGCGACCCGATACGACAAGACCGCCGACAGCTTCCTCGGTTTCGTCCTCGTCGCTTCAATCCGCCTGTGGGTCAGGCACTTTGTCCACACCACCTAGGGCTGACGCGTCAACCCGGAGCCGGCCGTGAAACGCCTTTTCGATCATTACGAGCAGATGACCCACAACGCGGTCAAGCCGGTCGCCGACCGATTCGGCCTGTCCATTTTTCCGAAAGTTCGGGTCGCGGACGTGATTGATCCCGACGAGGTCGGGGCAACCGGCGACCTCAAGACCTACGCGCTAAAAGCGCACTTCGATTTTGTGATCTGTCGCAATGACTGTGACCCGGTCTACGCGATCGAGTTCGACGGAGCGTCGCACCGAAGTGTCCGCCAGCGGGAGCGAGACGCCAAGAAGGACGAGCTCTGCAAGCGAGATAACCTGCCGATCCTTCGGATTCACAGCGAGCATCTAACTACTGGCTACAGCCATCTCACTTTGCTTGGCTGGCTGGTCGAAGTGGCCGAGATGAAGGTGGCGTTCGACGCGGAGCAAGAAGCAGGGCGGATTTCTTGGGAAGAGGATTTCGACCCGTTTTTCCTTATGAGCATTGAGCCGGGCGAGCCGAAGTTTCCTTACTGGATCTCCGGGTTGCCGCGGGTGCGCATCGAGCGGCTGCACAAGCGCGGCCTGATCCACCATCCGTGCGGATCCGGCTTCTTTGGTCTGACGGACGACAAGCTTTATCGAGGCGCAGAACTGATCGCCGTCACCCCGACGGTCGGAATCCTGCTCAAGGGCGCGATGCGCGATCAGAACTTCCCGGCGCCCTTTGGCGACCTCCTGAGTGAAATTCTGTCCGTCAAGTTGGCCGACCGTGTCCAGCACTGGGTTCAGAGCGGCGAGGGCGGCAAACCGATGGAGGCTGTTTATGCGGAAGCCCGCGACCTGATGGGGGGCCTCCAGCTCCGAGGGAGTCATTCCTGCGGCGACGTCACAGATCGGTGGCACCTGTGACATTGTTTTCCGGAAAGGGCGAGCATGCAGTTCCGTCATGAGGCCCGTCAGGCACTTGCGCGGGCGAAGGCGCTGCTGGCCCAAGGTGACGACCAGGCGCTACGCTATGCCGCCTTGGAACTGCGCCTGACGCTCGAGGCGATCGCTTACGACCGGCTGCACGACTACAGGCGGGATGTCCCGCCCAGCGTCTATGAGACGTGGCAGCCACCTAAGGTTCTGAGGCTGCTTCTTGAAATCGACCCTCGGGCCGATACTCCACAGACCGTCAAGATCGCCCGCAACCTGGCTCCCGGAGTGGATGACGCGCGCGCCGCTGTCTTCTTCGAGCAGCCCATCCGCCAAGCGACGTTGAAGGACAATTACGGCGCCATTGGGAGCTACCTACACTTCCCGACCCTGAAGCAGCTAAATGAAAAGGGCGGCCCCGATTTCGAAAAGTTGCGGCGGCGATGCGAAGCCTTGGTTGAGGAACTCGATCCTGTCGTCACGCCAGCGAAGACCTCCTTCATTATGGGGACCTTCTCTCACTGCCCGTGCTTCAGATGTGGCGAGGACATGCGCAAACGCTTGCCGCGCGACGAAGCAGGTCAGTTTCCTGCAAAATGCGTAGCCTGCGGCGCTGACCATCTCGTCTTCTTCGAGGAGGACGGGGAGGGAAAATGGACAACGAAAGCCTTTCCAGCGCCATGCGCACACGAGAATTGCGACGGTATCCATCGGATTTTTCCCGACGAGATCCGCCAGGGTTTCCAATGGACCTGTGACGCGTGCGGCCGCGATAGCGTGTTCGACTTCGCGATATGCCCAGTTCTTCCGCCCGAGACATCCAGCCAATGCTGAAGGGTCGGATTGATCGAAATTGCAGGTTTATTGGTCGGCCTATTGGGGCGCCCTGAGTGTCGTAACTTGCGGCCTGTCAAACTCGGATTGGATCCTTATGGCATACCTGCCCATCAGAGAGACGCTTGCTAAGTCACCTTAGGACTGAAGCGCTCGCCAATCCGTTCCGCAAGCGCCCGAACTGGGTCATCGCTCAAATGGGCGTACCGTTCTGTAGCGCGGCTGTTGGCGTGTCCCAGCGCCTTGCCGATCATCGGGAGGCTGGCCCCGTCGGCCAAGGCGAAGCTTGCGAAACTGTGGCGCAGGTCGTGGATGCGCACGCCTTCCAGCTTGGCTTTGGGGAGCACCTTGTCGCGCCAGATCTTGGACTCGGACGTCGCATATCCGTTGTCGCCCTTGGTGGCCGGGAAGACGAACTGGCTTCGCCCGCGCGTCTTGTAGAGACGCTGCAGGATTCCGAAGGCCATGTCGTTGAGCGAGATCCGACGATCCCCCGTGCGCCCACCGGCCTTGGTGCGGCTCGGCGGCAGCACGAGCCGGCGCCGGTCGAAGTCGACCTCCGTCCAGCGCAGACCAGCGATCTCGTTGCGCCGCGCACCCGTCAGAAGCAGAAGCCGATAGACCGCGCCCTGCCGTTCGGAGATCGTCGCATCCGCTTCCAGAGCGTCGAGCGCGGCGATCAGGTCCTGGGCCTGGGACTCGGACAGGAAGCGCTCGACCGCCGGTCGGCGCTTGCGTTCGACCTTCGCGCAGGGGTTCGGGCCGGCGAAATGGCCCTTATCGATCGCCCAGTTGAAGGTCGCCCGCAGGGTGGAATAGGTGCGGTCAGCGATGCCTGCTCCGCCCTTCACGATGGATCGACCACGAAATTTGGTCTTTACATCCTTGGCGGTCTTCCCGGCCGTGATCGATCGGATCATCCCGGTGATGTGGTCGCGGGTGACCGTATCAAGCGCCATCTTCCCAAGCAGGGGCACGACGTGGCGCTCGAGGTTGGTCCGGTCCATGGCCCATGACGAATCCCGTTTGGTCGGTTTGTCGTCCGGCCCTTTCTCCAGATACAACTCGACCAGGCCTTTGACGGTGAGGCCCTCGATGCGCCTGCGGGCTTCTCCGGGATCGATGCCGCGCCGCGCATCGACCACCACCGACGCCGCCTCCTTGCGAGCCCGATCCGCCGTGAGCTTGTCCGGCCCATCCCCATGCTCGCCAAGCGTCAGCCAGCGCTGGATCCCGCGGACCCGATATTTGATGGCGAACATCCTTCGGACAGGCTTGGCGGCATGGCCCTGTCGGGTTTCGGTCCCGGGATAGATCCGGAGGCAGAAGCCTGCGATCTCGCTGTCCCAAATTCGACCCTCGCCGCTCTCCGGAACGGGCGCGCTCTCAACCACGCGCTTGGTGAGTTTTTGCTTCGTCATGGCGATGGAAATCTACGCTCATTTCCGAGCCACCGCTACCACTCCGCTACCAACTCAAGTGAAACCGGGCGAAACGCTCCGTAACCGGATAAACAAGAAAACCTAGTTAAAACAACATACAAAACTGATTTTTGGAACGTGCTGAAAAGCCCGGAAATGCTGATCCCCAACCTTGCCAAGGTTGGGGTCGAGAGTTCGAATCTCTTCGCCCGCTCCAGTCGAGGCCAATAAAATCAGGGGCTTGTCGTTTTACGGCAAGCCCCGATTTTTTTCCCAAATCATCCGGTCATCACATGGTCATCAGATTGACGAGCGCATGAGGTCTGACGTGCGTGCCAAAATGTCCCGGCTTGAAGCGGACTTCGGTTGCTGAATCACGGGTTCGGTGCTGCCAGATCTCTAAGCGTGCTGCTTTGGCCTCTGATATCCGAACTTAGATTCGCGGCTGGGATGTCCGAAATTTGTATACAAGTTTCGGACATGCTCGATTTTTTCCCTCACTCAGCGCCTTGGTTTGAGGCTTGGTGAGGCGAAGCTGGTGCTGATCGGCAAATTGCTTGGAAACGAGCTTGTGGTGAGAACACGCCAATATGGGTCCTTTGAGATAGGCGCAGCATCCTGATACATAATTAGATATCTAAAGAGGTATTTGATGCTTGATTATATATCGTCTCTCGACCGAGGTTAGGTGGATGATGTATAATGATGTATCAGATGGGTCTAATGATGCAGAATAAGACATCAAAACGATATAGCTTGGAAGCGCTAACGGAAGCGATCCGTCAAGCGCGCCTGGCCAAAGGCTGGAGTCAGCGCGACCTCAGCGCCCGTGCGCATCTAACCCAGGCGCAAATCTCCCGGATTGAAAACGGAGAGGTGGATCTGCAGGTATCGACCCTGATCGAACTGGCGCGCTCGCTCGATCTCGATCTTCAACTCGTCCCGAGATCCGCGCTTGTCGCCGTTGAGGCGGCGGTTCGCTCGGCCGAAGAGCGGTTGGACGAGAGATCGGCCAGAAAGCTTTTGGCGGCCTTGCGTACCTTGGCCGAACGGGCCCAACAGGTCGCACCTGGGCGCGAAGACATCGCCTCCATCGCTTCCAGCCTTCAAGACCTGGAGCCGCTCGCGCCGGCTTTGCGCGGGGCCGTCCGCACGGCCGACCTGGAACGGCTGAGGATCAACCTAGAAGGCTTCCTGAACTATCCCCCGGCCGAACGCCCCAGGCACGCGCAGACCTACAGGGACGCTGCGGCATGGCTGAAGCAACTCAGAAATATCCTGATGCACGCGCCTCGTACGGAGCGTCCCGCCTACAGCCTTGATGACGAGGACTAACGATGGCCGCCGACGCCCTTGAAGTCCTGCTCAATGACCAGAAGGTCGGCGTGATCTCCGCTCTGGGCGGTGACCAATCTATCTTCTCATTCGACGACGCCTATGCGGATGACCCGGATCGACCGACCCTCAGCTTGTCGTTCAAAGGCGAGCAAGGCGGTCTTTTGCGCGATCATAGGCCGACCCAGACACGGCTAATGCCCTACTTTTCGAACCTGCTGCCCGAAGGCACGCTTCGCGACTACCTGGCCAAGCGCGCGGGAATTAAGCCGATGCGGGAGTACCCGCTGCTTGAGGTGTTGGGGCCGGATCTGCCAGGCGCCGTGACCGTGCGGCCGCTGGGGGAAGACGTCGTCGATGAAGATGACGAAGAGCACCGTGAGGATGAAAAGAATGAGGGCGCGGCGGGTCAAGGCGCCCTGAGGTTCTCCCTTGCGGGGGTGCAGCTGAAGTTCTCAGCCGTCGAGAAAGCCCAGGGCGGCCTGACGATTCCCGCGAGCGGTCGCGGCGGGGACTGGATCATCAAGCTGCCGTCGATACGATTTCGCGGCGTGGCGGCCAATGAGTTCTCAATGATGCGGCTGGCCAGCGCTATGGGCATGGACATCCCAGATGTAGAACTCGTGCCACTCGATCAGATCGAGGGGCTGCCGGAGGGTATCGGCAAGATCGAGGAGGAGGCCTTCGCCATCCGGCGGTTCGACCGCCGGGAGGACGGCGGACGCATCCATATTGAGGACTTCGCCCAGGTCTTCGGCGTCTATCCGGGCGAAAAGTACGACAAGGGGTCTTATCGCTACCTTGCGAAGGTCCTCTGGCTCGAAACCGGCGAAGCCGGGGTGCGCGAGTTCATCCGGAGGCTGGTGTTCAACACCCTGATCGGCAACGCAGACATGCATCTGAAGAACTGGTCGCTGATCTATCCGGATGGCCGGACGCCACAGCTGTCTCCCGGTTACGACTTCCTGTCGACGACCGTCTACATCCCCGACGAGAATGCGGCTTTGAAGTTCGCTCGTACGAAGCGGATGGCAGAGTTCAGCCTGGACGAGATCGGTTATATGGCCGCCCGGGCAGGCCTGCCGGAGGCCCTGGCTCGTGACGCGGCGATTGAGGCGGTGGATCGCTTTCATGAGGTCTGGGGCGCGGAACGTGCACACTTGCCTATAGCGGATGGCCTCGCCGCCGAGATCGATAGGCTGCTCGGCGTCGTGCCGCTTGCGCAGGGACGCTAGGGAGCTTCGGCCCTACAGATCGCGAGATAGAGATGCCCTGCCGGTTTCGACAGGGTCTGTCTCTCAAGCCGCTCGAAGCCCCGATCATACCGGCTGAGCCAGCTCTAGGTATCGGCACAGTGCGTTGATCAGCTGCATCCGCCTAGGCGTTCGGCACTCGGCGGCAAGAAGATGTGGGGACGCCACCAGTACACACAGCGCCTTAGCGCGCGATGTGACCACGTTGAGACGGTTCAGGCTGTAGAGGAATTCCATTCCGCGAGGCGCTTCCGCGCCGCTGGAAGTGGCCATTGAGTAGAACACGAGCGGAGCTTCTTGGCCTTGGAACTTATCAACGGTGCCGATGTGGACGTCGGGCAGCCTGTCCCGAAGTTCGGCGACTTGAGCGTTGTAGGGGGTAATGACCATGATGTCGGCGGCGGTCAGGGGGCGGTCGTAACCGTCGGCGTCCGTGAACTGGGCGCCTGTCGCCAGAAGCTCCGCGATAAGGTCAGCAATCACGGTCGCCTCCTCACGAGAGACGTTCTGGTTTCCGATATGTGGGACGCTGACGAAGCGTGGCCCGCTGCCGGTCAGACGGCCGCCGGCCCGGATGGTCTGGCGGTCCAGATTATCGCGAGGATGCAGGCGATCCTCGTAGAACATCTCGGAGGTGAAGGCGCAGATATCAGGGTGCATCCGCCAGGTCTGGTCGAGGAACAGGCCCTGATCAGGCGTGATGGTCTTAGCGCCGTTGAGCAGATGATGAAGCGCCGAGACGTCGGTGCCCTCCGGGTGAGCGCCCTGCATAGGCTGATCGAGTTGCTGGGGGTCGCCGAGCAGAACGACGGTTCGGGCTGCCTGGGCCACAGCGAGGACGTTTGCGAGTGACATCTGGGCGGCCTCATCGACGAACAGCACGTCGACGCACTCGAACGCTTCCGGGCGCGACCAGAGCCATGCCGTGCCGCCGGCCACTGGGCAGTCCGGCCCGATCGCCGCGAACAGCGCGGGGTTGTCGCGCACGAACCGCAGTCTCGGCTGGTCCGCCTCCATCTCCTTCGGCTTCTGAACGCAGCGAATGTCCAGGCTCCGCTCCTCAGCCGCCTCGACGACCTTGTCGAGGAGGTTGCGAATGACCTTGTGACTATTGGCGGTAATCCCGACCGTCCGGCCCGCCGCCACGAGAGCGGCGATCATTCTCGACCCGGTGTAGGTCTTTCCGGCACCGGGCGGACCCTGGATCGGGAGCACACCGGGCGGCAGGTCGGCCGCCAGTCTCAGTGCGGTGTCCAGAACCCTCTCGTCCTCTCGCCGGATTGAACGGTCCTGGCCCGGCAGCCGTTCGCGCAGTAGAAGCGCCCGGGCGGCGCGATAGGGGCCGTCGCCTTCCAGACCGTGCTCGGCGACATGACGACCCAGGCGCAGAAGAGACTCCTTCATCTCGCCCGCGCCGACGAATCCGTGTGCGAACACCGCTTCCGGATGCACCCCGGCCGCGTCTGCCCGCTTCTTGATCTCGATCCAGCCCTCTTCGACCGAGAGTCCGACGATCTTGCCGATTTGGGCCCCGCCCTCCGCACGGACATCCTCGTCCCCGCGAACTGCGATCTCCTGTGGCGGGAAGGCGTATCGGTGGATGGGGCATTTGGCCGTCCCGCCGACCGTCTCGACCAGACGGAGGCCCGAGAAGCCCGCGCGATCTTCCAGCAAATCTTCGGCCGCCAGGTCCGCGAGGCGGAAGAACTCCCACCAGACAGCCTTTTCCTCCCGCCGATGCCAGTCCAGCATCTGGGCCAGGAGCCAACGGCCGTGTTGCTCGGCGGATCGCTCCTCGGGGTCGACTGGAACACCGTCGAGCAGTCGATCCATGACAGGTGTAATCAACGCCAACCACGCAGCGACGCTTTCCGGCGCAGCCCCGTCCACGGGTTCGGGTCTGGGCACGTCCGTACCGGACGCGACCAGTTCGGATCTGCGGCTCTCGAGCCAGTCGCGGAGACGGAGCGTCGAGACGCAGTCGTCCTGATTATAGGCCGTGACGACGCCGCGATCCTCGTCGGAAATGGTCGCAGCGTCATCGAGCTCGAGACAGGCCTGCACCTTGGCAAGCGCGTGGTTGGCTGCTTGCGGCGATACAGATCTCTCGAAGCCGTAGAGCGGTTCCAGCCTCTTGATGGAATAGCTCTCGACGCTAGCGCGCAGGCCCTGTCTCACCACGCCGTACAGGTCCACGAAAACCTGGCTTCTCAGTAGCCGGTCCACCTCCTCTTCGCGAGAAGCGTAGCGTCCCATGAGGCGCTTGAGCGCGCCAGGCTCATAGGGAGCGAGAGCGTCAGCACGCCCAGACCGATCGACAGCGGCGCCCGCAGCGCCAGCCAGCCCTCGGGCGTCAGACCCGCCGCCTTCAGCTTCAGATCGACCAGGACGCTGGCGGCGATGAAGACGCCCAGCAGGACCAGCGGCACGGCCGGGTCGGAACCCGCCGCCCAAGCGACGCTGGTCGCCAGCGCGAGAAGCGAGGGCGCCACAGAGGCGATCCAGACCCATTTGGGCGCCTTCAGGCCCGTCGCGGCCGCCAGTCCCCACCAGACGCCGCCCAGAAAGCTGAAGATCAGGGCGGCGTAGGCATGGCCAGGCCAAGGGCGGCGGTCTTCTGGTCCGCGTCGCCTGCAAGAAGGACGACGACCGCCGTCGCCTGGGGCAGCAGGCCAGCGAAACCCAGTATGCGGGCGAGCGGCGGCAAGCGATGTCGGCCGGTGGGTTCAATCGTCATCGGACACCTGTCGAGGCGGGTTGCGATCCAGACTGTAGAGGACCCCCCGTATAGGATGGCGAGCCCGTTCGCCGTCGCCGAGAGCCTTCGATCGTCATGACTCCCTTGCTTGTCTGGTATGATGGCGGCTGTCCCCTATGCCGACGCGAGATCGCCCTGATGCGGCGGCTGGATCGACGCGGCGCGATTCGCTTCGTCGATGTGTCGGACGGTCAAACACTTTGCCCACTGGATCGCGAGGCGTTTCTGGCGCGATTCCACGCGACGGAAAACGGAAGGCTGCTGTCAGGTGCGGCGGCTTTTGATGTGGCGGGCCATCCCGCTGCTGCGTCCGCTGGGCCTGGCCGCACGCATCCCCTGGGTCCTTGCGGCGTTGGAGAGAGCGTACCGGGTGTTTCTGCGCCTGCGTCCTCAACTTCAGTCTCTCGCTCGCAAATGGGCCCGGTGATGGGAATAAAACATGTCCGTGCTTAGGCTGGTGCTGGGCGATCAGCTGTCGGACGACCTGTCGGCGCTGAAAGATCTGAACCCGGACATCGACACGGTTCTGATGGCCGAGGTTCGCGACGAGGCGACCTATGTCCGGCACCACAAGCAGAAGCTGGCTCTGGTCTTTGCGGCCATGCGCAATCACGCCGAGCGGCTGAAGGGGCGGGGCGTCAATGTGCGCTATGTGCGGATCGACGATGCGGACAACAGCGGCTCGATCACCGGCGAACTGGCCCGGGCGCTGGAGGACGGCGTCCATGAGGCGGTGGTGATGACCGAATGCGGCGAATGGCGGCTGGCCGAGCATCTGGCCGCCTTTGCGGAAGGGGCGGCGCTGCCGGTCGAGATTCGCGAGGATCGCCGCTTCATCAGCAGCCACGACCGTTTTCGTCGCTGGGCCTCGGGCAAGTCGCAGCTGCGCATGGAGTTCTTTTATCGCGAGATGCGCCGCGCGACCGGCATCCTGATGGACGGCGATCAGCCGGAAGGCGGGCGCTGGAACTATGACGCCGAGAACCGCAAGAAGCTGGCCAAGGGCGTGACGCCGCCCGATCGCCTGCGCATCCCGCCCAACGCCGTGGCGCGCGAGGCGATTGCGGATGTGGAGCGGCTGTTCGGCGACCATTTCGGATCGCTGGACGGGTTCGGCTGGGCCACCACGGCGGACGAGGCGGAAGCCTCGCTGAAGCACTTCCTGAAGGATGTCCTGCCCTCATTCGGGGACTGGCAGGATGCGATGGCGGAGGGTCAGCCGTGGATGTGGCATGGGCTGATCTCGACCTCGATCAACCTGGGCCTGCTGGACCCGCTGGACGTCTGCAAGCGCGCCGAGGCGGTCTATCGGGCGGGCAAGGCGCCCCTGAACGCGGTCGAAGGCTTCATCCGGCAAATCCTGGGATGGCGCGAGTTCGTGCGCGGCATCTACTGGCTGAAGGCGCCGGAGTATCGGGCGCGCAACTTCCTGGATGCGGACCGCAAGCTGCCCTGGTTCTACTGGTCCGGCGAGACCGACATGGCCTGTGTCGCCGACGTGGTGAAGACCACGCGCGACAACGCCTACGCCCACCATATCCAGCGGCTGATGGTGACGGGCAATCTGGCCTTGCTGCTGGGCGTGCATCCCGATCAGGTCGATGACTGGTACATGTGCGTCTATGCCGACGCCTATGAATGGGTCGAGATGCCCAATACGCGCGGCATGGCCCTTTTCGCCGATGGGGGCATCGTGGGGTCCAAACCCTATGCGGCCTCGGGGGCCTACATCGACCGGATGAGCGACTACTGCGGGGCGTGTCGCTATGACGTGAAGAGCAAGAGCGGCGATGCAGCCTGTCCGTTCAACCGGCTGTACTGGGGCTTTCTGGAGCGCAATCGCGGCCGGCTGCGGGACAATGTGCGGCTGGCCATGCCCTACCGCACGCTGGAGAAGTTCGGGGAGGCCAGGCGCAAGTCCCTGGCGGCCGAGGCGGAGGCATGCCGGACCCTGCTGGGCGCGACGCCTGTGGAGTGAGCGGGGAACCTTGGCCGACCATCGGGATTTGATGGCCAATCTGTTTCACCATTCATGAGGTCCGCCGTGGGTCTTCGTCGCCGTTCCGCCCTTCTTCTCGCCGCCGCCGCTGCGGCCTCCACGCTGTCCGCCTGCGCCTATAACGAGGCTCTGGGGCGCAATCAGCTGTTGCTGGTGGACAACGCTTCCCTGTCCCAGCAGTCCGCAGCCGCGTGGCGCGAGGCGGTGGCGAAGCCCGGCGTCAAGACGACCGGCGCACAGGTGGACCGCATTCGCCGCGTCGGCGATCGGCTGGTGCAGGCGGCGGGCCTGGGTAATCGAACATGGGATTACGCCGTCTTCCCCGCGACCAGCCCCAACGCCTTCGTCTTGCCGTCGGGGCAGATCGGCGTGACCGACAGCCTGTTGGCCCTGGTCCAGAATGACGATCAATTGGCCTCGGTGATCGGTCACGAAATCGCGCACGTCGTCGCCAACCACGCCGCCGAGCGCGCGTCGAGCAAGGCGGCGGCCGGTCTGGGCCTTGCGGCCGTCGGCGGCGCGGCCGGACGCTATGGGGACGCGGTCAACGCCTACGGCGGTCTGGCGGCCCAGTATGGGCTGCTGCTGCCCTATTCGCGTCGTGACGAGCTGGAGGCCGACCGTCTGGGCGTCGACTATATGGCGCGCGCCGGCTTCAAGCCGTCTGAGGCCGTGGCGCTATGGCGACTGATGGCGTCGCAACGTCAGGGCAGCATCCCGCAGTTCGCCTCGACCCACCCGTCCGATGCGGCGCGGATCGAAGCGCTGCAGCAGTATATCGCCAGCCGCGGCTGGAACTGATCAAACCCGGATGTCGAGATAGGATCCGGGTCGCAGGATGCGCGGCTCCTCCCTCTGCGGCGGAGCAGCCGGCGCCTCGACGGGGCGGGCCGGGTTGGCGGTGCGGATCGTGGACATGACGGCGGCGGCCGGGACAGGCGTTTTCGGCGCCGCCGTCTGATCCATGGCGGCGCGGAAGAAGGCGGCCTGGGCGCTGCGTGCGCTCGGCAGATCAAGGCCCTGGGCGGGCGTATTCAGCGGCAGGCCGGGACGAATCGCGCTCATGCCGACATGGTTAATGGAAACCCTCGAAAAAGGGTTAACGCGGCCTCACCGCTTCGTAGGCGCGGGACGAGGCGGGGCCTGCATGGACGCGACCAGTCGGTCGATGTCGGCGTCGTCCAGCAGGGGGCCGGACTGTTTGGCGGTGATGCGGCCCATGGCGTCGACGGCGAAGGTCTCGGGCACGCCGGAGATGCCGAGGTCGAGGCCCGCACGACCTTCGCGGTCCACCAGCACCATGGAATAGGGATCGCCCAGTTCGTCGAGGAAGGCGCGAGTGGCGACCGCCTCATCCTTGTAGGCGATGCCGACCACGGCGACCCCGCGCGCCTTCAGCGCCAGCAGCTTGGGATGTTCGATCCGGCACGGCGCGCACCAGGAAGCGAACACATTGACCAGCATGGGCCGGCCGACGCCGGCGGTCTTAAGGTCCAGATTGCCCGGTCCCGCCTGGTCGCCCGACAGCAGGGGCAGGACCGTCTCTGGAATCGTCTGGCCGACCAGGGCGTCGGGCTTGAACGCCGGGTCGCGCTTCAGCGACCAGCCGACGAACAGGGCCGCCAGAGCCGCGAGGACCGCCAGCGGGATCAGGGCCAGCCAGCGGTTCACGGGCGAAGCCCTGTTTCTTTTGGCCCTATCGCGCTTCGCGCTGCTTGAGGGCGGTGGGTGTCCGCTGCTTCTGGGTGTGCGCCTTGGTCTGCCTCAAGCCGGGCCAGTTCGCGCTTCCATTTGCGGGAGGCGACGACGGCGCGGACGGTCAGGACGATCAGCACCAGGGCGCTGACGCCCCAGGCGGGCCAGACGAAGGCGGCATAGGGGGTCATGTCGAGGTCGAGCATGGCTTCAGGCCTCCTGAGCCAGACGGGCGCGCAGGGTCATGACGCGGCGGCGGCGTATTTCGGTGCGGATGGCTGTCAGCCACAGGGCCGCAAACAGCATCCCGTAGGCCGCCAGCATGGTCAGGAAGGGCGGCAGATAGACGGGGTCCAACCCCGAGGAGCCAGGCGTCAGGAAACTGGCGGGCTGATGCAGGGTGTTCCACCAATCGACCGAGAATTTCACGATCGGCAGATTGATCAGGCCGACCAGACCCAAGACGGCGGCGGCGCGCCCAGCCTTCTGCTCATCGTCGATCGAGGCTCTCAGCGCCATATAGCCAAGGTAGAAGAGAAACAGCACCAGCACGCTGGTCAGGCGCGCGTCCCACACCCACCAGGTCCCCCACATCGGCTGGCCCCACAGCGAGCCGGTGAACAGGGCCAGGGCCGTGAAGGCGGCGCCCGGCAGGGCGGCGGCGCGGGCGGCGGCGTCGGCCAGGGCGTGACGGAAGATCAGCGCAAAGAAGCTGGACACGCCCAGCGCCGCATAGGCGCCCAGGCCCAGGGTGGCGGCGGGGACATGGACGAACATGATCCGCACCGTGTCGCCCTGCTGATAATCGGCCGGAACGGTGAAGCTGAGCCAGGCGCCGACGCCCAGCAGCAAGGCGGCGAGCCCCCACAGAACGGGCGTCAACGGGCCGGTGAAGGCCATGAAGCGCTGCGGATTGGACAGGCCGAACATCGGTTCAGCGCTTACGCAACGAATGGACGGCGGGCAAGCTCACCCTTGCGCGTTGCGAACAGCGGCGGCTCCGGCGAAGGGCGCGACGACGGCGGCGAACAGGACGTAGGCGCAGAGCAAGGCCAGCGCCGGGCCGACCGGCTGGCCCGATCCAGCGCGCTCCAGGGCGCCGGCGCCGAAGACGACCGGGGGAATGAACAGCGGCAGGACGACGACGGCGATCAGCAGCCCGCCACGCCTGGCGCCCAGCGCGAGAGCGGCGCCTAGCGCCCCGGTGAAGGCGAAGCCCGCGCCGCCGATCAAGGCGGTCAGGGCGACCAGCGGCGTCAGCGAGGCGGGCAGGCCCAACGCCAGGGCGGCGACGGGGGCGGTCAGGGCGAGCGGCACGCCGACGGCGATCCACTGGGCCAGGGCCTTGATCAGGACGACCTGCTCCAACGCCAGATGACCGAGGGCAAGCAGATCCAGCGCCCCGTCCTCCATATCACGCTCGAACAGTCGCTCCAGCGACAGCAGGGACGCCAAGGCGAGCGCCAACCACGCGACGCCGCCGGCAACCGGGCCGAGCGTGCGCGGATCGCCGCCGGCCGCCAGCGGCAGGATGGCGGTCAGACAGGCGAAGAAGCCGCAGGCCAGCAAGGGGCCGCCGCCCCCGCCCCAGGCCAGATCCAGTTCGCGCTCCAGCAGCACGCGCGTCGCGCCGCGCAGGCCGGGCGGACGAGGTTCCTGATCGACATCGCGACGGCTCACTTCAGCGCCCCCAGATCGAGAGAGCGGGTCGGCAGCGGCAGGGGGTCGTGGACGGCGGCGACGATCAGGCCGTCGGCGTCCAGATGACGCTGCATCTGCTCGGCGAAGGCTTCGCGCCAACGCGTGTCCAGCGGCGCCATCGGCTCGTCCAGCAGCCACAGGGCGCGCGGCGATCCGACCAGCCGGCCCATGGCCAGACGACGACGCTGACCGGCTGACAGACGCCGGACCTCCAAGTCCAGAAGTGGCTTCAAGCCGAAGGCCTCGACGGCGTGGTCGACGCCGTACTGGGTGTGGCCCAACCAATCGCACTGAAACCCCAGCTCTTCGCGCGCGGTGCGGCCGCCCTTCAGCCCGTCCAGATGACCGAGAAAGTGGGTTTCACGTCCACGCGCCTGCCGCTCGTCCAGCTTATTGCCGTCGCCGTCCTGGAAGGCGACCGTCCCGGCGTCTGGCCGCAACAGGCCGGCGATCGCGCGCAGCAGGCTGGTCTTGCCCGCCCCGTTTGCGCCCGTCAGGGCCAGCACCTCGCCGGCGCGCAGGGTCAGGTCGAGACCGTGAAACAGCCGCCGCTCACCGCGCGAGACGGTCAGGCCGGCTAAGGTGAGGGTGTGGATCATGACGGCATCTCCCTCCCCGCTTCGGGGAGGGTGGCCGAGCGCAGCGAGGTCGGGTGGGGGCGGCGCTGCGCCGCATCTCCGATCGTTTTTGCATTAGGCCATGCGTCCCTGCCGGGCCGCCCCCACCCGGTCGCTGCGCGACCACCCTCCCCGAAGCGGGGAGGGAGAAGCAGGGTGGAAAATCTGCGAACCCTTCTCAATGTCCGCGTCAGGGGTGTGGACACATGGACGGTGCGGCGCGGCGGGGCTATAGGCACGGTCGCCGCAGCAGGCTTTCGCCGCGCGCGCAGGGGCCCTGTGAGCCGCTGCGTCTGCCGCGCGAAGGCGCAACCGGATTGTCGGGCGGCGCTGACCAGAGGAACTCTCCATGCCGTCGATCGACAGCTTCAAGACCCGCCAGGACCTTTCCGTCGGGCGTAAGAAATACGCCTATTACAGCCTTCCCGCCGCCGAGGAAGCCGGTCTGACCGGGATTTCCCGCCTGCCGCGCTCGATGAAGGTGCTGCTGGAGAACCTGCTGCGCAATGAGGACGGCGTTTCCGTCACCGAAGACGACCTGAAGGCCGTCGCCGCCTGGGTTGAGAACAAGGGCTCGGTCGAGCACGAGATCGCTTTCCGTCCGGCCCGCGTTCTGATGCAGGACTTCACCGGCGTTCCCGCCGTAGTCGATCTGGCCGCCATGCGCGACGCCATGAGCGCCCTGGGCGCCGACGCCGCCAAGATCAACCCGCTGGTGCCGGTCGATCTGGTCATCGACCACTCGGTGATGGTCGACAACTTCGGCACGTCGAAAGCCTTCGGCCAGAACGTCGAGCGCGAATATGAGCGCAACATCGAGCGCTACAACTTCTTGCGCTGGGGTTCGTCGGCCTTCAACAACTTCCGCGTCGTGCCGCCCGGCACCGGCATCTGCCACCAGGTGAACCTGGAGAACCTGGCCCAGACCGTCTGGACCCTGGACGAAGGCAAGAAGACCGTCGCCTATCCCGACACGGTCGTCGGCACCGACAGCCACACCACCATGATCAACGGCCTGGCCGTCCTGGGCTGGGGCGTCGGCGGCATCGAGGCCGAGGCCGCCATGCTGGGCCAGCCGATCCCGATGCTGATCCCCGAGGTCATCGGCTTCAAGCTGACGGGCACGATGCCCGAAGGCACGACGGCGACCGACCTGGTGCTGACCGTCACCCAGATGCTGCGCAAGAAGGGCGTGGTCGGCAAGTTCGTCGAATTCTTCGGCGACGCCCTGCCGAACATGACCATCGAGGATCAGGCGACCATCGCCAACATGGCTCCGGAATACGGCGCCACCTGCGGCTTCTTCCCCGTCTCGGCCGCCACCATCGGCTATCTGACCGCCACGGGCCGCGACAAGGCGCGCGTCGCCCTGGTCGAAGCCTACGCCAAGGCGCAAGGCCTGTGGATCGACGAGAATTCGGAAGACCCGGTCTTCACCGACGTGCTGGAACTGGACATCTCGACCGTCGTGCCGTCGCTGGCGGGTCCGAAGCGTCCGCAGGACCGCGTCGAACTGACCACCGCCGCCCCGGCCTTTGAAACCGCCCTGACCGACGTCTTCGCCCGCCCGGCCGACGCCCCGCGCGCCGAGGTCGAGGGTGAGAAGTTCACCGTCGGCGACGGCGACGTGGTCATCGCGGCCATTACCTCGTGCACCAACACCTCCAACCCGTCGGTGCTGATCGCCGCCGGTCTGGTGGCGCGCAAGGCCAATGCGCTGGGCCTAAAGGCCAAGCCCTGGGTCAAGACCTCGCTGGCCCCTGGCTCGCAGGTCGTGACCGACTATCTGACCGACGCCGGCCTGCAAAAGGACCTGGACGCCCTGGGCTTCAACCTGGTCGGCTATGGCTGCACCACCTGCATCGGCAACTCGGGTCCGCTGGATCCGGCCATCTCCAAGGCGATCAACGACAACGCCCTGGTCGCGACCTCGGTCCTGTCGGGCAACCGCAACTTCGAAGGTCGCGTGAACCCCGACGTCCAGGCCAACTATCTGGCCTCGCCGCCGCTGGTTGTGGCCTACGCCATCGCCGGCTCGATGCGGATCGACATCACTAAGGATCCGATCGGTCAGGACAAGAAGGGCAACGACGTCTTCCTTAAGGACGTCTGGCCGACCACGCAGGAAATCGCCGACATCCAGCGCAAGTCCGTCACCCCGGCCATGTTCGCCAAACGCTACAAGGACGTGTTCAAGGGCGACAAGCACTGGCAGGCCATTAAGGTCACCGGCGGTCAGACCTATGAGTGGGACGACAGCTCGACCTACGTCGCCAACCCGCCCTATTTCGACGGCCTGTCGATGGACCTGACCCCGGTTCAGGACGTGGTCGAGGCCCGCGTTCTGGCCATCTTCGGCGACTCGATCACCACCGACCACATCAGCCCAGCCGGTTCGATCAAAAAGACCTCGCCCGCCGGCGTCTATCTGACCAACCACGGCGTCGAGGCGGCCGAGTTCAACAGCTACGGCGCCCGTCGTGGCAACCACGAAGTCATGATGCGCGGCACCTTCGCCAACATCCGCATCAAGAACCGCATCACGCCCGAGATCGAAGGCGGCGTGACCAAGCACTTCCCGTCGGGCGACACCATGTCGATCTATGACGCGGCCATGCGGTATCAGTCGGAAGGCCGTCCGCTGGTCGTCTTCGCCGGCAAGGAATACGGCACCGGCTCGTCGCGCGACTGGGCGGCGAAGGGCACGCGTCTGCTGGGCGTTCGCGCCGTCATCGCCGAAAGCTTCGAGCGCATCCACCGTTCGAACCTGGTCGGGATGGGCGTCGTGCCGCTGCAGTTCAAGCAGGACGGCTGGCTGAAGCTGGGCCTGACGGGCGAAGAGATCGTCACGATCCGCGGCCTGTCGGACGCCAATATGGGCAAGCTGAAGCCGCGTCAGGACCTGTGGGTCGAGCTGTTCCGCCCGTCGGACGGCAAGATGGCCCGCTTCCCGGTCCGCTGCCGCATCGATAACCAGACTGAGCTGGACTATCTGCTGGCCGGCGGCGTCATGCCCTATGTGCTGCGCAACCTGGCGCGAGGCCCGGAAACCGAAGCGCCGATCGCCGCCGAATAGGTCGCGGATCGCCCAGACGAGAAAGAGGGCCGGCGGAGCGATCCGCCGGCCCTTTTCTGTTTGCCGAAAGGCGGTGGTCAGTCGGCGCTGACGACCACCAGCTTGCGGTTTACGAACTCCTTGATGCCCACATCGCCCAGCTCGCGGCCGAAGCCCGAGCGTTTGACGCCGCCGAACGGCAGTTCGGGCATGGAGGTCGTGGTGGTGTTGATGAAGACCATGCCGGTCTCGATCCGAGAGGCCAGTTGGCGGGCGCGGTCGGTGTCGCCCGAGAAGATCGAGCCGCCCAAGCCGAAGTGGGAATCGTTGGCCAGGGCCACGCCCTCATCGTCGTCCTCGACCACGAAGACCTGGGCCACCGGGCCGAAGAACTCCTGATAGAAGGCCGGGTTGTCGCGCCCGACGTCAGTCAGGACGGTCGGCTCGTAGAAGAAGCCGGTGCGGTCGGCGGGCTTTCCGCCGGTCAGCGCCTTGGCGCCGTGCTGGATCGCCTCTTCCACCTGCTTGGTCAGGGTCTTCAGCGCATCCTCGGACGAGAGCGGGCCCAGGTCGGTGGCGTCGTCCAGCGGATCGCCCATGACGGCCTTCTTCATGCCTTCGACGAAGCCGGTGATGAAGGCGTCGGAGACCGACTTCTGGACGATGAAACGTTTGGAGCCGGTGCAGACCTGTCCGGCGTTGGACAGGCGGCCTTCGACGCCCGCCGCGACCGCCTTTTCGATGTCGGCGTCGTCCAGCACCACGAAGACATCGCTGCCGCCCAGTTCAAGCGTGGATTTCTTCAGCATTTCCGAGGCGCGGGCCGAAACCTTGGCGCCGGCGCCCTCCGATCCGGTCAGGGCCACGCCCTGGATGCGGTCGTCGCCGATCAGTTCCGCGACCTTGTCCGAGGAGATGTAGAGGTTGGCGACGAAGCCCTCGGGCGCGCCGGCCTCGCGCACCAGTTCGGCGAACCGGGCGGCGGAGCGCGGCACGATGCCCGCGTGTTTGTAGAGCACGGGATTGCCGACCGCGATGGCGGGAGCCACCACGCGGATCAGCTGATAGATCGGGAAGTTCCACGGCTCGACCGCCAGCAGCACGCCGATCGGGTGAAACTCGACCCAGGCTTCGCCCAGTTCGCTGTCGATCTTTTCGGGCTTGAGGAAGTCGGCGGCCTTCTCGGCATAGTAGGCGGCGATGCCGGCGCACAGATCAATCTCGCCCTGCCCCTGAGCCAGGGGCTTGCCCATCTCCTCGGCCATGGTGCGGGCCAGGTCGTCGCAGTTGTCTGTCAGCAGGCCTGACAAGGATTTTAGCACGGCGAGACGCGGCTGGATGTCGCCCTTGGACCAATCCGAATGGAACAGCCCGTCGGCTTTTGCCAGGGCGGCCTCGACGGCGTCGTCGGTGTGTTCCGGATAGTCCTCGACCAGCTGTTCGGTGAAGGGATTGAGGGTGCGATAGGCCATGGGGCGTCCTGAAGTTTCGGTCGGACGCCCGGGGCGGCGCCGATCCGTTGTCAGGAAAGCAAACGCGACCTGTCGGGGCGGGTTGCCTGGTCGTCAGTCCGGATCGCTGAACGGCGGCGGGAGTTGGCCGGACTTGAAGAGGATGGTTGGCTGTTCGTCGTAATCCCCCATTTCGGTGTCGGCCGAGACGGCGAAGGCGACGACGCCCAGACGCAACGGCGCCAGCCGTTCGGCCTTGCGACGCGCCTCTTCGGCGTCTTTGCAGCCGACCTGGGGTTCTGCGCGCAGGGCCTTGCCACGGCCTTGGACATAGGCCTGGACGATATAGACGGTTTCGGTTGCCATCCGTTTCCAAGCGGCCTGTTCGGCGCTCAGGTCAATCGATCAATCGAGCCTCAGTCCGTTTTCGCTCTAGCTTCACTCTAGCTTCAGGGCCTCGGCCAGCAGCCGGGCCTCGGCGGCGCGGCTGGAGCCGGCGCGCCAGGCGACGACGATCTCGCGATGGGGCGGGGCGCCGTCAGCCTGGTTCTCGAAGGCGCGAATGGCGACGGAGGGGTTGTCGGCCAGACCGGCCTGCACCGCCATCTTCGGCAGGAAGGAAACGCCGAGGCCCGAGCCGACCATCTGAACCAGGGTGTGCAGGCTGGTGGCCGCAAAGACGTCGTCGCCGCGCGGGGCCTCGATATCCAGCGCCGCCAGAGCGTGGTCGCGTAGGCAATGGCCGTCTTCCAGCAGGATCAGATCCTCGGCCCGCAGCGAGCCAGGTCGGATGGGACCAGGCGCGGCCAGGGCGTGGTCGTGGGGGGCGGCGGCCATGATCTCGTCGTCGCCTATGCGCGCGTGGGCGATGCCCGGCGCCTCATAGGGCAGGGCGATGACGGCGGCGTCGATCTGTCCCGCCTTCAGCGCCGCGATCAGCCGGGGCGTCAGATCCTCGCGGATGAACAGCTTCAGGCTGGGATAGGCGGCCTTTACCGAGGGGAGCTTGGCGGGCAGCAGGAAGGGGGCCACGGTCGGAATCACGCCCAGGCGGAATCGGCCGGACAGCAGACGCCCGGCGTTTTTGGCCGCCTCGACCAGATCCTCGGTGCGGGCCAGGACGTCCTCGGCGCGGCGAACGGCCTCCGCCCCAACGGCGGTCATGATCACGGCGCCGCGCGCGCGTTCGACCACCGGCGCGCCCAGGATGCGCTCCAACTCCTGCACCCCGGCGCTGAGGGCGGGTTGGCTGACGTGGGCGGCCTCGGCGGCGCGCGAGAAGCTGCCGTGTTCGGCAAGGAGCTTGAGATACTGGAGCTGACGCAGGGTGGGGAGCATGGAAGGGAAATAGGCCCGTCCTATGCTGACGCCAAGGATAATCGATTGGCTTTATCCGTTTGACCCGTGTCGTATGACCCCATCATCTACAGGGCGATCGAAAAATCGCTCGCCGTCGTGCGCCAGTGCAGCAGGGAGAAAACACCATGACCGACGAAGCCAAATGCCCCTTTTCCGGCCGGACGCCTAGGTCGGTCGCAGGCGGCGGCGTTCAGAACCGCGATTGGTGGCCCAATCAGCTGCGGGTCGATCTGCTGAACCAGCACTCGACCAAGTCCGACCCGTTGGGGGGGGCGTTCGACTACCGCGAGGCCTTTTCCAAGCTGGACTATGAGGCGCTGAAGGCGGATCTGCGCGCCCTGATGACGGACTCCAAGGATTGGTGGCCGGCGGACTTCGGCCATTATGGCCCGCAGTTCATCCGCATGGCCTGGCACAGCGCCGGCACCTATCGCGTCGGCGATGGTCGCGGCGGCGGCGGGCGGGGCCAGCAGCGGTTCGCCCCGCTGAACTCCTGGCCCGACAACGTCAATATCGACAAGTCACGCCGCCTGTTGTGGCCCATCAAGCAGAAGTATGGCCAGGCCATCTCGTGGGCCGACCTGATGATCCTGACCGGAAACGTCGCGCTGGAGACCATGGGCTTCCGCACCTTCGGCTTCTCCGGCGGCCGCGCCGATACCTGGGAGCCGGATCAGGACGTCTATTGGGGTCGCGAAACGACCTGGCTGGGCGGCGACGAGCGCTATGCCCACGGCTCGGACGGGGTGGTGAAGCCGGGCGACGAGGCCGTGCTGGTCAGCGATGACAATGCGGACGGCGACAAGCATTCGCGCGATCTGGAGAACCCGCTGGCGGCCGTGCAGATGGGCCTGATCTACGTCAATCCGGAGGGGCCGGACGGCAATCCCGATCCGATCGCGGCGGCGCGCGATATCCGCGACACCTTCGCCCGGATGGCGATGAACGACGAGGAGACGGTCGCCCTGATCGCGGGCGGCCATACCTTCGGCAAGACACACGGCGCGGGCCCTGCCGACCACGTCGGCGCGGAGCCTGAAGGCGACGGGCTGGAGGCGCAAGGCCTGGGCTGGACCTCGAGCTTTGGTACGGGGCACGGCGCCGACGCCATCACCAGCGGCCTTGAAGTCACCTGGACCCAGACGCCGGCCCAGTGGAGCAACTTCTTCTTCGAGAACCTGTTCGGCTTCGAATGGGAGCTGGAGAAGTCCCCGGCCGGGGCGCATCAGTGGGTGGCCAAGGATGCGGGCGAGATCATTCCCGACGCCCACGATCCGGCCAAGAAGAAGCGGCCGACGATGCTGACGACCGACCTGTCGCTGCGATTCGACCCGGCCTATGAGGCGATCTCGCGTCGCTTCCTGAATAATCCCCAAGCCTTCGCGGACGCCTTTGCGCGCGCCTGGTTCAAGCTGACGCACCGCGATCTGGGGCCGCGTTCGCGCTACGTCGGGCCGGAAGTCCCGGGCGAAGTCCTGTTGTGGCAGGATCCGGTGCCGGAGGTGGATCATCCGCTGATCGACGCGACGGACGCGGCGGCTCTGAAGGCCAAGGTGCTGGACTCGGGCCTGAGCGCCGCCGAACTTGTGGGCACGGCCTGGGCCTCGGCCTCGACCTTCCGCGGCGGGGACAAGCGGGGCGGGGCCAACGGCGCCCGCATCCGCCTGGCGCCGCAGAAGGATTGGGCCGTCAACCAGCCCGAACAGCTGGACCGGGTGCTCAAGACGCTGGAGCGCATCCAGACCGAATTCAATCAGGCGCAGACGGGCGGCAAGAAGGTGTCCCTGGCCGACCTGATCGTGCTGGCCGGTAATGCGGGCGTCGAGCAGGCGGCCAAGGCGGCGGGCCACGACGCCATCGTGCCGTTCACGCCCGGCCGGACGGACGCCAGCCAGGCGGACACGGACGTCGAATCCTTCGGCTATCTGGAGCCGGTCGCCGACGGCTTCCGCAACTTCCAGAAGGCGCGCTATGCCGTGCCGGCCGAGTCGCTGCTGATCGATCAGGCGCAGCGGCTGACGCTGACGGCGCCGGAGATGACGGTGCTGATCGGCGGCCTTCGGGCCATCAACATCAATACGGGCGGCGCGACGCACGGCGTGCTGACCGAACGGCCCGGCGTGCTGTCCAACGATGTCTTCGTCAACCTGCTGGACATGAACGTGAAATGGAGCGCGACCTCGGACGCCAAGGACGTGTTCGAAGGCCGCGATCGCAAGACGGGCGAAGCCAAGTGGACCGGCACACGTGTCGATCTGGTGTTCGGCTCCAACGCCGTGCTGCGGGCGCTGGCCGAGGTCTATGCTGGGGCCCACGCCGAAGGGAAGTTCGTCTCGGACTTCGTGGCGGCCTGGACCAAGGTCATGGAGCTCGACAGGTTCGACATGCACGGCTGAGCGAGATCTGACTTCCGATCGTCATTCCGGGGCTGAGCGAAGCGAGGAACCCGGAAACCAGGTGGACGGCCTCTATGGCTGGTGCTGATCCCCTGGGTTCCGGGTTCGTCCTGCGGACGCCCCGGAATGACGGGCCATTGGGAGATTATTTCAGCCGAATCTCGAACAGTTGCGGCCAGCGTTTGCCGGTGATGAACAGGCGTTTGCCCGCCGCGTCCCAGGCGATGCCGTTCAGGACGTCGTCGTTGGGGTCGAGGTACGCGCCCTTGGGGACCAGGGCGGTCAGGTCGATGAAGGCCTTGACCACGCCGGTCTCGGGATCGATGCGCGCGATGCGGTTGTCCTGCCAGATATTGGCGAAGACCTCGCCGTCGATCCATTCCAGTTCGTTGATCTGATCCAGCGGCCGGCCGTCAGCGGTGACCGAGACCCGGCCCGTTTCGGCCAGCGTCTCGGGGTCGAGGAAGCGCAGCTGGTCTGTGCCGTCGCTCATGATCAGCCGGCGCCCGTCGGTCGTCAGGGCCCAGCCCTCGCCCGGATAGGAGAAACCGCCCAGGGGCGAGAAGTCATCCAGCTTCCAGATGAAGCCGATGTGGTTGCGCCAAGTCAGGCTGTAGAGCTTGCCGTTCAGCGTGGTCATGCCCTCGCCGAAATAGATGGTCGGCAGGTCGCGCTGACGCTCCACGCGGCCGGTCTCCAGATCGACCTTGCGGATAAAGGACGGATACAGGCCCGTGCTCTCGTAAAGGTCGCCGTCGTGAAAGAAGAGGCCTTCGGTGAAGGCCGCCGTGTCGTGCGGATAGGCCCGCACGACCTCGTAGGACTGGACCGGGACCTCGGCCCTGACCGGCAGGGCGACGCCTGTCGTCAGCAGCAGACCGGCGACAAGGCCGGCGAGCCGGGACGACAGGCGCATCATGAGCCTCAGCCCCGCTCTGCGGCGGCTTCGGCCTCGGCCTTCCGGGCGCGGGCCTCGGCGGCGTTCGCCTCGTTGCGGGCCAGTTCGGCCTTTTCCTTCTTGGATGCGGATTTGCGACCCAGCATGTTCAACGCCTCAACACCGGCCGAGAAGGCCATTGCCGCATAGATGTAGCCCTTGGGCACATGATAGCCGAAGCCGTCGGCGATCAACACCATGCCGATCATCAGCAGGAAGCCGAGCGCCAGCATGACGACGCTGGGATTCTTGTTGATGAAGTTGGCCAGGGGGTCGGCGGCCAGCAGCATGACGGTCACGGCGACCAGAACGGCGACGACCATGATCGGCAGGTGCTCGGTCATGCCGACGGCGGTCAGGATCGAATCGATCGAGAAGACGATGTCCAACAGGATGATCTGGAAGATGGCCGCGCCGGCGTTGGCGATGACCACGTCCTTCTTGTCCATGACATCGTGGCTGGGCGTGGGATCGACCGTGTGGTGGATTTCCTTGGTCGCCTTCCAGACCAGGAAGAGGCCGCCCGCGATCAGGATCAGGTCCTTCCAGGAGAATTCATTGCCCATGACGGTGAAGACCGGCTGAACCAGACCGACCAACCAGGCGATGATCGACAGCAGGGCCAGGCGCATGATCAAAGCCAGGCCGATACCGATCCGCCGCACCCTCTGCCGCTGATGCTCGGGCAGCTTGTTCGACAGGATCGAGATGAAGATCAGGTTGTCGATGCCGAGCACGACCTCCATCACGATGAGGGTCACCAATGCGGCCCAGGCGGCCGGATCGGAGAACAGAGGGATTATGCTGTCGAGCATGGGGGGTCCTGAGGGAGCGAAAAGCTTGAGCGGAAAGCGCTAGAGCCGACGCAGGTTCCGATCAAGCGATGGGGTGCGGCGTCATGGTCGCACCCCCCTGGGCTCGGTCGCCCTTCCTACTCTGTGTGGAAGGAAACGGGGGCGCGCTCTCGCCCTGCGTCATCGGTGCGCCTTCACGCAATGTTGCGAGCGGCGAAACCCCGTGCTATCAGGCGCCCGGCTTGAAGGGGGCGTATTTACGGATACGGCCTCCGTCGTGCTTTCCGAAAGCATTTCAAGCTTTTGACCGTTGCGAGCCTCGCTTTCGGTTGCGACCCTGACACAACGACCTCGGACCCTAATCAGTGGCTGATGATTTCAGAACGACGGAAGTCGGCGATCGCTACGCACAGGCGCTGTTCGACCTGGCGCTGGAAACCGGCCGCCTGGACGCCGTCCGCGCCGACCTGAAGTCGCTGAAGGCGGCCTGGAGCGAAAGCGCCGACCTGCGTCGCCTGGCGACCTCGCCCGTCATCGCCGCACCGGACCAGGCCAAGGGTCTGGTGGCTATCGCCGCCAAGGCCAAGTTCGAACAGACCACGACCAACTTCTTGGGTCTGCTGGCTCAGAACCATCGCGCCAAGGATCTGCCCGCCGTGATCGCCGGGTTCGAGGCGCGCTACGCCAAACACGCCGGCGTGGTCGCCGCCGAGGTCGTCTCGGCCCAGCCGCTGGACGCCAAACAGATCGCCGCCATCACCGCCGCCCTGTCCAAGAGCCTGGGCAAGGCCCCGGAACTGACCGCGCGCGTCGATCCGTCGATCCTGGGCGGCCTGAAGGTCAAGGTGGGCTCGAAACTGTTCGACGCCTCGCTGAAGACCAAGCTCGACCAGATGAAGTTCGCCCTCAAGCGCGCGTAAACGCGCTCCCGCCACCCAGAATGCGCGCCTGAACGGCGCACCCGCAGAAGACTGAAGAACAGAGAGCCCGTCATGGACATCCGCGCCGCTGAAATCTCGGCCATCCTCAAGTCGCAGATCGCCAACTTCGGCGTCGAAGCCGACGTTTCCGACGTCGGCAGCGTGCTGTCGGTCGGCGACGGCATCGCCCGCATCCACGGTCTGGACAATGTCCAGGCCGGTGAAATGGTCGAGTTCACCAAGGCCGGCGTGAAGGGCATGGCCCTGAACCTGGAACGCGACAATGTCGGCGCCGTGATCTTCGGCGCCGACGCCGCGATCGCCGAGGGCGACGACGTGCGCCGTCTGGGCGAGATCGTGGACGTGCCGGTCGGCCGTGGCCTGCTGGGTCGCGTCGTCAACCCGCTGGGCGAGCCGATCGACGGCAAGGGCCCGATCGAGTTCACCGAGCGCCGCCGCGTTGACGTCAAGGCGCCCGGCATCATCCCGCGCAAGTCGGTCCATGAGCCGATGCAGACCGGCCTGAAGGCCATCGACACCCTGATCCCCGTCGGCCGCGGCCAGCGCGAGCTGATCATCGGCGACCGTCAGGTCGGCAAGACCGCCGTCGCCATCGACACCATCCTGAACCAGAAGAGCGTCAACAAGACCGACGATGAGAGCGCCAAGCTCTACTGCATCTACGTCGCCATCGGTCAGAAGCGTTCGACGGTAGCCCAGATCGTCAAGACCCTCGAAGAGTCCGGCGCGCTGGAATACACGATCGTCGTGGCCTGCACCGCCTCGGAGCCGGCCCCGCTGCAGTTCCTGGCCCCGTTCGCCGGCACCGCCATGGGCGAGTTCTTCCGCGACAACGGCATGCACGCCCTGATCGTCTATGACGACCTGTCCAAGCAGGCCGTCGCCTATCGCCAGATGTCGCTGCTGCTGCGCCGCCCGCCCGGCCGTGAAGCCTATCCGGGCGACGTCTTCTATCTGCACAGCCGCCTGCTGGAACGTTCGGCCAAGCTGAACGAGGACTATGGTTCGGGCTCGATGACCGCCCTGCCGATCATCGAAACGCAAGCGAACGACGTTTCGGCCTACATCCCCACCAACGTGATCTCGATCACCGACGGTCAGATCTTCCTGGAATCGGACCTGTTCTATCAGGGCATCCGTCCGGCCGTGAACGTCGGCATCTCGGTGTCGCGCGTCGGCTCGTCGGCCCAGACCAAGGCGATGAAGAAGGTCGCCGGTTCGATCAAGGGCGAGCTGGCCCAGTATCGCGAGATGGCCGCCTTCGCCAAGTTCGGCTCGGACCTGGACGCCTCGACCCAAAAGCTGCTGGCGCGCGGCGCCCGCCTGACGGAACTGCTGAAGCAGCCGCAGTATTCGCCGCTGGCGATGGAAGAGCAGGTCGTCTCGGTCTACGCCGGCACGCGCGGCTATATCGACGGCATCGCGGTCGGCGACGTCGGCCGCTTCGAGAAGGAGCTGCTGGCGCGCATCCATGCGAACCACGCGTCGCTGCTGGAAGGCATCCGCACCAAGAAGGACCTGACCTCGGACCTCGAAGCCGAGCTGAAGGACATCCTGGCCGCCTTCGTCAAGACCTTCGCCTGAGCCCCTCCGGACAGCTGAGAGAGTAGCGCCGGATGGCCAGCCTTAAGGAAATGCGCAATCGGATCGGAAGCGTGAAAGCCACGCAGAAGATCACGAAAGCCATGCAGATGGTCGCCGCGGCCAAGCTGAAGCGCGCCCAGGATCAGGCCGAGAGCGCCCGGCCCTATGCGCAGAAGATGGCCTCGGTCATCGCCAATCTGGCCGCCGGCGTCTCGGGCGCCGACGCGCCCAAGATGCTGTCGGGCACGGGCCAGGACCAGCGTCACCTGATCGTCGTGGCGACAGCGGACAAGGGTCTGGCGGGCGGTTTCTCGACCAACGTCATCCGCGCCGCGCGCGAGCGGATCAACAGCCTGATCAACGCCGGCAAGGATGTGAAGATCATCGCCGTCGGCAAGAAGTCGCGCGATCAGCTGGCGCGTCTGTACGGCGACAAGGTGGTTCACACTTTCGAACTGTCGGACCACAAGACGATCGGCCTGCCGTCGGCCCAGCCGGTCGCCGAAATGATCGCCACGGCGTTCGAAGAGGGGCAGGCCGATGTGGTCACCCTGTTCTACAGCCAGTTCAAGTCGGTGATCCAACAGGTCCCGACGGCCAAGCAACTGATCCCGGCCGTGGTCGAGGGAGATGCGGCGCCGATCGACCTGAACGGCGCGGTCTATGAGTACGAGCCCTCGGAAGAGGAAATCCTGGAAACCCTGCTGCCGCGCGCGCTGACGACCCAGATCCTGGCCGCGCTGTACGAGAACCAGGCCGGCTTCTTCGGCTCGCAGATGGCGGCGATGGACAATGCGACGCGAAATGCGGGCGACCTCATCAACGCCCTGACGCTGCAGTACAACCGCAAGCGCCAAGCCCAGATCACCACCGAGCTGATCGAGATCATCGCCGGCGCCGAAGCCCTCTGATCCCGACCGAACAGACATTCCGATACGGACCCTGACCATGACCGACACCGTCGCCCCCCCCGCCGCCAAGAAACCCGCAGCCCGCAAGCCCGCCGCCGCCAAGGCCGCTGCGGCCGCCGCGCCCGTCAACGTCGCCGGCTCGGGCAAGATCGCCCAGGTCATCGGCGCCGTCGTCGACGTCGAGTTCGACGGCCACCTGCCGGCGATCCTGAACGCCCTGCACACCCAGAACGTCGACCAGAAGACGGGCGAGCCCTTCACCCTGGTTCTGGAAGTCGCCCAGCACCTGGGTGAGAACATGGTCCGCGCCATCTCGATGGACACGACCGAAGGCCTGACGCGCGGCCAGCCCGTGACCGACACCGGCTCGTCGATCCAGGCTCCGGTCGGCCCCGGCACCTTGGGCCGCATCATGAACGTCGTCGGCCAGCCGATCGACGAAGCCGGCCCGATCGCCACCACCGAATACCGCCCGATCCACAAAGAAGCGCCCAGCTTCGAAGAGCAGTCGACCTCGTCGGAAATCCTGGTCACGGGCATCAAGGTCATCGACCTGATGTGCCCCTACACCAAGGGCGGCAAGATCGGCCTGTTCGGCGGCGCCGGCGTGGGCAAGACCGTGACCATGCAGGAGCTGATCAACAACATCGCCAAGGCGTACGGCGGTTATTCGGTTCTGGCCGGCGTGGGCGAGCGCACCCGCGAAGGCAACGACCTGTATCACGAGATGATCGAGTCCAACGTGAACGTGGACCCGTCCAAGAACGGCGGCTCGACCGAGGGCTCCAAGTGCGCCCTGGTGTACGGCCAGATGAACGAGCCCCCCGGCGCCCGCGCTCGCGTCGCCCTGACCGGCCTGTCGATCGCGGAATACTTCCGTGACGAAGAAGGCAAGGACGTGCTGCTGTTCGTCGACAACATCTTCCGCTTCACGCAAGCCGGTTCGGAAGTGTCGGCTCTGCTGGGCCGCATCCCCTCGGCCGTGGGCTATCAGCCGACGCTGGCCACCGAGATGGGCAACCTGCAGGAGCGCATCACCTCGACCAAGAAGGGTTCGATCACCTCGGTCCAGGCCATCTACGTGCCCGCCGACGACCTGACCGACCCGGCGCCCGCCGCCTCGTTCGCCCACTTGGACGCGACGACGGTGTTGAGCCGCGACATCGCCGCCCAGGCCATCTTCCCGGCCGTTGACCCGCTGGACTCGACCTCGCGGATCATGGACCCGCTGGTCATCGGCGACGAACACTACAACGTCGCCCGTTCGGTTCAGGAAGTGCTGCAGCAGTACAAGGGCCTGAAGGACATCATCGCCATCTTGGGCATGGACGAGCTGTCGGAAGAGGACAAGCTGGTCGTCTCGCGCGCCCGCAAGATCCAGCGCTTCCTGTCGCAGCCCTTCTTCGTGGCCGAACAGTTCACCAACTCGCCCGGCAAGTTCGTCGAGCTGGCCGACACGATCCGCTCGTTCAAGGGCATCGTCGCCGGTGAATACGACCACCTGCCGGAAGCCGCCTTCTACATGGTCGGCTCCATCGAAGAGGCCGTCGCCAAGGCCGAGAAGATGGCGTCGGAAGCCTGATCATGGCCGGCAAGCTGAACTTCTCCCTCGTCTCGCCGGAACGCGAGGTCTTCTCGGGCCTCGTGGACCAGGTCGATGCACCGGGCGTCGAGGGCGACTTCGGCGTTCTGCCGGATCATGCGCCTTTCATGACCGCCCTGCGCGAGGGTCTGGTGACCGTCTATAACAACGGCTCAAAGACCCAGTACGATGTCCACGGCGGCTTTGCCGACGTGAACGGCGAAGGCCTGACCATCCTGGCCGAACAGGCCACCGAGGTCGTCGCGGCCTGATTCCGTCGAAGGATCGAACGATTTGAGGCCTCCCGTTTCGGCGGGAGGCCTTTTTCGTGGGCGGCGAGCGCGCTAGGACCGGCCCATGACCGATCTCATCGACATCCACGGCGTTTGCGCACCCGGCTATGAGGCCGTGCGCGAGGCGTTCGCCGCCAACTTCACCGTCGCGCCCGAGGGGCTGAACGAGCAGGCGGCGCGGTTCAGCGTGCTGGTCGAGGGCCAGGCGGTCGTCGATCTGTGGGCGGGCCATGCGGATACGGCCAGGACGACGCCGTTTACCGACACCACCCTGACCTCGGTGTTTTCGACCGGCAAGGCGGTGATGGCCATTCTGATGGCGAGCGCGGTCGAGGCGGGTCAGATCGACTATGACCAGACGATCGCCTCGCTGTGGCCCGAGTTCGGGGCGGCGGGCAAGGCGGAGGTCACCGTCGCCCAGCTGATGAGCCACCAGTCGGGGCTGCCGGGCTTTTCCGAGGCGGTCGATCCGACGATCTGGTTCGATGTGCCCGCGGTGCTGGCGCGTCTGGCGGCCCAGGCGCCGATGTGGCCGCCGGGTTCAGCCTCGGGCTATCACCCGATCACCGTCGGCTATCTGGCCAATGAGGTCTATCGCCGCGCGACCGGCCGGACGATGGGCCAGGCGCTGCGCCAGGACTTCCCGGAGCTGGACCTGTGGATCGGCCTGCCCGAAAGCGAACACGGGCGCGTGGCGCAGATGCGCAAACCCACGGCGGCGCCCAGCCTGGGGGCCATCGATCCGATCAAACAGGCGGCCTTCCTGGATCGCGGCTCGGCGCCGGGCGGGCGCGGTTCGGCGGCCTGGCGCGAGATGGAGATTCCGTCGGCCAATCTGCACGGCACGGCGCTGGGCCTGGCGAAGATGCTGGGCGTGGTGGCCAATGGCGGCGTGCTGGACGGCCGGTCGGTGCTGTCGGCGGGAACTCTGGATCAGCTGACGCGCGAGCGCATCCATGGGCCGGATAAGGTGCTGCCCTATACGATCAGCTGGGCGGCCGGTCTGATGCGCAATGACGGGCTGAAGGTGTTCGGGCCGAACGACGCCTTTGGCCATTATGGCTGGGGCGGGTCGATGGCCATGGCGGATCCGTCGCGGAAGCTGTCGGCGGCCTATGTGATGACGCGCCAGTCGCCGCACCTGATCGGCGACCCTCGGCCCAAGCGGTTGCTGGACGCGCTCTACGCCGCCTTGTGAACCGGGCCGGGCGCGGTCAGCAGGCCGATCAGGCCGGCCAAGCCCGCGCAGCCGGCGCACGTCAGGATCACGGCCCGAAACGCCGCATGGAAGGCGTCGCGGGCGACGGGCGTGACCTCGCCGCCCGACATGACTTGGGCCAGCTGGGCGCGCGTGTCAGGCAGGTTGGCGACCTGGGCGAAGACCGCAGACAGCACCAGGCCCAAGAGGGCGACGGCCAGAAGGCTGGCCACGCGCGCCACCGCATTGTTGACGCCCGAGGCCACGCCGGTGTGGCCCGCCTTGACGGCCCCCATCACCGTCGCCGTCAGCGGCCCGACCGCCAGGGTCATGCCGATCGCCAGCACCGTCATCCCCGCCAGCGGTCCGTCGACATAGCCCGCGCCCGGCGCAGGCACGCCGAGGAGCGCCAGCCCGATCCCGGCCAGGGCCGGCCCGACGCTGAGCGACAGACGCGCGCCGAACCGATCGGCGACCCGTCCAGCGAGACCGGAAAACAGGCCCATGACGGCGGCGAAGGGCAGCATGGCGGCCCCGGCTTCGGTCGCGCTCCAGCCGTGAACCCGGATCAGATCGAAGGGCAGGAAGAACATCGCCCCGCCCAAGGCGAAATAGAGCAGCAGGGTCAGCAGATTGATCCCGCTGAACACGGAGGACGAAAACAGGCCCAGCGGCATCATCGGGTGGCTCTGGTGCGCCTCGGCCCAGACGAAGGCGGCCAGCAGCGCCGCGCCCACGCCCAGTGCGGCCAGGATCGCGGGCGATGCGAACCCCAGATCGGGCGCGGCGGTCAGGGCCCAGGTCAGGGCGCCCAGCCCGGCGACCGCCAGAACCGCGCCCAGACCGTCCAGACCGCGCGCGTCGGGATCACGGCTCTCGGGCGTGGCGGCCAGGGTCACCACAGCGGTCAGGATCGCCAGCGGGACGTTGATCCAGAAGATGGCGCGCCAGTCGGCGGCGTCGGCCAGCCATCCTCCGATCAGCGGCCCGATCATGCCGGTCAGCGCCCCGAACCCGGCCCAGGTTCCAAAGGCCTTGCCGCGCTCCTCGGGCGGGAAGGTTGCGCCGATCACCGCCAAGGCGCCGGGCGTCAGAAGCGCCGCGCCGATCCCCTGGATCGCCCGGCCGGCGACCAGGGCCTGGACGGTGGGCGCCAGGGCGCAGCCGATGGAGGCCAGGGCGAAGATCGCGACCCCGATCAGAAAGACGCGCCGGCGGCCGAACCGATCGCCGGCCGCGCCGCCGATCAGAACGAGGGCGCCCAGCGTCAGCAGATAGGCGTTCGACACCCACTGGACCGCCGCCGTGCCGGCCGCAAGATCCCGCTGTACGGCGGGCAAGGCGACGCCCAGGGCTGAGCCGTCGATGAAGGTCAGGCTGGAGCCCAGCACCGTCGCGGCCAGCACCCAGCGTTTGCGCGCCGCCGACAGCGGATGGGCCGGTTCGGCGGCGGCGTGGACCTGTCCGCCTTCGCAGGGGCCCCGTTGGGCGGTCGTCATGGCCTCGCCTCCGTATGGGCGAACGCTACGCCGGTTCCGCCGTGGTCTTCAACGCCTCGCGTGCCGCGCGGCTGCGATTGAAGGCGGCCAGGGCGAAGACGCCGGCGCCGGCCCAGATGAAGACGAAGGACACGATCCGCAGCAGGGTCAGAGGCTCGCCGGTCGCGACGCCGCAGGCGAACTGCAGCGTCGGGGCGAGGAACTGGATGAAACCGACCGTGGACAGGGGCAGACGCCGCGCCGACCAGGCGAACAGCGCCAGCGGGATCACGGTCGCCGGGCCGTTCACAAGCGCCCAGATCAGGCCGGAGGGCGATGCAAATCCGACCGCCTGACCGTGGGTGGTCAACCAGGCCAGGAAGACCGCGCCGATGGGCAGCAGCACCAGACATTCCACGAACAGACCAGTCTGGGCCGAGGCGGGCACGCGCTTTCGGATCACCGCATAGGCGCAGAAGGTGACCGCCAGGGTCAGGCCGATGATCGGCACATGCCCGAGGGCGATCGTCTGGATCACGACTCCGATGGCGGCCAGACCGATGGCGAGCGCGCTCCAGCGGTCGATCTTCTCGCGGAACAGCACGGCGCCGGCCGCCATGTTGAGCAGGGGATTGATATAGTAGCCGAGGCTGGCCTCCAGCGTCGCATGATGCGTGGTGGCGAAGACGTAGAGGCTCCAGTTCGTGCCGATTAGCAGCGCGGACAGGGCCAGCCAGGCCAGGGTGCGCGGCGTGGCCAGCACCCGGCGCGCCTCGCCCCATTGCCCAGCCAGCAGCAGGACCAGACCGGCAACGAAGACCGACCAGACCGCCCGGTGCGCCAGGATTTCAGGCGCGCCGAAGCCGTGCGCCGCCATCGCCATGAACAGCAGCGGCAGAAGCCCCCACAGGGTGTAGCAGGCGATGGCCGTGCCGACGGCGCGGCCGTCGGCAGGGGGTGCGTGGGCGTTCATGACGGTTGAGACCGCCTAGACCGTGATCGAACGATATCCCGACGACGACTTGATCACGCCGGTCTCATCCAGAAGCTGGGCGATCTGGACGGCGTTCAGGGCGGCGCCCTTGCGCAGGTTGTCGGACACGACCCAAAGGTTCAGGCCGTTCTCGACGGTCGTGTCCTTGCGGATGCGGCTGACATAGACGGCGTGTTCGCTGGCGGCGTCGACGGGGGTGATATAGCCGTCGTGCTCCTGCTTATCGATAACCAGCACGCCCGGCGCCTCGCGCAGGATGGCGCGGGCCTCGTCGGGTTCGATGGGGCGGTCGAACTCCACATTCACGGCCTCGGAGTGACCCACGAAGACGGGCACGCGCACGCAGGTGACGGTGACCTTGATGTCGGGGTCCAGCATCTTGTGCGTCTCGTCCGACATCTTCTTCTCCTCGTCGGTGGAGCCGTCCTCGAGGAAGGAGCCGATGTAGGGGATGACGTTGAAGGCGATCTGTTTGGGGAACTTCTTAGGCGTGGCGTCGCCCAGGCCGTAGATGGCCTTGGTCTGGTTCCACAGCTCGTCCATGCCTTCCTTGCCGGCGCCGGACACCGACTGATAGGTCGAGACGACCACCCGCTTGATCTTGGCCGTATCGTGCAGCGGCTTCAGCGCCGTCACCAGCTGGATGGTCGAGCAGTTGGGATTGGCGATGATGTTCTTCTTGGTCGCGTCCTTGATGGCGTCCGGGTTCACCTCGGGCACGATCAGCGGCACGTCGGGGTCCTTGCGGAAGGCCGAGGAGTTGTCGATCACGATAGGACCGGCCTTGCCGATCTTCTCGGACCATTCCTTGGACACCGCGCCGCCGGCGGACATCAGGACGATGTCGACCTTGGAGAAGTCGAACTGCTCGATGTCCTGGCATTTGATGGTCTTGTCGCCGAACGAGACCTCGACGCCCTTTGACTTGCGCGAGGCGATGGCGTGGATTTCATCGACGGGGAATTCCAGCTCCTCGAGGATGTTCAGCATTTCGCGGCCCACATTGCCCGTGGCTCCGACGATGGCGACGCGATAACCCATTTCTTCTTGTCCTTCGGACGCGCTACCGCTCGGCCCGCGGGGCCTCGCTGCTTGAGCGCATTGTAGTGATGGCCTTGCAAATAGGCGTTCAGGGCCGTGAAGCAATCGCTTTTCGCTGGAGGGAGCGTTAAGCACCGCTCCCATGACCTCCCGTATCCGCAACGCCTACGACATCCGCGTGGAAGAGGGCGTGCTCACGCCCGATCCAGCGCAGGAGAGCGTGATCACGGCGCTGGAGCGGCTGGAGGTCGATCTGGCCAAACGCGGCCTGTTCGGCAAGGCGCCGGAGGTGCGGGGCGTCTACCTCTACGGCCCGCCCGGACGCGGCAAGTCGATGCTGATGGACCTATTCTATTCGGCGACGCCCGAGCCGCGAAAGACGCGGGCGCACTTCCACGCCTTCATGGCGCGCATCCACGATCTGGTGAAACAGTGGCGCGAGGGGGATGCGAAGGCCCGCAAGGCCGTGTTCGGAACCCATAAGGGCGACGACCCCATCCCGCCGATCGCGAAGCTGATCGCGTCGGAAGCCCGCCTGCTGTGTTTTGACGAATTGCAGGTCACCGACATCGCCGACGCCATGATCCTGGGCCGGCTGTTCGAAGCCCTGTTCGAAGATCGGGTGGTGCTGGCTGTCACCTCGAACCGGGCGCCGGAGGACCTCTACAAGAACGGCATCAACCGCCAGCTCTTCACCCCCTTCATCGACATCATCCGCGACCGTTGCGCCGTGGTTCAGACGGCGGGCGCGCGCGACTGGCGGCTGGACCGGATGACCTCGGCCCAGGTCTGGCACACGCCGGACGACCGCGCGGCGTTCGAGGCTTTATGGCGCGAGCTGAAGGGGGGCGAGCCGGAAGAACCGGCGCACCTGAGCGTGTTGGGCCGCGATGTGGTGGTGCAGCGCACCGTGGGATCGATGGCGAGGGCGACGTTTGCCGAGCTGTGCGCCAGGCCGCTGGGGCCGCAGGATTATCTGGCCATCGCCCAGCGGTTCCACACCCTGTTCCTGGAAGACGTGCCGATCTTGAGTTCGGCCAACCACCACGAGGCGCGGCGTCTGGTGACCCTGGTGGACGCCCTCTATGAAGCCAAGACCAAGCTGATCGTGCTGGCGGCGGCCAAGCCGGAGGCCCTCTATACCGAAGGGGTGGGGGCGTTCGAGTTCGAGCGCACCGTGTCGCGCTTCAACGAAATGCAGAGCAAGGACTGGCTGGCGCACGTCCGCGACTGACGGCTAGGGTGGGGGCTGACCTTCGGAGTGTTTTTATGCGCCGCCTCGCCCTCGCCGCCGTCCCACTTGCCGCTCTGGCCTTAGCCGTTTCGCCGCTGACGGCGGGAGGAGCGCTCGCCCAGACGGCGCCGGCTGCGGCCAGTCGCGGTCTGACGCCGGGCGAGGTCGGGACGTGGATCACCGGGCTGGGCGGGCGGGTCGGGCCGGTGCAGACCGAGAACGGCCTGACCTTCTTCACCGTGACCAATGCGGGCCTGACCTGGGCGGTCTTCTTCTACGGCTGCGAGGCGTCTGGCTGCGGCGAGGTTCAGTTCAGCGCCGTTGTGCCCGGCGCCGGGGCGACGCTGGACAAGGTCAACGCCTGGAACCGCGACAACCGCTATCTGAAAGCCTTCCACACCGCGGCCGACACGCCGACAGCGACGGTGCAGTACGATGTCGTCGTGCTGTCGGGCGAAGGCGTGACGCAACTGGCGGACCCGCTGACGGTTTGGCTGCAACTGCTGCCCAAGTTTGCAGCAGGCATGGGCTACGTGCCGCCGCAATGATGTCCCTGTCCCAACGGGAGAAGGGAAAAGAAAAAGGGCCTGCGGATCGCTCCGCAGGCCCTTCGTCATTCGATGGTCGCGCGGCTTACGCCAGCGAGGAGTCGATGTCCTTGCAGGCTTGCAGCAGGCCCTGGACCGAGGCGACGGACTTTTCGAACATCGCCTTTTCTTCGTCGTTGGTGGTGAACTCGACGATCTTCTCGACGCCGCCAGCGCCGATCAGGGCGGGGACGCCGACGTAGAGGTCCGACAGGCCGTATTCGCCCGACAGCCAGACGGCGCAGGGCAGGACGCGCTTCTGGTCCAGCAGGTAGGACTTGGCCATGGCGATCGCGGATTCCGCCGGGGCGTAGAAGGCCGAGCCGGTCTTCAGCAGGGCCACGATCTCGCCGCCGCCCTTGCGGGTGCGCTCGACGATAGCGTCCAGTTCGTCCTGCGACAGGAAGCCGGCGGCGACGGCGTCCGGCAGGGGCAGGCCGCCGACGGTCGAGTGGCGCACCATCGGCACCATGTCGTCGCCGTGACCGCCCAGGGTCCAGGCGTGGATGTCCTGAACCGACACGCCGGTCTTTTCAGCCAGGAAGTAGGCGAAGCGGGCCGAGTCCAGCACGCCGGCCATGCCGACCACCTTCTCCTTCGGCAGGCCCGAGAACTTCTGCAGGGCCCAGACCATGGCGTCGAGCGGGTTGGTGATGCAGATGACGAAGGCGTTGGGGGCGTGGGCCTTGATGCCCTCGCCGACGGCCTTCATGACCTTCAGGTTGATGCCGATCAGGTCGTCGCGGCTCATGCCCGGCTTGCGCGGCACGCCGGCGGTGACGATGCAGACGTCGGCGCCCGCGATGTCGGCATAGTCGTTGGCGCCCTTCAGGGCCACGTCCTGGCCGAAGACGGCCGAGGCCTCGGCGATATCCAGCGCCTTGCCCTGCGGGGTGCCTTCGGCGATGTCAAACAGGATCACGTCGCCCAGGGCTTCGCGCGCGGCCACGTGGGCCAGGGTTCCGCCGATCATGCCGGCGCCGATAAGGGCGATCTTCGCGCGAGCCATGGATGTCTCCGTTTATTGCGTGTGCGAAAGGGGATTAATCGTGCGGGCGGTCTAGACCCCTCGCGCGGCTGTCGCAAGAACCTCGCTTTACGGCCTTGGTCAGGCTTGCGAATGTCCGGCGACAACCGGAGGACTTCGATGCGCCGTTCATTCGCTTTCGCCCTGCTGGTGGCCTCCGTCGCCACGCCTGTGCTGGCCCAGACGCCGCCCGCGACCATCGGCGACCGCTATATCCCGGCGCCCTGGTGGATGCGCGATCCGGTCATCGCCTCCGTCGGCCAGGTGCGGGTGGAGATTCAAGCCAACCGCGCCTTCGTTTCGGCCAGCTTCCAGTCGGTGGACCGCAGCGTCGCCGAGGCCTCGCGCGCCGCCGCCGATCAGGTTCGGGCGCTGAGCCAGGCGTTGTCGGCCTATGGCGCGGACAAGGTGCGGGTCGAGACCAGCGTCACCACCCGCCCGCTCTATGACCAATACCGCGACGAAAACGGGGTTATGCGCGACAACACCCGCGCCGACCGCGTGGCCCGCTATCAGGCCGACGCCTCGGTCAATGTGACGGTGCGCGATGTGCGCCTGATCGAGCGGGTCTATGCGACCATCGTGGCTTCGCGTCCGACCTCGATCGGACAGGTCAATTTCAACCTAGACCCCGACAACAGCTGGAAGGCCAATCTGCAGGCCGAGGCGATGAAGGATGCGCGACGCCGGGCCGAGGCGGCGGCGACCAACGCCGGCGCGACCCTCGGGCGGGTCAAGATCATCGATCCGTCGGGGCGGGTCTGCCAGACGGACGTCCTGGCGGGCTGGCCTTCATACGCCGCAGGGGGCGGGCAGGAGACGACGGTAGACGACATCGTGGTGACGGGGTCGCGATCGGAAGCGCGCATGGAATATGCCGCGCCTCCAGCTCCGCCCCCTCCGCCCGGAGGCGGGGCGCCCAGCGAGGCCCAGATCGAGGCGGCGCGTCTGGCGCTGCAACCGCCGTTGCAGGTGATGACCGACAGCGCCTGCGTCATCTATGGGCTGAACTGATGGGGTTTTCCGTCGCGCTCGCCTTCGAGGCGGGATCGGTCGCCGCCGCCGAATGGCCCTTGTGCCATGTGCGGCTTCAGGACGACGCCCGCTTCCCCTGGCTCATCCTTATCCCCCGCGTCGAGGGGGCGGTGGAGCTGGAAGACCTCAGTGTCGAACAGCAGACCATGTTGATGGAGGAGACGGTGCGGGCCGGGGCGCTGGTTCGGCGGCTGTGTGCGGTGGAAAAGCTGAACGTCGGCGCCATCGGCAATGTGACGGCGCAACTGCATGTCCATGTGGTCGGCCGCCGCCGCGACGACGGTCTCTGGCCCGATCCGGTCTGGGGTCGCGGGACGGTTGTTCCGTATACAGACGATGAGCTGGCGCAATTGCTGGGCGTGATCCGGGGCGACTAGGCCGCCGCTCCCGCATCGTCTTTCCGGAGCCGCGCGCAGCGGGGAACCCGGAACCCAAGACCGCCGCACGGTCGGCCATTCAGTCTGTCCGTGATGCTCTCCTGGGTTCCGGGTTTGTCCTACGGACGCCCCGGAATGACGGCAAATGTTTAGATAATATCGAGCGGGACGGCGTGTTTCGGGGGCGGGAAGGCCGCATCCAGCCGTTCCAGGTCTTCCAGATCGAACTGGATCTCAAGGGCGTCGGCGTTGGCCTCGACGTGTTCGACCGAACTGGCCTTGGGGATGGCGATGACGCCGTCGTGGCGCAGGACGGCGGCCAGCGCCACCTGGGCCGGGCTGGCGGAATGGCGATTGGCGATGTCGCGGATCAGGGGCTGCTCCAGCAATTCGCCTCGCCCAAGCGGCGAATAGGCCATCATCGGCATGTCGCGCGCCTGCATCCACGGGAAGAGGTCGAACTCCACCCCGCGCGAGGCGAGATTATAGAGCAGTTGGTTGGCGGCGCAGTCCTCGCCCCCCTCGATCTCCATCAGCTGCTCCATGGCGCGCAGGTCCAGGTTCGACACGCCCCATCGGGCGATCATCCCCTCGTCGACCAGATCGCGGAAGGCTTCGACGGTCTCTTCCAGCGGCACATGGCCTTCCCAGTGCAGCAGATAGAGGTCCAACCGCTCGACGCCGAGCCGTTCCAGCGACTTCTCGCAGGCCAGCATCATCTTCATCTCCGACGCGTTCTCGGGGCGGACCTTGGAGACCAAAAAGACCTCATCGCGGCGTCCGGCGATGACCTCGCCCACCAGCCGTTCCGAGCGACCGTCGCCATAGAGTTCAGCCGTGTCGATCAGGGTCATGCCCAGGTCGATGCCGCGCGCCAGGGCCTGCTGCTCCTCATCGCGCCAGGCCGGGTCGTCGCCCAGCTCCCAGGTGCCTTGGCCGAGGGCGGGAACGGTCGTACCGTCCGCAAAGGTGACGAGGCGGGTCATGTCCGTCCTGACGATAATGAGCGGCGAAGACGCCGTCGGAGGAAGCGATGCGAACCCGGCATATCAAGACCGACGGTCTGGTCCAACAGGTTCTGGAGGCCGGGTTCGAGGATGACAACGCGCCGCTGGTCCTGCTGATCCACGGCTTTCCCGAACTGGGGATCAGTTGGCGCGCCCAGGTCGAGGCGATCTCGCAGGCGGGTTATCATGTCGTCGCCCCGGACATGCGAGGCTATGGCGGGACGGCCAAGCCGGCGGGGGTGGAGACCTACTCGATCCTGCATCTGGTCGGGGACATGGTCGATCTGGTCCGGGCGCTGGGCAAGGCGTCTTGCGTCGTCGTCGGCCATGACTGGGGCGCGCCGGTGGCCTGGCATTGCGCCTTGTTGAGGCCGGATCTGTTCACGGCGGTCGCGGGCCTGTCGGTGCCGTTCCAGCCGCGCCGACCCAAGGGACCTCCCACCGCCGCCATGGCCGCCATCTCGAAACGGGCCGGGCTGGGCGACCTCTATATCAGCCGGTTCCAGGCGCCGGACGCGCACCGCGCGCTGGACGCCGATCCGGCGATGGCGCTGAGGAAATTGTTTTATGCCTACGATGGCGCGACCGCCGCCGATCGCAGATCGACCGGCTTCATGCCCGAAGGCGTGGCCCTGCTCGACACCATCGCCGACGACGCGACCCTGCCGCCGTGGATGAGCGAGGCGCATTTCGACGAATATGTGCAGGCCTTCTCAGTCGGCGGATTCGAAGGACCCCTGAACTGGTATCGGGCGATGGACCTGAACTGGTCGCTGACGGCCTTCGTTCAGGACCAGAAGATCACCCAGCCCGCCCTGTTCATCGTCGGCGAGGACGACCCGGTGCGCCACTACGCCGGCGGGCATGAGGCGGGCCTGAAGGACTGGGCGCCCAACCTGATCCGATCCGTCGTCGTGCCGGGCGCGGGCCACTGGATCCAGCAGGAACGGGCGAACGAGATCAACCGCCTGCTGATGGATTTTCTGAAGGGCCTCTAGGCCGCCTGCTTCGTCGCCATCTGATCACGCACCTCGGCCACGATCTCCAGGCTGCGGATGCGGGCGGCGTTGTCGAACATCATGCCGGTGACCATCAGCTCGTCCACGCCGGTCAGGGCGATGAAGTCGGTCAGTTGGCGTTTGACGGTCTCCGGACCGCCGATAGCGGAATAGAGCAGGCGGCCCTCGGCGCCCGCGACCTGCTGCGGCGTCAGGATTGTGGTGATGTCGTCTACGGGCGGCGGCAGCTTTCCCGGCTTGCCGGTCGAGAGGCGGGCGAAGCTCTGCTGCATCGAGGTGGACAGGCGCACGCCCTGCTCGTCCGTGTCGGCGGCGAAGACGTTGATCGCGGCCATGGCGTGGGGCTTGGCCAAGCGGTCCGAGGGGACGAACTCGCGGCGATACAGGGCCAGGGCCTCCAGCAGCAGTTCGGGCGCGAAATGGCTGGCGAAGGCGTAGGGCAGGCCGAGTTGGCCCGCGAGCTGGGCGCTGAATAGGCTGGAGCCCAACAGCCAGATCGGCACGCGCAGGCCGGCGCCCGGGACGGCGCGGACGGGCTGATTCTCAGACGCCGGCTCGAACCACTGGATCAGCTCGACCACATCGCGCGGGAACTGGTCTGCGCCTTCGAAATAGCGCCGCAGCGCACGGGCGGTAGCGCCGTCCGTGCCGGGCGCGCGGCCCAGGCCGAGGTCGATGCGGCCGGGGAACAAGGTCTCCAGCGTGCCGAACTGTTCGGCGACGACCAGGGGCGCATGGTTGGGCAGCATGACGCCGCCGGAGCCGACGCGAATGCGCTCGGTCCCCGCCGCGACATGGCCGATGACGATGGCGGTCGCGGCGCTGGCGATGCCGGGCATATTGTGGTGTTCGGCCAGCCAGAAGCGCTCATAGCCGAGCCGATCGGCGGCCTGAGCCAGGGCCAGGGTTTCATCCAGGCCGCGTCGGGCGTCGCCGCCTTCGACGATGGGGGAAAGGTCGAGAACTGAAAAGGGGATCATGACGCCTAGATCGGGTCTGTCCCTCGGGGTTCAAGGGCGAGGGTCTGGAACCGCAACCGGATCAGGCGCTTTAAACTCATCTCGACGAACGGAGACTGCGTCATGACCGACACCGATCCCACCAAGCCCGAAGCGGATTGCGACGACGCCCGCGAAGCCGCCGACATGGGCGAAAAGCCGGATCTGGGTCACAAGGCGGATACGCTGATCGACGCCCTGGACGGCAGCGATTCGGGATCGGACACGCGGGCGGGTTCGCTGCGCGGCGGGTCGGCTGCGGGCACGGATGACGACCCCGATTCCGCCAAGATCAATGCGCGTCTGGCTCAAGAAGGGTTGGCCGATAAGGGCGCGGCGGATCAGGACGACGCCGCCGACTGAGCGGGCGCCTTGTCGCCGCCGCAACCATGCGCCACGGTGGCGCTCTGACCCTCTCGGTCCAAGGACGATCTCTCGATGACGCTTCGCTTGGCGGCCTCCGCCGTCGTGGTTCTGTTTTGCCTCGCAGGATGTGATCGCTCGGCCCAATCGGTCGAGGCCAAGGCTGCGCCCAAAGCGTCGGCGCCGACCGTCGCTGATGCGACGCCTCCAACAGCCGAAGCGCCCGCTGTTGTAGGGGGGGCTGCGTCAGCCGCGGCCGACGGCGCGCCGTCCTTCGCGGTCCTCTATCCCGGCGCACAGGTGGACGGGCAGCCGCTGGCCGCTGGCGGCGAGTCCGGGCCGGGCAGTCTGGTCACCTTCACCACCACCGCTTCGCCGGACGAGGTCGTCGCCTTCTATCGCGAGCGCGCCGAGAAGGCGGGCTTGCGGTCCGTCGCCGGTATGAACCAGGGCGAGACGCGCGCCTATGGCGCGGCGGCCGACGCTGTGAACGGCGCCTCCTTGCAGGTCGTCGCCACGCCGACCGAGACCGGCGAGACCTCGGTCCAGCTGGGCTGGAGCGCCGGTCAGTGAGGCGGGGCGCCGCCCTGGGCGCGGCGACGGCGATCCTGCTGGCCGTGGGGTGCGCCGGCGCGCCCAAACCGGACGACACGATACCGACGGCGGGCTTCCTGGGCGATGAAGCGATCGCCCAACTGACGGATACGGTCCCGCCAGCTCCAACCCCTAGGTCCGTCTCGGACCTGGCGGACAAGGCGGCCTCGGCGCGGTTTGTGGCGCTGGAAGACGGCGACCGTTGGCTGCTGGCGACCGCCCATGCCGAGTTGCGTCCGCCGTTGGCCTTGCAACATTTCGACTGCGCTTTGGGCGTGCGGCTGGGATCGGCCGAGACGCCGACGCTGGACCGGGTGATGGCGCGCATATTCCATGACGCGAACAGTGCGGCCGAACGCGTCAAGGCGCGCCAGGCGCGGCTGCGGCCGGTCGGCGAGGATCCCAATCGCCGCGCCTGTCAGACCCTGACGCCGGCGGCGAGACGCAGCGCCTCCTATCCGTCCGGCAGCGCGGCGGTCGCGACGGCCTATGGCGAGGCCTTTGCGGCGCTGGAGCCGGACCGGGCCGAGGCCGTGCGCCGGATCGGACACGAGATCGGGGTCAGCCGCCTGATCTGCGCCATGCACTATCCGACCGATGTCGCGGTCGGCGAACAGATCGGGCGGGATGTTGCGGCCCGCGCCATCGCCAGCCCGGCCTTCCAGGCGGACATGGCGGCGGCGAGGGCCGAGCTGGCGGCCGCGCGTCGCAGCGGCCTGACCAATCCCGGCTGCGCGGCCGAGCGCGCGGCCCTGGCGATTTCTCTGCCCTGATGGCGGCGGCTCTGGCTCTCGCCCTGCTGACCTTTCAGGCCCCGGCCGACCGGCCGTGCACGCCCCAAGAGGTCGCGGCGCTGACGGCGCCGTCGACCCAGCCCTATCGCCTGACCTGCCAAGCCGACCTGTCAGGCGTCGATATCCACCGCCGCGTGCTGATCGAGGGCGCGGAAGGTTCAGGGGCGTCACTGGATTGCGGCGGAGGGACCATCCGCGCGCCGGGCCCGGCGACGACCGCCGCCCCGACCCTCGCCGTCTGGTCCCGCCGCGAGGGCGAACGGTGGTCGCGGCCGGTCGATGTGACGATCCGAAACTGCACCGTCGCCGGCAATGTGCGGATCTGGGGCATGGGGGCGGGCGGATCGATGCGCGACCTGCTGGCCTCGTCACGCACCGCCGGACATACCCAAGCGGCCCAGTCCGCCGCGCCGATCCGCGTCACCCTGGACCGGATACGGTTCGAGGGCGTGGGGACCATTCCCCTCTATGTCGGGCCTGGGGTGACACGCACCACGGTGACGCGGTCCCGCTTCGTGGGCCGTTCGACTTCGACTGCCGTCTATCTGGACGCCGAGAGCGCAGGGGCGCTGATTCAGGACAACGATTTCGATATCCGCACCGGGCGTGAGCTGATCGCGGTAGACGGGTCGGGCGCCAACCGCATCGTCGGCAACCGGCTGGCGCTGGACGGACAGGGCGGGGTGTTTCTGTACCGCAACTGCGGCGAGGACGGCGTGATCCGCCACCAAACGCCGTCCTATAATCAGATTACGGACAATCTGTTCACCGGAGCGGGCTGGTTGCGGCCGCGGGCGGTGGTGATCGGGTCGCGTGAGGGCGGGCGACGCTACTGCGGCGACGACCGGGGCTGGCCGTTCGGCTCCAGCGTGGACGACGGCGATGGAGCCACCGGCAATCTGACGGCCCGAAACGTCGTGCGCCGCTGATCGAGGCCTTGCGCAGGGCGGCGGTTCTGGGCTGGACTGCGAGACGGAGCGATCGGGGGGTTGGATATGCGGTGGGTATTGTTTCTGGCGTCCCTTGTGGCGGCCCTCGGCTTGGCGGTGCTGACCGCCCAGACGCCCAAACCCCTGCCCGCTTCGACGCCTGCGGTTCAGTTCTCGGCCGCGCGCGCCATGATGGACGTGAACCGGATCGCACGAGCGCCGCATCCGGTCGGATCGGCCGAGCATCGGCAGGTTCAGACCTATCTTGTCCAAAGGCTGACGGCGCTGGGGCTTCAGCCCAGCCTCCAGGCCGGCGCCCTGTCGCCCGCCGCCGTCGCGCGGCTCGAGCGGGAGGGTGGAAATGCGGGCGGCGAGCAGGCGGTCAATGTCATCGGCGTCCTGCCGGGACGGAATCCGGCCCTGCCTGCCGTGGCTATGATGGCGCATTACGACACCTCGCCGACCTCGCCCGGCGCCGCCGACGACACGTCCGGCGTGGCCGCCATTCTGGAGGCCGTGCGCGCGATCAAGGCGCGGGGCGGTGCCGAGCGGACGCTGGTGGTACTGTTCACAGACGCCGAGGAGCTGAATCTGGACGGGGCGCGGGCCTTTTTCAGCGAACATCCGCTGCGCGACGACATCGGCGCGTTGATCAATCTGGAGGCGCGGGGCGGCGGCGCGCGCGCCATGATGTTCGAGACCGGACCCGGCAACGCCCAGACCATCGCCCGCTACGCCCAGGCGACCCAGAGGGCGACGGGCGGGCCGTCCAGCAACGCCCTGGCCATCTTCGTCTATCGGCTGATGCCCAATGGCACGGACTTCACCGTGGCGGCGGATCGCAAGCTGGCGGGGATCAATCTGGCCTTCATCGGCCGCCCGGCGCAGTACCATTCTCCGTCCTCGACCCCGCAGGCGCTGGATCAGGGCAGCGTGCAGCATATCGGCTCCCAGGCGTTGGAAATGGCCGATGACCTGCTGCGGGCGCCGACCCTGCCGCAGGCGACGCAGAACGCCGTCTATGCCGACGTCTTCGGCCTGTTCGTCGTGCAGCATTCGCCGGCGATCGGCTGGCTGCTGCTGACCGTGGGATTCCTGGCGACGGCCTTCGCCGCCTGGGGCGCGCGCCATGTCACGGGCTTGCGGGCGACGTCGGTCGTGCGGGGTGCGGCGGATGGTCTGTGGCTGTTGGCGAGCGCGGTGGTGGTGGGACAGGCGGTGCGCGTCCTGGCCGGGCCGATCGGTCGTCGCGTGGATTCGGCCGACCTCTATTACACCTTGCTGCGTCGCCTGCCGGTTCTGGAAATCGCCGTGGCCCTGGCCATGCTGGCCCTGATTCTGATGCTGACCTCAGGGCGACGCCTGATGGGCCGATGGGGCGCAGCGGGAGTGACACTGGCCGCATTCGCACTTGCAGCGGCGATGGGCGGTTTCAGCCTGTCAATCCTGGGGGCGACGGTGATCGCTCTGGCGCTCAGCCTGGGGCGGCCGAAACCGCAGGACGCAGACGCCGTCTGGGGCGGCTGGCTGGGGCTGATCGTCCTGGTCCTGATCCTGGGCGGCGGGGTGCAGGCGGCGGCGCCGGAAGCCGCCTTCCTGCTGCTGTGGCCCGGTCTGATCGCCGCCCTGGCGGCCGCGTCGACGGCGGTGATCGGCGCCCGCTTCGGCTCGTGGGCGTCCTTCGCGCCCGCCGTCGTGACCACGGCGCTGGTCGGCGGGTGGTTGCTGGATCAGGGGCACGGCGTCTTCCTGGGCGCCGGCATGGATATGCCTGGCGCAGTGGGGCCGATCGCCCTGATGATCGCGATGCTGATCCGCCCGCTGACGCCCGGCGCGGATCGCGGCTTGCCGATCTTCGCCGCCGCCAGTCTGTTCCTCGCCTGCGGGATCGCCGTGGCGGCGAGACTGATCGCGTGAGGCGCTTGCGTTTCGCGGTCGTCGGGGCCGTGAAACCCGGCTAAGGCTATCGCTGCTGTTTCTTGGGGCTTCGGCGCGCTTGCACCACCTTCACGTCAATGCGTTCACCGTCCTGTCGCTGGCGATCGCGATTTTGGGCGCGTGGACGGCTCTGGATCTGTTCAATCGAACCCGAAGCCAGATCGGCGCGACGCGTTTGCGCTGGTTGGGCGTCGCGGCCCTGGCGTTGGGCGTCAGCATCTGGTCGATGCATTTCATCGCCATACTGGGGTTCGAGGGCGAAGGCCCCGTCTTCTATGATCCCGGCCTGACGCTGGTCTCCTTTCTGCTGGCGACGGCCGGCACGGCGGCGGCCTTCCTGACGGCGGGCACGGCGCAGGCCAGCCCCTTGCGACTGGCGCCGGCGGCCCTGCTGATGGGCGGATCCATCGTCGCCATGCACTATGTCGGGATGGCGGCGATGCGGATGAACGCTGTCCTGAGTTATCAGCCCGTGCTGGTCGCCCTGTCGGTGCTGGTTGCGGTCGCCGCCGCCTACGCCGCCCTGATCGCGGCCCGTCAGGAGCGGGGTCTGGCCTGGCGCGCGGTCGCCGCCGTGATCCTGGGTCTGGCTATCGTCTCCATGCACCATATCGGCATGGCGGCCCTGATCCTGACCCCGATCGCCGACGCGGGGCTGTTGCAGGGCGGGGCGTCGCCGGTCGTCTTGGCGGTCGCGGTGACGACCGGGGCGGTCACGCTGCTGTTTCTCGCGCTGGGCGCCTCGATCGTCGATCAGCGGGCCAATGTTCTGGCGGCCGTTGACGCCGGCGGCGTTGGCTTCTGGGAAGCGACCCTGCCGATGAAGACGACGATGATGTCAGGCCGCGCGCGCGAAATCCTGTCCATCGATCCGTCCTGCCGTCTTGGCCCGAGCGAAGTCGGCGACCGTCTGTCGCCCGAGGATCTGCCGCTGCATCGTCAGGCGCTGGAGCGCGCCCTGGCGGGGGAGGGCGAATACGATCAGGAATGGCGTCTGCCGGCCTCTGGCCGCTGGATCCATCTGCGAGGACGCCTGATCCGCAGTCGTTCGGGCCGGCCGATCAAGATGTCGGGCGTCATCACCGACATCACCGATCGCCGCGAGGCCTTCGCCGCCTTGGCAGACAGCGAACGCTTGCAGCGATTGCTGATCAACGAACTGAATCACCGGGTGAAAAACACCCTGGCCACGGTGCAGTCCATCGCCCACCAGACCGCGCGGCGCACGCCGGATGTCGCCACCTTCACCGCCCTTTTCGAAGCGCGGCTCGTGGCCCTGTCCAACACTCAGAACCTGCTGACCGCCGCGAACTGGGAGCATGTCGATCTGCGCGCCATGCTGGCTCAGGAACTGGCCCCCTATGCCGAGGAGCAGGTCCGCCTGACCGGTCCGGCCGTCGATCTGAATGCGCAACAGACGTTGGGGATGGGGATGGTCTTTCACGAGCTGGCGGTGAACGCCGCCAAATACGGCGCCCTGTCGAACGCCTCAGGCTGCGTGCGGATCGACTGGTCGGTTGCTGACGGCCATCTGCTGCTGGATTGGGTCGAAAGCGGTGGCCCAGCTGTATCGCCGCCTCAGCGCAAGGGCTTCGGTTCGGTGCTGATCGACTCGACGATCAACCGCTCGCTGCACGGCTCGGCGGTCATGACTTACGACCCCGAGGGCGCCAGCTTCAGCCTGCGCCTTCCGCTTTAGACGGCGTCAAAAACGGTCGTAGGGTTTAGCTGTTCTCGTTTTGATCAATGAGAACATCTTGTGAACCAGAACAAACCATGCACATAGTCCGCCTCACGAAACGGGGGCGGGTCCAGGCGGGTCTCTCCCAAGCTGAATGACGGGAATCATGGCAAGGGAGACGAAGGCAATGGCTTCACAGGCGGCACTCAAATTGGTGGGCAAGGACGACGGCGACAAGCAACGCGCCCTGGAGGCGGCGATCGCGCAGATCGATCGCGCCTTCGGCAAGGGCTCGGTGATGAAACTGGGCAAGGCGGGCGTGGTCGCCGAGATCGACAGCGTCTCGACCGGCTCGCTGGGCCTGGACATGGCGCTGGGCATCGGCGGTCTGCCGGTTGGGCGGGTTATCGAGGTGTTCGGCCCAGAATCCTCGGGCAAGACGACCCTGGCTCTGCACACCGTCGCGGAAGTGCAGAAGAAGGGCGGGGTCGCCGCCTTCGTCGACGCCGAACATGCGCTGGACCCGGTCTATGCCCAGAAGCTGGGCGTCAATCTGGATGATCTTCTGGTGTCGCAGCCGGACACTGGCGAGCAGGCGCTGGAGATCGTGGATACGCTGGTCCGGTCGGGCGCCGTGGACATTGTGGTTGTCGACTCCGTCGCGGCCCTGACGCCGCGCGCCGAGATCGAGGGCGAGATGGGCGACAGCCTGCCGGGCCTTCAGGCCCGTCTGATGAGCCAGGCGCTGCGCAAGCTGACGGCCTCGATCTCCAAGTCGAAATGCATCGTGCTGTTCATCAACCAGATCCGTCACAAGATCGGCGTCATGTACGGCTCGCCCGAGACGACGACGGGCGGCAATGCGCTGAAGTTCTACGCCTCTGTGCGTCTGGATATCCGCCGCACCGGCGCGATCAAGAACCGCGACGAGGTGGTCGGCAACACGACCCGGGTCAAGGTGGTCAAGAACAAGGTCGCCCCGCCGTTCCGCGAGGTCATCTTCGACATCATGTATGGCGAGGGTATTTCCAAACTGGGCGAGGTCATCGACCTGGGCGTCAAGGCAGGCATCATCGAGAAGTCGGGCAGCTGGTTCAGCTATGACTCCACCCGGATCGGTCAGGGCCGTGAAAATGTGCGCGAGTTCCTGAAACAGAACCCCGACATCGCCGCCTCGATCGAAAAGGCTGTGCGCGCCTCGACCAACAAGATCGCCGACGAACTGCTGGGCACGCCCGAGCCGGACGAAGGCCAGGACCTGGAAGGCTGACGCCAGCCTCCGAGGCTGGGCGGACTTTCAGAGTTTGTCCCGGTCTCGGTCCGGTCTTTTCACCGCTACTCCGTCGCCCCTAGCGACCCGCCACCGACCCCGCGAAGGGCGGCGGAGCGACCCGCTCGACTTCGCGTCGGGCGGGTCTTTTCTTTTGTGAGCGGTGCTGAGCTTTCTTTCGTCATTCCGGGCGAAGCGTAGCGGAGACCTGGAACCCAGCGGCGCGCGTGAGCGCGAAGTTGTCGCGGACTCGATGCCCCGAGATCCTGCGATGGAAAGATCGCCTCCGGCGCCGCTGGGTTCCCCAGGGCGCGCTTGGCGCGCCGGAGGATGACGAAAGTCAAACGCCAAACGAAAACGGGCGACCCGAAGGCCGCCCGTTCGTCGTTTTACCGATGTCGCCTGCTGATCAGGCGGCGGCCTTCTCCGGGGCGAACTTGCCGTAGAATGTTTCGTTCTTCGCGGCCATGTCGCGCAGCAACTGCGGGACCTTGAAGCGGTCGCCGTAGGTCGCAGCCAGTCGGTCGGCGGTCTCGACGAACTTGGCCAGGCCGATGCCGTCGATCATGCTGATCGGACCGCCGGTCCAGGGCGCGAAGCCCCAGCCCAGGATGGCGCCCAGATCGGCTTCGCGCGGATCGTCGATGACGCCCTCTTCCCAGCAGCGGGCCACTTCGACGGCCTGGCGATACAGCAGGCGCGTCTTCAGCTCGTCGATCTGAGCGAAGGCGGTCGGTTCTTCCGGCTGGTCGATGCCCTTGGTGGTGGGGGCCAGTTCGCCCAGACCTTTCCAGATCGTCTTGGGCTTCTGATCGTAATCGTAGAAGCCCTTGCCGTTCTTGCGACCGAAACGCCCGCCCTCGACCATCTTGGCGACGATGTCGGCGCCTTCCGACGGGACGTATTTGTCGCCTAGATCCAGCGCCGTCTGTTTGGCGATCTTGTAGGACAGGTCCAGGGCGACGTCGTCGTGCATCTCCAGCGGGCCGCGCGGCATGCCGGTCATGCGACCGACATTGTCGATCAGGGCCGGGCCGTAGCCCTCTTCCAGCATCGCCATGCCCTCCATCAGGAAGGTGGAGAAGCAGCGCGAGGTGTAGAAACCGCGGCTGTCGTTGACGACGATCGGCGTCTTCTTAATCTTCAACACATAGTCCAGCGCCTTGGCGATGGCGGCCTGACCCGTCTTTTCGCCCAGGATGATCTCGACCAGCATCATCTTGTCGACGGGCGAGAAGAAGTGGATGCCGATGAAGTCCTCGGGCCGCACCGAGGCCTCGGCCAGGCCGGTGATCGGCAGGGTCGAGGTGTTGGAGCCGAACACGGCGCCCTCGGCCAGTTGCGCCTCGGCGCGCTTGGTCACGTCGGCCTTGATCTCGCGGTTTTCGAACACGGCCTCGACGACCAGATCGGAACCCTTGATCAGCTCATAGTCCGTCGTCGCCGTGACCGAACCCAGCAGGGCGTCATACTTCTCCTGCGTCAGCTGACCGCGCGACAGGCGCTTCTTCAGCAGTTCCTCGACGTGGGCCTTGCCCTTGTCGGCGGCTTCCTGCGTCTGGTCGATCAGGATGGTCTCGATGCCGGCCAGCGCCTGCACATAGGCGATGCCAGCGCCCATCATGCCGGCGCCGATGACCGTCACCTTCTTCGGATCGGACTTGGGCACGCCCGCCGGGCGCACGGCGCCCTTGTCCAGTTCCTGCTTGGACAGGAACAGCGAGCGGATCATGGCCTGGGCCTGCGGCGTCATCAGGGTCTTGATGAAGTAGCGGGTCTCGATACGCAGGGCCGCGTCCATCGGCACCTGGGCGCCTTCGTAGACGGCCTTCATCAGGTTCACCACGGCCGGATAGTTGCCGTAGGACTGTTTGCGCAGCATGGCGTTGCCGACCATGAAGTTCTGAATGCCGGCCGGGTGATAGGGGCCGCCGCCGGGCAGTTTGAACGACTTCTCGTCCCAGGGCTGAACGGCCTTGCCGCCATTCTTGATCCAGGCCTTGGCGGCCTCGACCGACTGGCCCTTTTCGACAACTTCATGGACGATGCCGGCGCCCTTGGCGTCGTTCGGGCGGAAGGACTTGCCCTCGCTCATCGCCATCATGGCGTTCTGGACGCCGACCAGACGCGTCAGGCGCTGGGTGCCGCCGCCGCCGGGGAACAGGCCGACCTTGATCTCGGGCAGGCCCAACTGGATCTTGTTGTCGTTCTCGACCACGCGGTAATGCGCGGCTAGGGTGAACTCCAGCCCGCCGCCCAAGGCCAGGCCATTGATCGCGGCCGCGATCGGCTTGCCCGAGGTTTCAAGCGCACGGAAGGCGCCGTTCAGCTTCCAGCCGGCGTCGAACGCCTTTTGCAGGTCGCCGCCGCCCGACAGTACGCCGCCGGCCATGTCGCCCAGATCCGCGCCGGCGCAGAAGCCCGAGGCCTTGCCCGAGGTGATGACCGCGCCCTTGATAGCCTCGTCGGTCTTGATGCGTTCGACCACCTCGGGGATTTCCTTCATCACCGAGGACGTCAGGGTGTTCATCGAACGGCCCGGAACGTCGAAGGTGATCAGGGCGATGCCGTCGGCGTCGACGTCGATCTTGAAGTTTTCCATATCCATTTGCTCCCGGATCAGACGCGTTCGATGACGGTGGCGGTGCCCATGCCGCCGCCGATACACAGGGTGACCAGAGCGGTCGACTTGTTCGAGCGCTCCAGCTCGTCAAGCGCGATGCCGGTGATCATGGCGCCGGTGGCGCCGAGCGGGTGGCCCATTGAGATACCGCCGCCGTTCACATTCATCTTGGCGTGGTCGATGTCGAGCGCCTGCATGTAGCGCAGGACGACGGCGGCGAAGGCCTCGTTCAGCTCCCACAGGTCGATGTCGTCGGGCGTCATGCCCAGCTTATTCAGCAGCTTGCGGGTCACATATTCAGGGCCGGTCAGCATGATCGACGGCTCCGAGCCGATCGAGGCGCCGCCCAGGATCTTGGCGCGCGGCTTCAGGCCCAGGGCCTGGCCGGCTTCCAGCGAACCGATCAGCACGCCGGCCGAACCATCGACGATGCCGGACGAGTTGCCCGGCGTGTGGACGTGATTGACGCGCTCGACCTCGGGGTAGCGCTGGTTGATCACGCCGTCGAAGGCCATTTCGCCCATCATGGCGAAGGACGGGTTCAGGCCGCCGAGCGCCTGCATGTCCGTGTTCGGGCGGATCGTCTCGTCGTGATCCAGAATGGTCAGGCCGAGCTGGTCCTTGACGCCGATCACCGAGTTCTTGAACCGGCCCTCGGCCCAGGCCTTGGCGGCGCGCTTGTGGCTCTCGACCGAATAGGCGTCCACGTCGTCGCGGCTGAAGCCGTATTTGGTGGCGATCATGTCCGCCGAAACGCCTTGCGGCACGAAATAGGTCGGGAAGGCCGAGGAAGGGTCGGTTGGCCAGGCGCCCATGTCCGAACCCATGGGCACGCGGCTCATGACCTCGACGCCGCCGCCGACGGCGAAGTCGGCCTCGCCGGATTTCACCTTGGCCGTCGCCATGTTCACGGCTTCCAGGCCCGAGGCGCAGAAGCGGTTGATCTGGACGCCCGCCGTATATTGCGACCAGCCGGCCGAAAGCACGGCCGTGCGCGCGATGTCGGCGCCGAGTTCGCCCACGGGCGTGACGCAGCCCAGGATGACGTCGTCGACTTTGGAGGTGTCCAGGTCGTTGCGGTCGCGCAGGGCTTCCAGCACCTGGGTCGCCAGGCTGAGGCCGGTGATCTCGTGCAGCGAGCCGTCCTTCTTGCCCTTGCCGCGCGGCGTGCGGACGGCGTCGTAGATATAGGCGTCAGCCATGGAAGTGCGTCTCCATCTTTGGGCCCATCCTCAACGTGCGACAGGTCGCGGCACGACGGACAGGGCGGTTCCAAGCGTGGACGCCAAGAACCCTACGTTTACGTCAACGTCAAGTAATAAGCCGCGTGATCGAAACCGCTTGAGGGGGATGCCTCGACGGATAGGCGCGACGAGAGCGTGGGAAAGACGGGTGACGGCCCGCTGTCAGCGAGGCGGAATGCGGGTCACGCCGCCGGTGATCCTGCAGGCGTATTCGGTCTGCGGACGGCCGGTCTGAGCGCCGGTCGGCGTCAGAATGCCTTGGTCGCGCGTGCAGGCAGCTTCCAAGGCGTTCAACTCCTGCTGATAGCTATTGGTCGCACCCATCGTGCCGCAGCCCGAAAGCAGCGGCAGGACCACGGCGGCGGAAAGGATGAGGATACGCATGGTTCGCTGCTCCCTTTGGAGCGTCGACCGCTCCGCATAGCCCCCCGGCCCTTAGAGACTACTGCGCGACCGACAACCTGACCAGCTTGCCGTTCTGCTCGTCGGTGATGGCCCAGACCGATCCGTCGGCGCCGACCGCCACGTCGCGTATGCGTTCGCCCAGGTCCGTCAGCAGGCGCTCTTCGCCCACCACCCGGTCGTTCTGGATGACCAGACGCGCAATGTGTTTTTCCTTCAGGCCCGCGACCAGCAGATTGCCGTCCCAGCCGGGGAACATGGCTCCCTGATAAAAGGTCGCGCCACCGGGCGCGATCACCGGATCCCAGTAATAGACGGGCTGTTCGGTGCCGTCCTTTTGCGTCGCGCCGCTGTTGATCTGACCGCCCGCATATTCCACGCCGTAGGCCGCATCCGGCCAGCCGTAGTTGGCGCCGGCCTTGTCCAGATTGACCTCGTCGCCGCCGCGCGTGCCGTGTTCGATGGTCCAGATGGCGCCCGTTCCCGGCTGGACGGCGACGCCCTGGACGTTGCGGTGTCCCAGGCTCCAGATTTCCGGCAGGGCGCCGGTGCGGCCGACGAAGGGGTTGTCCTGCGGGACTGTTCCGTCGGCGTTGATGCGGATGGTCTTGCCCATGTGCGAGCCCAAATCCTGCGCCTGGGGCCGCATCGGCTTGTCCGAGCGTTCGCCCAGGGTGATGAACAGCTTGCCGTCCGGCGCGAAGGCCAGGGACGACCCGAAATGCTTGTCGCCGTCATAGACGGGCAGGGCGCGGAAGATGACCTGGACGTTCTCGACGCGTGATCCGTCGTCCGACAGACGCCCGCGCGCGACCGAGGTGGCGTTGCCGCCCTCGCGGGGTTCGGCATAGCTCCAATAGATCATGCGATCCTGCGCGAAGCTCGCTCCGACGATCACGTCCAGCAGGCCGCCTTGACCGCGCGCATCGACGGCGGGCAAGCCCGCGACCGGTTCGCCGACCTGGCCCTGGGCGGTGATGATGCGCAGACGGCCCGGCTTTTCGGTGACCAGCCAGCGGCCGTCGGGCAGGGCGGCCAGACCCCAGGGGTGGACAAGGCCCGATGCGACCACCGTGTGGGTCATGGCCTTTTCGGTCTTGACGCCGGGCGCGCGGGTCTGGCCGGCGAAGGCCGGTTGCTGATCGGGATTGTTCGCCGGCCGGGTCTCCAGCGGCGCTCCGGCCTGAGGCGCAGCGCCGGCGCTCTCGCTATTTGCGCCACAGGCGGCGGCGAGAACGAGCAGGGATGTCGAGGCGGCGGCGACGATCAGGCGCATGAAGGACGAGCTCCGGCTGGGCTTTAGGCGGTCGTTACGAAACGGCGAGGCCAGCGTTACTGTTCCTGGCTCAGACCGTCTTGCGCTCTATCGCCGCAGGTTCTGGTGCGAGACGACTTGAACCGCGCGCCCGACGGCGATATAGGCACGCCTCTTTCGCGCTGGCCCTGGCCGCGTGCAGGGCCCGGGACTGGGTAGCTCAGATGGTTAGAGCGGTGGATTCATAACCCACAGGTCGGCGGTTCGATCCCGCCTCCAGTCACCACTTCGCACCCGCTGCAACCTGCGCCGTTGTGCTGCGTTTTTCGGTCGAGCTTTCAACCTTGACCGGAGTTTCGTCGTGACGATCCGAACCAAAGCCTTGATGGCGGCCGTCGCCGCTGTGACGCTGGGTGCTGCCGCCTGCACCCAGGCCGAGCAGGAAAAGACCGAGGCGCACGCCGAGGCTGCGGCCGACAAGACGGCCGATGTCGCGTCTCAGGCCGGCGAAGTGATCGAGGGCGGCGCGATGAAGGCGGCGCAGGCGGTCGAGAGCGGGGCCGGCAAGGTCGCTGACAAGCTGGAAACCGAACAGGCTGAGGCGGCGGCCGAGGGCAAGCCCGGCGCGATCAATCCCGCGACCGACCAGCGCGTGCCGGCCAACAACAACTAAAGCCGATCAGGCGGAGGGCGGTGCGCCGCCTTCCGCCAGGATCGCATCGATCAGGGCGCGGGCTTCCCGGCTGGACCAGTCCGCCTCGCCTCTCATGACGGCGCGGATGCGGCCCTGACGATCAAGGACGATGGTCTGCGGCATGGCGCCCTTGCCGGGAAACTCGAACGGCAGCTGGAACTTGGCGTCGCTGTAGAAGGGCAGGGGCGCGTGGTCGGCCAAGAAGCGTTTCGCCTCGGTTGCGGCTTCGGGTGTGGCGTCCACGTTGATCGGCAGGACAACCAGATCCTCGTTCGTCTCATAGGCCTTCGCCAGCGCCTGAAGCGTGGGCATCTCCGCCTTGCAGGGCGCGCACCACATCGCCCAAAGATTCACGACCACGACCTTGCCCTGGAAAGCCGAGAAGCGGACGGCCGTGCCGGTGCGGTCGCGGAAGGCGTATTCGGGCGCTGAGTTGGTCTCGGCCGGGGTCGACAGGGCGGCCAGGGATCCGACCGCGAAGCGCGCCAGGTCGCTTTTTGGCGCCGCAGCGGCGGTTGTCGTCTGTTCGACTTGCGCCTTCTGACGATGATTGGCGTATAGCGACATCGCCATGCCGCCGGCGCCGGCGATGGTGCTGACGACGACGACCGCGCCGACGACCGCCCAGATCGCCTTTCTTGAGCCGCTCATGACCGAAACACCTTCTTCTGACGCCAATCCATCCGGCGGTTCGACTGCGCCGGTGAAGCCCGCGGGTCAAGACATGTGGGGCGGACGCTTTTCGTCGCGCCCCGCCGAGATCATGCAGGCGATCAATGTCTCCATCGGCGTGGACCAGCGCCTGTGGCGTCAGGATCTGGCCGGATCGCGGGCCCACTGCCGCATGCTGGCCAAGCAGGGCATCATCGCGCAGGCCGATGCGGACGCGATCCTGGGGGGGCTGGAGGTCATCCAGTCCGAGATCGAGGCCGGGACCTTCCCGTTCCGCGACCAGTTCGAGGACATCCACATGAACGTGGAGGCGCGCCTCAATGAACTGATCGGCGAGCCGTCGGGCCGGCTGCACACGGCGCGCAGCCGCAATGATCAGGTCGCCGTCGATTTCCGCCTGTGGGTGCGCGACGCCTGCGATCGCTCGGTCGCGCAGTTGAAGGCCTTGCAGGCTGCGCTGCTGACGCGCGCCGAGCAGCATGCCGGCGACCTGATGCCCGGCTTCACCCATTTGCAGACCGCCCAGCCCGTGACCCTGGGTCACCATCTGATGGCCTATGTCGAGATGTTTGGCCGTGATGCCGGACGTTTCGCCGACGCTCGCACGCGGATGAACGAAAGCCCGCTGGGGGCGGCGGCCCTGGCCGGTTCTCCCTTCCCCATCGACCGCCAGATGACGGCGGCGGATCTGGATTTCGACAGGCCGATGGCCAACAGCCTGGACGCCGTGTCAGACCGAGACTTCGCGCTGGAAAGCCTGGCGGCCGCCTCGATCACGGCCGGGCATCTGTCGCGCTTGGCCGAGGAGATCGTGGTCTGGATGACGCCGATGTTCGGCTTCGCAAGCCTGCCCGACGACCTGACCACCGGCTCGTCGATCATGCCGCAGAAGCGTAACCCCGACGCCGCCGAACTGGTGCGGGCCAAGACCGGCCGGATAATGGGGTCGCTCGTCGCCCTGTCCACAGTGATGAAGGGCCTGCCGCTGGCCTATTCCAAGGATATGCAGGAGGACAAGCCGCCGGTGTTCGAGGCGTTCGACGCCCTGGATCTGGCCCTGGTCGCCATGACGGCGATGGTGTCGGCGCTGCAACCGAATACCGAGCGGATGGCCCAGGCGGCGGGCGCAGGCTTTTCGACCGCGACGGATCTGGCCGACTGGCTGGTGCGTGAACTGAACCTGCCGTTCAGGAAGGCGCACCACGTGACCGGCGCGGCGGTCAAACGGGCGGAAGGCCTAGGCGTGGATCTGTCGCAACTGCCGCTGGAAGAAATGCAGAAACTGGAGCCGGGGATTACCGAAGCGGTTTACAAGGTGCTGACCGCCGAGGCTTCGTGCCAAAGCCGCCAAAGCTATGGGGGAACCGCGCCGGAACAGGTCCGTGCGCGCATCGCCGACTGGAGAGCCCGCCTGTGAAAAAATCTCTGATCCTCGCGGGCGCGTTCGCCCTTCTGACCTCCGCCTGCGGCCGGATGGCCGATCTGGAATCGCCGGTGCGCGAGACCGAGCGTGCGCCGCGCAGCAGCCGCGCGCCGGGTCTGCCCGAGCCGGCGACCATGAACCGTCCGTCCAGCAGCGTGCCGATCGACGGCGGCCCATCCAACCCGATCGGCGCCGGCGCCGCCCAGAACGACCCGCGGTAAGTTGCACCATTTCGACCTGAAGGACGGCGCCCTCCATGCCGAGGGCGTGCCGCTGGAGCTGATCGCGGACGAGGTCGGCACACCGGCCTATGTCTATTCGACCGCGACGCTGAAGCGGCATTACGGCCTGCTGCGCGCCGCCGCCGATGCGCATCGGGACGCTTTGGGCGAGGCCCTGATCGCCTTTGCGGTCAAGGCCAACTCCAACCTGTCGGTGCTGGCGACCCTGGCGAAACTGGGGTCAGGCGCGGACACCGTCTCCGAGGGCGAAATCCGCCGCGCCTTGGCCGCCGGCGTGCCGTCCGACCGGATCATCTTCTCCGGCGTGGGCAAGACCGATGTGGAAATGGCTTTCGCTATCAGCGTCGGCGTGCGTCAGATCAATGTCGAATCCGGCGCCGAGCTGGATCGGCTGATCGCCGTTGCAGCCATGATGGATGCGTCTCCCGCCATCGCCGTGCGGGTCAATCCCAACGTGGGCGCGGGCGGCCACGCCAAGATCACCACGGGCGGCAAGAGCGACAAGTTCGGAGTGCCGGTCGAGGAGGCGATGGACCTCTATGCCCGCGCCTCGGCCTCGCCCCATGTCACGCCAGTGGGCCTGGCCTGTCATATCGGCAGCCAGATCACTGACCTTGAGCCGCTGAAGGCCGCCTTCGAGGTCTTGGCGGACATGACGCGCAAACTGCGGGCGCAGGGTCATGCCGTGACCCGGCTGGATCTGGGCGGCGGGCTGGGCGTGCCCTATTCCGGCGGCGCCGAACCGCCATCGCCGGCCGAGTATGTCGCCATGGCCGCGCGGGTTCTGAACGGGCTGGACGTCGAGGCGGCGTTCGAGCCGGGCCGGCTGCTGGCCGCCAACGCCGGGGTGTTGCTGAGCCAGGTGATCCAGGTCAACGAACGCTCGGACGGACGGCGCTTCCTGGTGCTGGACGCAGCGATGAACGACCTGATGCGGCCGGCGCTGTACGACGCCTTCCACGACATGCAGCCGGTCAATCCGCGCGCGGGCGGGGCGACGTCTTACGACGTGGTCGGGCCGGTGTGCGAGACGGGCGACACCTTCGCGCGTGACCGCGCGCTGCCGCCGCTGGAGGCCGACGACCTGATCGTCTTCACCGGCGCGGGGGCTTACGGCGCGGTGATGTCCAGCGAATACAACAGCCGGCCCTTGATCCCGGAGGTGCTGGTGGATGGCGATCAGTGGGCCGTGATCCGGCCACGCCCGACCTATGAAGAGATACTGGACCGCGAGCCGTTCGCCGATTGGCTTTGACAGCGAATTCTTCTCGACTGTTATAAAGTAACACGCTATAGGGCCGGTCATGTCTCCCGGTCCCGAACAGTCCGTCATGCTTTCCCTGCTGGGCGGCGGCTTCGTCGCGGCCTTTCTGCATGCAGCCCTGCCGACGCACTGGCTGCCTTTCACCCTGGTTGGGCGGGCGCAAGGCTGGCGACCGTCGCGGATCCTGATGGCGGTGACGGCGGCGGGCCTGGCCCACATCGCCACGACGGCGGTGGTCGGCGGTCTGATCGTGGCGGCGGGCCTGGCGCTGGATCAGTGGATCGAGGGCGTGCTGCCCCACCTGGCGGCCGTGCTGCTGTTCCTGTTCGGCGCCTTTTATCTGGCGCGAGCGACCCTGAAGCGCCCGGCCATGGCCGGCGGGCCTGAGGTCGAGACGCCCGAGCCGGCCGTGTCCGACAAGGCCGCCTTCTTGGGCTTGGTCGCCATGATGGCGGTCTCGCCGGGCGAAGTGTTGCTGCCCATCTATCTGTCGTCGGCCTCGGCGGGGCTTGGCGCCCTGGCGCTGCTGACCGTGGTGTTCGCGGCGGGGACCATCGCCGGCATGGCGGTCTTCACGGCCCTGGCCAGCGCCGGCGCCTCGATCCTGCGGCTGGAGCGATGGGCGCGATATGAGGGGGCGGTGCTTGGCGTGGCCTTGATCGCTCTCGGCCTCGTTGTCGCCATGCACCAACACTGAAGCGATATTACATGATAACATTCAACGCGTTATCATGTAGCGGCTTGGCTGTTTCGCCAGAGGGCGTATAGGCGAGCCATGAACGCCGCGCACGACCACAGCCCCAGCCACCGGCATGACCACGATCATGCGGATCACGGCCATGGGCATTCTCACAGCCACCACGGACACAGCCACGGCCACGGCGGTCATAGCCACGGCCCAGTGGACACCGGCGACTGGCGCTATGCCGTCGGCCTGGTGGTCAATCTGCTGTTCGTGGCGTGCGAGTTCGGCGCGGGGCTGATCGCGGATTCGACCGCGCTGTTGGCCGACGCCGGGCATAATCTGTCGGACGTGCTGGGCCTGGCCATGGCGGGCGGAGCGGCCTGGCTGGCGCGACGCGGCGCACATGGGGCGGCGGGCGGTCGGCGGACCTATGGGTTCGGCAAGGCGACGGTCCTGGCGGCCCTCGGCAATGCGCTGCTGCTGATCTTCGCCTGCGGGGCCATCGCGTTCGAGGCCGTGAGGCGGTTCAACGAGCCTGCGCCGGTCGGCTCGGGCGTCATCATGGCGGTCGCCGGCATCGGTTTCGTCATCAACCTGGGCACGGCCCTGCTGTTCATGAAATCGCAGCACGACCTGAATGCGCGCGGCGCTTATCTGCATATGATGGCTGACGCAGGCGTGTCGCTGGGCGTGGTGCTGGCGGGCGGGCTGATCATGATGACCGGCTGGTCGGTCGTCGATCCGCTGGTCAGCCTGGCGATCGTGGTCGTGATCCTGTGGTCGACCTGGGGCCTGCTGAAGGACTCGGTCAATCTGGCCATGGACGGCGCCCCGACGGGCGTGGACGTGCCGTCTTTGGAACAGGCGCTGGTCGGTCTGCCGGGCGTGCGAGCCGTGCATGATCTGCACGTCTGGGGACTGTCGACGACCGAGACGGCCCTGACCGCCCACCTGGTCCACGACCGCGCGGACACGGCGGCCCTGATCTGCGAGGCCCAGGCCGTGGCGAAGCGCTACGCCATCGGCCATACGACCTTGCAGCTGGAGACCGACCCGCTGCCGGATTGCCCGGGCTGCTGAGCCCTTAGGCCTGTTCGAACGTCACCGGCGCGCCCCAGAACTGAGACACCAGTTCCGACTGCGGCCCGGCCTGGCCGGTGGTCAGGAAGTCGCGGCGCCCGCTGTCGCCCAGATCGTATTCCGGGTGCGCGTTGAAATAGCGCTCCAGCGCATCCGCCACCGCCGTCGGCTGTTCGATCAGAACGGTGCCGGCCGGCAGAGCCTGGGCGAACAGTTCGGCGACGATCTCATAGTGGGTGCAGCCCAGGATGGCCTTGTCCGGGTGGCGGCCGATGCGGCGACGCAGCGCATCGACGTGGTCGTCGATCACCACCTTCAGCTCCTCCGGCGGCGCGCCCAGCTCGATCAGACCCGCCAGGCCGGGGCAGGGCTCGGAAAAGACGGCGATGTCCTCGCGCCGCTTGTCGATCTCGATCTCATAGACGCGGCTGATGGCCGTGGCGGCGGTGCAGAAGACGCCGGTGATGTCGATGGAGGCGACCTTTTCGCCTTCCTGCGGGCGCTCGGCCTCGAAGCTCCAGGGCTTGCCGGTCGCCGCCTCGATGGTCGGGACGATGATGCCGAGGATATTGACCGGGCGGCCAAGACGCTCGCGCAGACCCGGCAGCCAAGTCTGTTGCAGACGGCGAAGCGCAATGGCGCTGGCGGTGTTGCAGGCCAGGACGACGACGGAGGCGCCGGCCTCGAACAGACGCTCGCAGCCGGTTTTCGTCAGTTCGACGATGTCTTCGCCGCCGCGCCCGCCATAGGGGGCGTGGGCCTGGTCGGCCAGATAGACGAAGTCCCGCTGGGGGAAGCGTCGGGTCAGTTCGCGGTGGACGGTCAGGCCGCCCACGCCGGAGTCGAAAACGCCAATAGCCATGGCCCGGCTTTAGAACAGTGCGACGACGTATCCAACCTGATTGGCGACAAGTTTATCCCCGGGTCAGGTGACGGGGCCGATCCGTGCGCCTAAGTGTATCGCAACCATGATCTTGTTTCGGAGCATTCCATGCATAGACGCCAGCTTCTCATCGCGGGCGGCAGCCTGATGGCCCTGTCGGCCTGCGCTTCCACAGGCGCGACCTCGGGCGGGTCCGCTGCGGCGCCGTCCGCCGCCAGCGTCGCCGAGGAAGCGCGCATCGCCCGCGCCGTCCTGCCCCGCCAGACGCCGCGCGCCGAGCTGCTGCAGGCCTGGACCGGAAAGTATGATGGCGTTCCGCCCTTCGACAAGGTGACGCCGGCCAAGCTGCGCGAAGCCATGCTGCAAGGCATCGAACTGCAGCGCGCCGACATCGCCGCCATCGCCAACAACCCCGAGGCCCCGACGTTCGCCAACACCATGGCGGCGCTGGAGCTGGCCGGCGAGCCGCTGGACCGGGCGTCCAACGTCTATGGCGTGATGACCTCCAACATCGGCGGCGAAGCCTATGACGCGGTCGACACCGAGCTGTCGCCGCTGCTGTCCGCTGCTTCGGACGAGATCACCTTCAACGAGAAGCTGTTCCAGCGGGTCAAGACCGTCGCCGACACCGCGGACGCGGCGGGCCTCAGCGCCCAGCAGAAGCGTCTGGCCGAGCGTCGCCGCGACGCCTTCATCCGTTCGGGCGCCAATCTGGACGCGGCCGGCAAGGCCGAACTGGGCCGGATCAACACCGCCCTGTCCAACGCCTTCACCCGCTTTGGCCAGAAGGTCGTCGCCGATGAGAATTCCTGGACGCTGATCTCCAACGAGGCCGGCGTGCGGGGTCTGCCGGACTCCAACAAGGCGGCCGCCGCCAGCGCGGCGCGCAGCCGTAACCTGCAAGGCTGGGCGATCCTGAACACGCGTTCGGCGGTCGATCCCTTCCTGACCTTCGCCGACGACCGGGCCCTGCGCGAGCAGGTCTGGAAGAAGTTCGTCAATCGCGGCGACAACGGCGACGCGAACGACACCAACTCGACCATCGCCGAGATCGTGAAGCTGCGCGACCAACGCGCCAAGCTCTTGGGCTATCGCAACCACGCCGAACTGCGCATGCAGGACACGATGGCCAAGACCCCGGCCAATGCTCAGGCCCTGATGGACCGCGTCTGGGCGCCGGCCAAGGCTCGCGTCGCCGAGGAAGTCGCCGACATGAAGGCGATCGCCGGTTTCGACATCGAGCCGTGGGACTACCTCTACTTCGCCGAGAAGGTGCGCAAGGCCAAGTACGACCTGGATCAAAACCAGCTGAAGCCCTACTTTGAGCTGAACGCGGTCCGCGCCGGCTCCTTCGCCATGGCCGAGCGCCTGTATGGCTTCCAGTTCAAGAAGCTGCCCAAGGGATCGGTGCCGACCTTCGAGCCCGACGTCGAGGCCTATGAGGTCTATGACAAGAGCCGGGACGGCCGCCTGATCGGTCTGTACTATACCGACGATTACGCCCGCCCGGGCAAGCGTTCGGGCGCCTGGATGACCACCTACCGGTCCTTCTCGCAGCTGGACGGCTCCAAGGTCATCCTGGCCTCGAACAACAACAACTTCACCAAGCCGGAGCCGGGCGAGCCCGTTCTGATCTCGCTGGACGACGCCGAGACCCTGTTCCACGAGTTCGGCCACGCCCTGCATTATCTGTCGTCAGTGGTGACCTATCCGTCGTACGGCAATACGCCGCGCGACTTCGTCGAATATCCGTCGCAGGTGCACGAGCACTGGGTGCTGAGCCGCCCGATTCTGGACGGCTATCTGAAGCATTATCAGACGGGCGCGGCCATGCCGGCCGAGCTGGTCAACAAGATCGAGGCCGCCGCCACCTTCAACCAGGGCTATGCGACGGTCAGCTATCTGTCCTCGGCCATCGTGGACATGGACCTGCACACCCAGGCCGTACCGCCGACCGATATCGACGCGTTCGAAAAGGCCAGCCTGGCGCGGATCGGCATGCCCAAGGAGATCGTGATGCGGCACCGCCTGCCGCAGTTCAATCACCTGTTCACGTCAGACGCCTATTCGGCGGGCTACTACAGCTATCTGTGGTCCGAGACGATGGACGCCGACACCTGGGCCTATTTCGAAGAGTCGGGCGACGTGTTCAATCCGGACATCGCCGGCCGCTTCAAGTCGATCATGCTGGCCCCCGGCAACACCACCGATCGCGCCGAAGCCTATCGCGCCTTCCGCGGTCGCGACCCGGACGTGGCGGCCCTGCTGAAGGTCCGGGGCTTCCCGGTTTCCTGATCAAGGGTATTCCGTTCTTCGGGACGGATGAGGCCTTGGTCAAAGCCGCCTATCTAGAAGTCGGACGCCGCCGGACGATCTGTCCGGCGGCGTCTTGCGTTTCAAGCGTTGAAAGCGAAGCGCCCGCGCGCATATTCGGCTCGGCGATGGTGGGGCAACAGAGACAACGCTTCCTGCCGGAAACTATTGCGACAGACCGGGCGCTCAATCGATCGGACACTACGGCAAAAGCGATCTGCGGCGCCGTTGACGCGTGAGTCGAATGCAGCCGCTCCATGTCGGGTCGACAGATCGAGATCGCCATAGGGGATGTGGGCTTCGAACTGCGCGGCGTTTGCTGAACCGGCCGAGAGGACCGCGGCGGCCGTGATAGAGACGATTTTGAGCATGATCCTGAGTTCCGTTTTCCAACCCCTTGTTGTCCGGGGTGGCTAACGGTGAAGCTGGATCCGATCGAAACGGCGAAGCTTCTGCGGCCGAATGGCGCCGCTTCAATAATTCGACGTCATGACATTTCGGTCAGGATCGACCCGTCTGCGCATCCGATGCTTCTACTGAGGCTTCTCACGCTCTAAGTCAGGGCAGGCATCTGCTGGAGATTTCATGACCGTCGTCGCCTCCTACGTCTATCGTGACGGCCAGCGCGTGCGAGAGGCGCCGCTGACGCCCGAGGGGCTGGCGCTGGAGCCGGGCGAGTTCGTCTGGATCGGCCTTTACGATCCGACGGACGCCGAGATCGATGTGCTGGTCGAGCGGTTCAAGCTGCACCCGCTGGCGGTCGAGGACGCCCTCGCGGCGCACCAGATGCCCAAGGTCGAGGTCTATGGCCGCGAGCTGTTCGTCGTGGCGCGCACGGCGATGAAGATCGACGACCGGCTGGCCTATGGCGAAACCCACGTCTTCGTCGGCGAAGACCATGTGGTCAGCATCCGTCACGGCTCGGCCCGCGCCCACAACCAATTGCGCACACAGCTGGAAGCCTCGCCCTTGCAGCTCAAGAAGGGTCCCGACTTCGTCCTGCACGGTATTCTGGATTTCATCGTCGACGCCTATGCCCCCATCGTCGACGATGTCGAGGACAGCGTTCTGGAGATGGAGCAGCGGACGCTGGACGCTTTTCTGTCACGCCTGGAAATCCGCCGGCTGTTCACCCTGCGCCGCGAGTTGCTGAAGTTTAGGCGCATCCTGGGGCCGATGGAGGAGGTGCTGGGACGGCTGCAGTCGCTGGACCTGCCCTGTATCGATCCGGACGTTCGGCCCTATTTCCGCGACGTCGGCGACCACGTGCGGCGGGTGAACAGCCGGCTGGGGGGCTTGAACGACATCCTGTCGTCGGTCTTCGAAGTCGCCAATCTGCTGGAGCAGCAACGTCAGGGCCTGATCACGCGCAAGCTGGCGGCCTGGGCCGCCATCCTGGCCGTGCCGACCGCCATCGCCGGCATCTACGGCATGAACTTCGAACACATGCCCGAGCTGCGCTGGGAATACGGATACTATGCGGTCCTGGGCGTGATCGCGGCCATCTGCGCGGCGCTGTATGTGACGTTCAAACGGACGAAGTGGTTGTAGTCACCCGCTGTTCCTCAATCCCGCCGCCACGCCGTTGATGGCCAGAAGGATGCCCTCGCGGACGCGGGGGTCGTCGTCGCCTGCGCGGCGACGGCGGATCAATTCGATCTGGACGTGGTTCAGCGGCTCGACATAGGGCATCCGCAACCGGATCAGCCGGTCCAGTTCGGGCTGGCCGCCCAGCAGGGCGTCATGGCCGGTGATGGCCAGGATGGCGTCGTGGGTGCGCTGCCACTCCTCGCGGATTTCGCCATAGATGCGCGAGGCCAGAGAGGCGTCGGGGACCAGGGTGGCGTAGCGGCGGGCGATGGTCATGTCGGACTTGGCCATGACCATCTCCATGTTCTGGACCAGCGTCTTGAAGAAGGGCCAGGCCTCGGCCATCGCCTTCAGCTCACCCATGTCCTTGCCCTGGACGGCAGAGCCGAAGCCGAACCAGCCGGGCAGCATGACCCGGCTTTGCGACCAGCTGAACACCCAAGGAATGGCCCGCAGATCCTCGATCCGCGTCGAGGCGGTGCGCGACGACGGGCGCGAGCCGATCTTCAGATCGGCGATCTCGGCGATGGGGGTGGCGGCGCGGTAATAGTCCACGAAGCCGTCGGTCTCATAGACCAGCTTGCGATAGGCGGCCATCGAACGCGCCGACAGGTCCGACAGGGTCGCGCCGTGTTCGGCGGTGAAGGCGTGATCCGTCCCCTTGCCCAGGGAGGCCAGCATGGCGCCGCAGGTCAGGGCGTCCAGATTGCGAAGCGCGATCTCCGGCTCGCCGTATTTGTTGGCGATGACCTCGCCCTGTTCGGTGGTGCGGATGCGGCCCTGGACCGTGCCTTCGGGTTGGGCCAGGACGCCGGCGAAGGACGAACCGCCGCCGCGCCCGACCGTGCCGCCACGCCCGTGGAACAGTTGCAGCTTCAGCCCATGCTTCTGCGTCACCTCGACCAGGGCGCGCGAGCCCTCGTGCAACTCCCATCCCGAGGTCAGGTACGAGCCGTCCTTGTTCGAATCCGAATAGCCGATCATCACCTCCTGGACCCCGCGCGCCTTGGCGACGGCGACGGCGGAGGGCTCCTGCAGCAGCCGCTCCAGGGTGGGGCGCGCGGCCCGAAGGTCTTCGATGGTCTCGAACAGAGGCGCGGCCTGGATGGGACAGGCGGCGGGGTCTTCGGGTCGGTAAAGACCGACCTCCTTGAGCAGCAGATAGACTTCCAGCAGGTCGGACGCCGCATCCGTCTTGGACACGATATGGGTGCGGATCGCCTGGCGGCCGAAGGCGCCGAGTGCGGTCGCGGCCGCCTGAAGGATGGCGCGCTCCTTCAGGGTTTCCGGCTCATAGTCGGCATAGGGGCTGAACAGCAGGCGCGACGAGGCCAGTTCGGCGGCCAGCACCTTCAGCCGGCCCTCTTCGTCCAGCGCCAGATAGTCGGCCTGTACGCCTGCAACCTTGAGCAGGTCGGCGACGACGCGTTCATGGACGTCGGCGTTCTGGCGCATGTCCAGGGTCGCCATATGGAAGCCGAACACCTCGACCGCCGTGATCAGATCACTGAGCCGGTCGTCGGCGAAGACGCCGCCGTGGTGCGACACCAGGCTGTCGTGAAGCGTCTTCAGATCGGCCTCGAAGGCGTCGGGACCGGGATAGGGTTCGGCCTGAACAGCCGGGCGACGCGGCGGGGGGGCGTCGCCCAGCTTCTCGTGCGTGGCGGCGAGGCGGGCATAGACGCCGGTCAGGGCGCGGCGATAGGGCTCGTCCGCGCGGTGGGGCGACGGATCATGGGCGGCGTCGGCCAGGGCCTGAAGCGCGGGCGACACCTGGGCCAGTTCGGCGGCTAGGCTGAGTTCGGCGCCCAGGGCGTGGACCTCCTCCAGATAGAAGCTCAGCACGGCCCGCGCCTGGGTGCGGAAGGCGGCGGCCATCACCGTGGCGTCCACGTTGGGATTGCCGTCGCGGTCGCCGCCGACCCAGGTGCCGACGCGCATGAAGGGCTTCAGCTCGGGCGCCTCCAGCAACCGCCGCCAGGCCGACAACTGCTTGGGTGCGACGTGCAGGAAGATGCGGTCCAGGAAGGAGACCACGGTGTCGATCTCGTCCTGCACAACCAGGCCCTGGGTACGGACCAGGCGCGTAGCCCACAGGATGACGATCTGGCGGCGCAGCGGTTCGGCGATGGCGTCGAGCGTGCAGGCGTCGCCGGCCTTGTCACAGGCGTCCAGCAGGTCGGTGATGGCGGCGATACGGTCGATGACGCTCTTGCGCCGGACTTCGGACGGGTGGGCGGTGAGGACGGGCGAGATCAGCGACTGATCCAGCAGGGCGCGCACGGCCTCGCGGTCCACGCCCTGGTCGGCCAGACGCTTCAGCGCGCCTTCCGGAGTGTCGGGCCGGGCGCCGGCCTCGGCCTGGCTCTGGGCGCGACGGCGGGTGGAGCGGTCCTCGGCGATATTGGCCAGCAGCGAGAACAAGGCGAAGCCGTGCGCCAGACCGGCCGCCTGATCCACCGACATGGCGGTCAGCAGCTTCTCCAGACGCTTGGCGGGGTGCGAGGCCGGGTCGCGGTGATAGGCGATCGAGGCCTGTCGCACCGCCTCGACATGGTCGAACAGGGCCTGACCGCCCTCGTCGCGGATGATGTCGCCCAGAATGCCGCCCAGCAGTCGAACTTCGTCACGCAGGGCGTCGTCGGCGGCAGGGCTCATCATCTCAAATATCCTAGGACGGCTTGGGGTCGGCGCGGGGAGGTCGGCATCTGGAAGGGCGAAGTCGCCCGCGTCAACGCACGATCCGTGACAGCCGCCACCAGAAATCACCGCGTCGATCATGGTGAACCGCCCGTTAGGGTTTCTTAACCGACGGCGCGCGATGATGCGGGCGTAGGATTCCAGATCGGTTCCACTCTTGCCCATGTTCGCCAAACGCCAATCCGCACTCGCCGCCACCGCCGGGACCGCCCCGCGCGCCAAGGACGGCCCGAGCCTGAAACCTGTCGTCGACGCCCTGAAGAAGCCGCCGGTCGCGGCTGGGCTGGCAGGCTTGCTGCTGCTCAGCACCAGCGCCCTATTTTTGACGGTGCTGGGTGATCCCAAGGCGGGAACACCCTCGGCCCATGTCGCGCTGGAACGCGACGCGCCCGCGCCGCAAGCGCCGGCCCCGACGGGTTTCGAAGCCTTCTCCATGGGCGCGATGGGGCTGTATCAGAATCTGGCGGGCGGCGCCGATCCGACCGCGGGCGGCGACGCCGTCATCACCCTGCCGGACGGCGGCAGCGTCTCGGGTCAGGGCGCGCCCATCACGGCGCCGGTCCATGCCGCCTCTCCGTTGGCCAAGGCCCCAATCGCCGGCCTGTCGCAGCCCGGATCCAACGGTCCCCTGCCGATGATCGCGCCCGACGGCCGCGTGCCGGCCCAGGCCTATGCCCGTCCGTTCCGTCCGAACGGCAAGCCGCGCGTGTCTCTGATCGTCGGCGGGCTGGGCCTGAACGCCGTCACCACCCGCGCGGCCATCGAACGCCTGCCGCCGGAGGTTACGCTCAGCTTCGTGCCCTATGCCGACAATCTGCAGGGCTGGATCGACCAGGCGCGCGCGCAGGGCCATGAGGTCATGCTGGAAATGCCGATGGAGCCGACCGGCTATCCCGACAACGACCCCGGCCCCTATACGCTGCTGGCCGACGGCGGCGCCGACGACGTGACCGCCAAGATGGACTGGCTGCTGAGCCGCGCCACCGGCTATTTCGGCGTAACCAACTATCTGGGCGACCGGTTCGCCGGCTCGGACACCGGCATGAACGCCTTCCTAAGCGTCCTGCGGCAGCGCGGCGTCGCCTTCCTTGACGACGGCTCGTTCCAGCGTCGGCCGGGCGCCTGGGCGCGAGCCAGCGCGGATCGCGTCATCGACCGGACCCAGTCGCCTGCCGCCATCGTCGCGGCCCTGAATGGTCTGGAAGCCCAGGCCAAGCTGCGCGGTTCGGCCTTGGGGGCCGGCTTCAGCTATCCGGTGACGGTCGAGGCCGCCGCCCGCTGGACCACCGGTCTGGAACAGCGCGGCCTGCAACTGGCGCCGGCCTCGTCCATGTCGATGCGGCCGGGGCGCTAGTGTCCGATCTCGACGCCTATCGGCCCAATGTCGGGGTCGTGCTGTTCAATCGCGAGGGCTTGGTCTGGTACGGCCAGCGGCACGCCACGCCCGGCCCGCATAACTGGCAGTTCCCGCAAGGCGGCGTCGATGCGGGCGAGGATCTGGAAGCCGCCGCCCGCCGCGAACTGCATGAGGAAACCGGCGTCACCTCGACCGAACTGCTGGCGCGGACGGACGACTGGATCCTGTACGATTTCCCGCCCGAAGCCATGAACAACGCCAAGGCCTGGCGCGGTTTCAAGGGTCAGAAGCAGCAGTGGTTCGCCTTCCGCTTCACCGGCGACGAAGCCGAGATCGATCTGGCGGCCGACGACGAGGTCGAGTTCGACGCCTGGCGCTGGGGGCCGCTGTCGGACGCCTGCGACTTGATCGTGCCGTTCAAACGCCCGGCCTATGAACAGGTCGTGGCCGCCTTCTCGCACTTGGCGGCATAGGAAAAGGGCGGCGCGAACGCCGCCCTTTCAGAGTTCGCCTTGAAACGGCTTAGGCCGCTTCAGCCTTCTTCTCGGACTGGCCTTCGATCAGCGGCTGGCCGGCGCCGATTTCGATACGACGGGGCTTCAGCGCCTCGGGCAGTTCACGCTTCAGCGAGATCGACAGCAGACCGTTGACCAGATTGGCGTCGTTGACGACGACATAGTCGGCCAGCTGGAAGCGGCGCTCGAAATCGCGCTCGGCCAGACCGCGATGCAGATAGGTCTTCTGCGTCGCCGTATCGTCGTTGGCGGTCTTGCGGCCGGTCACGGTGAGCAGGTTTTCCTTCACCTCGATGTTCAGCTCGTCGGGGCTGAAGCCGGCGACGGCGATCTCGATGCGATAGGCGTTCTCGCCCGTGGTCTCGATGTTGTAGGGGGGATAACCCGTGTCCTGGCTGGTCGCGCGCGAGGCGTTTTCCAGCAGATTGGCCAGACGGTCGAAGCCGACGGCCGAACGGTACAGCGGGGTGAAATCATAGGTACGCATCAGCATCCTCCTGAGGATCAGCAAGGTTGAGCCGCCCGGCGTTTTGGCCCGGACGGTAGGAGATCAGATCAACGACCCGAAACCGGCGCCGTCAGTCTGGAGAACCCGAAATCGGCGTCCTCGGAAGCAAAGATGGGAGCCGGCGAAACGGCGTCAAGGGCGCCGCCTGCACGATTTTGCTTGCGTCAAATCCGCCTGTGTCTCGCGAAGTTCATTTGCGCGGGCGGCCCGGCTGCCTATGGAGAACGACCTGAACCTGGAGCCCTCGATCATGCGCCCTGCCGTCTGCGGCCTCGTCGCCGTCCTGCTGTCCGCCGCCCCCGCCCTGGCCCAACAGTCGCCCCAGACCCAGGGCGCGTGGACGCCGCCGCGTTCGGCCCTGTCCAGCGCCATGCCGACCTTCTCCGACGACACGGCCTTGCAGACCGCCATCGCCGCCGAGACCCGGCCCGCCGCCGACCGGGCGCGCGACGTCTATCGTCATCCGTATGAATCCCTGACGTTTTGGGGCCTGACGCCGGGCATGACGGTGGTGGAGATCGAGCCGGGCGGCGCCAGCTGGTGGCGGCACATTCTGGAGCCCTATGCGGCGGCGACCGGCGGGCGTTATGTGCCGGTCAATCGCCCGCTGGAAAGCATGGGCGTGGCGGACGGAACCGCCGACTTCATCCTGGTGGCCCGCGCTTTCCACAACTGGTCGCGCGACGGCCGGACCCAGCCGTATCTGCAGGCCTTTTTCAAGGCCCTGAAGCCCGGCGGCGTGCTGGCCGTCGAACAGCACCGCAGCGCCGAGGGTCTGAATGTCGCTGACGTCGCCTCCACCGGCTATGTGCCTGAAAGCTATGTGATCCATGAGGCTCGGAACGCCGGCTTCGTGCTGGAGGCGCGCAGCGAGCTGAACGCCAATCCCAAGGACGACCACGATCACCCGTTCGGGGTCTGGACCCTGCCGCCGATCCGCCAGTCGGCTGCGCGCAACGACCCGTCCGGCCGCACCCTGACGCCCGAGGAACGCGCCGCCTTCGACGCCATCGGCGAGAGCGATCGGATGACCCTGCGTTTCCGCAAGCCCGAATAGGCTGTCTTGCGTTTTGACCGGACCTGCGAACCCGATTAAGCCCAAGGCGTCAGGGTGCGTCGGACGCGGGTCCCGGCGTCCTGCGGAGGTTTTGAATGGCTGATCGTCTGACGAACGCGAGCGGATTGTCGCGTCGGTTTCTGCTGAGCGGCGCTGCGGCGCTGGGGCTGACCGGCGTGGCGGCTTGCGGGCGCAAGGACGAGGCCGCAAAGGCGCCCGCCGCGCCGCCCACGCCGGCCGGGCCGCCGGAAGGCTCGCTGGAATGGGCGGTCGAGGGATCGTGGCGCTCGGCCCAGGACAAGGCGCGTGACGCCTTCCGTCACCCGATGGAGACGCTGCGGTTCTTCGGCCTGCAGCCTAAGATGACGGTGGTCGAGTTCTGGCCCGGCAGCGGCTGGTACACCGAAATCCTGGCCCCCTATCTGGCCAAGGGGGCGGGGACTTATGTCGCCGCCCTGTTCCCCGAGGGACCGACCGCCGATCCGGCGCAGGCCGTGCTGAACACCGCCTTCCGCACGCGATTTTCCAGCGACAAGAAGCTTTATGGAGAACCGCAGTTTGCGGTCTTCGGCGCGGGGTCCGGTCCGGTGATCGCGGCGGGTACGGCCGAGATGTGCCTGTTCATGCGGACCCTGCATGGCTGGATGGCGGCGGGCATTGCGGAAAAGGCTTTCGCCGACGCCTTCGCCGCCCTTCGCCCGGGCGGCATCCTGGGCGTCGAGCAACATCGACTGTCCCCCGCAGAGGATCAGGATCCGGTCGCGGCCAACGGCTATGTGCAGGAAGCCTTCGTGCGCCAGTTGGCGGCCGAGGCGGGCTTCGTCTTCGTCGAGGCGTCCGAGATCAACGCCAATCCGGAAGACACCAAGGACCACCCGTTCGGCGTCGACACCCTGGCGCCCACGCGCCTGACGGCCCCGCGCGGCGAACCGGCGGACCCCGCCTTCGACCGCTCCAAATATGACGCGATCGGCGAGAGCGATCGCATGACCTTGAAGTTCAGGAAGCCCGAGTGAACCGCGCCCAAGCCTTCGCCGCCAACGCCCCGCTGATGGGGGTGCCCGGCGCCGCCCCGCCGCCCGGCGGAAAGGGCGACTGGTTTCGCGGCGCGGGCGGAATGCGCCTGCGCGCCGGGCTGTGGAAGCCGTCTCATCTCGCTGCGGACAAGGTGCGCGGCACCGTCGTGCTCAGCCCCGGCCGCACCGAGCCGATCGAGAAATACTATGAGGTGATCGGCAACTTCCTGGCGCGCGGCTGGTGCGTGCTGACCCACGACTGGCGCGGCCAAGGGCTGTCGGCCCGCCTGCTGCCCGACCGGCTGAAGGGTCACGCCCGTGCGGTCGAGGAGTTTCTGGACGACTACAACCGCCTGCTGAACGCCTATGAGGACCAGTGCCCCAAGCCGTGGATCATGGTCGGTCACTCGATGGGCGCGTGCCTGAACCTGTTGTCGCTGGAAAGCGGCGAGGACCGGTTCGCCGGCGCGGTCCTGTCCAGCCCCATGCTGCGCATCAAGACCGGCAAACGGTCGATGTGGTCGGTCAAGCTGGTGGTGCGCTGGAACATCCGCCACGGCCAGGCCGGGGACTATATCCTGGGCGACCCCGACGATCCGTTCGACCACAACTTCGCCGAGGACGCTCTGACCTCGGACGAGACCCGCTATGAGATGTGGCGTCAGCAGCTGTACGCCTGCCCGCATTTGGCCATCGGCGGTCCGACCTATGGCTGGCTGGCCTTTGCGCTGGACGCCGGCGAGCGCGCGCTGAAGCCCAAGGCCCTGAAGGCGGTCAAGGCGCCGGTCGTGATCGTCCAGGCCAGCGCCGACGACGTGGTGTGGAAACAGACCAACCAATGGGCCGCCAAACGCGTCCCGCGCGGCCGCTACGTCGAGGTCGCCGGCGCCAAGCACGAGGTCATCATGGAGGCCGACGACCTGCGCGCGGTCTTCCTGAACGAATTCGACGCCATGGCCGATCTGGTCGCGCCTGCGGCCGACGCGGTCACGGACCCGGCGGCGAGGACGGCGGACGGGACGGCGGAGATGTCGTCGGTCGGCTAGGCGGCTGTCGCGGCGGCCAGAACGCGACGCCCTGCCGCCAGAATGTCCTCGCCTTCAGGCACGGACACGTCCGGCTGCATCAACCAGCGCGGCTGGCCTTTCACGTCATAGACGGGTTCGGCGGAATACTGGGCTTTGACGCCGGTGCGGTCGAGGGTGATGGGGAAGACCGCCGCGCCCAGCCCCATCATGGGCGTGCCGACGACCGTGGCACGACCCAGCCCCCGCATGCCCATGGGAAAACCCTCGGCCATGCTGCCGCTCCAGTGGTTCGTCAGGACGACGACCGGGCGGGCGTAGGTAAATGGCCCGCGCGGCTCGACCGTCTCGGTCCAAAAGTCGCCGAGGCCTCGCCCCTGCCGCCGCCGCATCAGGGCGTAGGGTTTCGTTTCGTTGATGAACCGGCCCATGATCGGGCGCGCGATGGCGGTATCGCCCCCTCCGTTGTCACGCACGTCGATGATGAGGCCTGGCGCGTCGCGGAACTCGGCCAGGGCCTGATCAAAGCTTTCGGTCACCGCGTCGTCGGCAAAGCTGCGAATGGCGACATAGCCGACGCCGTCGTCCAGCCGGCGCCATTCGACGTTCGGCTTGGGCGCAGACTGGCGGATCGGAAGCAGCAGGTCGCGCGGCGCGGCTGATCCGGTCGCCACCTGATAGCGACGCGGCTGACCGCGACGGCCGGCGATGGCGCTGTTCAAGGCATAGGCCTGAGCCGCCTGATCCGGCCGGCTCAGGCATTTCGGCAGCAGATCGTGGGCCACCGCCGCGACCGGGCGTCCATCCACGGTCAGGATCACGTCGCCGAGACGAAGGCCGACCTCAGACGCCACGCTGTCCTCGTCTATGGCGGTCACCACGGCCTGTCCGTTGCGCCAATCGGCGATCAGATCCGAAATCGGCAATCTTGGAGAGCCGGCGGGCGGGTTCGCCAGCGAGGTATGGGGATCGTAGAGCTCGGCCAGGGCGCGGCGCAGAACCTCGGCGAAGGCGTCGTCGGACTCCGCCGATCGCGCCGTGGGGCGATACAAGGCCCGGACGTGATCCCAATCGGTGCGTTTGTCGGAAAAGAAGCAGTAGCGATCCCGCAGGGTCTCCCACAACTCATCGAAATCGTTCAGGAAAGTGACGTCGTGATCGGGTTCGGCCGCCCACGCTGCGCTGCCGATCGCAGGTGTCACCGCAGCCCCCAGCGCGGCCTTCAACATGAGGCGCCGATCCATCTTCGTCCCGCTCCGTAAGCAATCGTCTCGCTATTTGTGGACCGCAGGCGCGGGATTGAACCAGTTAAACTCCTGTAAGCCCCTCGGCGCGCCAGCGTCGGTCGATCGTCTGGGTGACGCCGCATAGCTGCAGGAAGGCGACGGCGACGCCGGGTCCGGTCTCGGCCTTCACCAGAAGGGGAAGAACGATCCACGCGCGCGGGAAGCGCATGACCATCACGTCGTCGCTGGCGCGCAGGTGCGGGCAGTATTTCATCGAACGGTCAACGCAGCGGCGGTGCAGGGGCGCGATCGAGCCGGCGTCGATCATGACCCGGTCGTCGGCGATGTCGGCGCGAACCTGACCGCCGCGCGCCCTGAGCTGACCGGCGCATCGTCGCGCGGCGATCTGGGTCCAGCGATCGCTCTCCTGGGTCGGCTCGCCGCACATCGGGCACAGCATGCGCGCGATCGTGAGGCGCTGTCGGACCAGATGGTTTTTCGAATATTGCGGCTTGCCGGCGCCGGGCGCGCTGGCCTGCATCAGGGCGAGACGGCCGCCGACGGTTCGGCATGGTGCGGCGCCCGTAATCTCTTCTCCGGTCCAGCTCGTGACCCAGGGCACGTCGACGCCGACAACCAGTTTGGACTGCCCAGCCATCGAAATCCGTCCCCTCAACCGTCCGCACACTGACGCCGTCTCTCGACCTGCGTCAATATGCGCCAGCTCGTAGGTTCAGGCGGCCGCGCGTTTCAGCGTCACCAGCGCCTGGTCGATCAGGCGCGCGTCGCCGACGGCCAGGACCTGGCCCCTGTCGTCCGGCGCTGCGCCGCGCCAGTTGACGACCTTGCCGCCCGCCGCCTCGATGACAGGCACGAGGGCGGACCAGTCCCAGGGCTTCAGGCTGGTCTCGGCGACCAGATCCATCTTGCCCGCCGCCACCATGGCGTAGGCGTAGGCGTCGCAGCCCAGGCGCGCCAGGCGAGCGGTCGCACGCACCTGGGTCCAGGCGCCCAGTTCCGCGCCGTTGAAAATGTCGGGGTCTGTCGTCGAGATGACGGCGTCGGTCAGCTTCTCGCAAGACCGCACGGCCAGCGGCGTCTCGACATCGCCGCGCAACAGGCGCGCGCCGGACGGGCCGCCGATGTAGATTTCGTCCAGATAGGGCTGGGCGATGACGCCGACGGTCGGCTTGCCGGCCGTGCGAAGGGCGATCAGCGTGGTCCACAGCGGCAGGCCTGAAATGAAGGCGCGGGTGCCGTCGATGGGATCCAGCACCCAGACGTGCTCGGCGTCCGGCCGATCTTCGCCATACTCCTCGCCGATGACGCCATGGTCAGGATAGCGGGCGGCGATCAGGCGGCGGATGGCGGCCTCGGCCTGTTTGTCGGCTTCAGTGACGGGATCGAAGCCGGCCGCGCCGCCCTTGTCCTCATGCCCGAGGTCCGAGCGGAAGAAGGGCAGGGTCACGCGCGCAGCTTCACGCGCCAGTTCGATGGCGAAGGCTTCGTATTCGGTCATGGCGCTCCCTTACCGCGCTTTCGCCGGCATGGGCGCCCCATGAGACGTGCAGATCGGGGAGACGCGCCGATCAGGCGGCGGCCGCGTCGCCCGCATGCAGGGACTTGGCCAGATCCAGCAAACGCCGTCGAGGCCGTTCGTCCAGCAGATAGTAGGCCTGGATCAGATCTAGCGTTTCCTTGCGCGAAAAGACTTCGCCGCCCTTGGGCGACGGTGCGTCGGTCTCCATCGCCTCGGCCAGGCCATCGTAGAAATAGGCGACGGGCGTTTCCAGCGCCTCGGCCAACTGCCACAGGCGCGCGGCGGAGATGCGGTTGGCGCCGCATTCGTACTTCTGAATCTGCTGAAAGCGGATGCCGACCTGAACGGCCAACTGCTGCTGGGTCAGGCCCAGCAGGCGGCGACGGCGGCGCAGGCGGCGGCCGAGATGAAGGTCGATGTCGTCGGCCATGACGGTGATCCTCGTCTCAACGTCTGTCCCGATGCGGGACGACACGCGTCGACCACGGCAATCGCCGTGCCGGATCGCGCCTGACGCGAATTCGGCCTTATTGCGGCGAGGTTGGAGCCATGACGCAACCGTATGGCCCGAGCCGCATTTACTGCAACAGCTTGGCTTTTAAAGGAAGGAACCACAGCATGGGTCTCGGAATCATTGGTTGGCTCGTCATCGGCATCGTCGCCGGCTGGCTGGCTGAAAAGGTCATGGGTCGCAATCACGGCCTGCTGACGAACCTGATCGTCGGCGTCATCGGCGCTCTGATCGGCGGCTTCATCGCTGCGAACGTCTTCGGTACGCCGGTTGGCGGTTTCAACTTCGTCACCCTGATCGTGGCGTTCTTGGGCGCCTGCCTGCTGCTGTTCCTGTTGGGGCTGGTCAAGCGTCGCGCTTGATCCGACAGTAGGTCGATAAGGAAAAGGGCGGCTCTCGCGAGCCGCCCTTTTTGCTGCGTCATTGTCGGGGCTGGATCGCGGGCAGACGAAAGGGCGGCCGGGAAACCCGACCGCCCTTGATCATCCAGCCTTGGAAGACTGTCTTATTGCGGCTCGGTCGGAGCTGGCGTGGCGCTGTCCGGGGCGAGAGCAGCCGGTTCCGTCGTAGCGGGTTCCGCAGTGGTGGGGTCCGTGGGCTCGGCGGCGGGCTCAGCCGTCGGTTCGGCCATCGGATCAGAAGCCGGGGCGGGAGTTGCCGCCGGAGCCGCCGGGGCGCCGGCGATCGGAGCGGCGGCGTCGAACTCGGCCTTGGTGTAGGCCACCACGACGCCGGTTCCTTCCTGACGGATGCCGCTCAGCGGCACGGCGCGAAGTTGGCCGTCGGCGCCGCGAACGGTAAGCTCCTGCTTGCCTTCGGCGTTGTTCTGAACGCCTTCCAGCTTGCCCAGCTCACCATCAGGACCGGAAACGCTCGATCCGGGGTTCAGCGACAGCGATTGCTGCGAGGACGCGGCGGCAGCAGGCGCGGCGGCGGGAGCGGGCGTGGTTTCTTGCGCCAGAGCCGGCGCGGCGGTCATGAAGGCGGCGGCGCCAGCCAGAAGAGCGGTCTTGATATTCATGGGTCATCCCCAGTTGCACGGGCCCGACGCCCGCACCCCTATATACTCTCTATGTTACGGATTGTTTCGTGTGCCCTGAAATGACCTTGGCAGCGCCCCGGATGGACGATTCTTGGTCTATGTTCGGGCGATCCGCGATTCGAGAGGCCACGTTTGTCCAGCCGCCCCCGGCACACACCCGGTCTGATCCGCCGACTGGCGGGACTGGCCTTCGAGCTGACGCCCCAGATCTTTGCGGTGCTGGCCTTTGGCGCAGGGGCGCTGATGCTGGCCTCTGCGGTGACGCCCGAGTTCGACGGTCGACTGCGTCAGCTGACCGGCGTGGTGTCCCCTATCCTGATCGACCTGTCGCACTTCGTCGGCAGCATCGCCGGATTTCTGCTTCTGCTCTTGTCGGCCGGTCTGTGGCGGCGCCGGCGCGGCGCCTATTGGGCCGCCCTGCTGGTCCTGGCGGCCGGGGCGGTGTTCTCGGTGTTGAAAGGGCTGGATTGGCAGCAGGCGACGGATTTGCTGGTCGTGGCCGCGCTGCTGGCGCCGTGCCGCACGGCTTTCAACCGGCGCTCGCGGCTCAGCGAGCCGCTGCGGCCCAGCTGGCTGTTGCTGCTGACGGCGGTCGTGGCGGCCATGCTGTGGCTGGGCTTCTTCGCGTATCGCGACGTGGCCTATAATGACGAGCTGTGGTGGCGCTTCCTCAGCGATCGTCAGGCGTCGGGTTTCCTGCGGGCCGGGCTGGTTCTGGCGATCCTGACGCTGGTGGTGGCCGGGCGCTCGTTGCTCAGCTCGCCGGGTGCCCACAGTCACGGCCCGGCCAGCAAGGCTGACATCGATCGCGCGCTCCAGGCGTTGCAGGCGGCGAATATGGCGACACCAGAGGCCTGGCTGGCCATGTTGGGCGACAAGGCGCTGATGTTCAGCCCATCGGGTTCCAGCTTCCTGGCCTATCGCGTGCGAGGCCGGCGCTGGATCGCCATGGGCGAACCGGCAGGGCTCAAGAGCGAGCGGCTGGAGCTGCTGTGGTCCTTCACCGAAATGGCCGACAGCTATGGCGGGGCGGCGGTCTTCTATTCGGTCAGCGAAGAGGTGCTGGGTGATCTGGCGACCATGGGGCTGGCGGTGCGCAAGGTCGGCGAGACGGCCGTGATCGACGCCCACCGGTTTTCGTTGGAGGGCAAGGGCAAGCAGAACCTACGCACGGCCATCAATCGCGCCGAGCGTGAAGGCTCCGCGTTCGAGGTTTTGCCGCCCGGTTCGGCCGCAGCGCTCGCAGACGAACTGCGCGAGATTTCGGACGCTTGGCTCGCCATGCACGAGGGCTCGGAGAAATCCTTCTCCTTGGGGCGCTTCGACGTCGACTATCTGGACCTGACGCCGCTGGCGGTGGTCAAGGAGGGCGGCCGCATCGTCGCCTTCGCCAACCTTCTGACCTCGCCGGACGAGGCGGCGGTGGATCTGATGCGCCATCGGCCGGACGCGCCGCATGGGGTGATGGACTATCTGTTCATCCGCTGCGCCCAGTGGGCCAAGGCCGAGGGCTTGGCCAGCTTCGATCTGGGCATGGCGCCGCTGGCCGGGCTGGAGGATCGACGGATCGCGCCGGTCTTCGCCCGCGTCGGAGCGTTGGTGTTCGAAGAGGGCGGGGCGCTCTACGGCTTCCAGGGTTTGCGCAGCTACAAGGCCAAGTTCGGCCCGGACTGGCGTTCGCGCTTCATCGCCGCGCCGGTTTCCACCCCCCTGCCAATGGCCCTCCTGGATGTCGCTCTGCTGACGAGCGGCGGCTGGCTGGGGATGCTGGGGCTGAAGAAGGCCTAGGTCAGCAGCGCCTTGAGCACGCCGTCCAGCACCGGGCGGCCGCGTTCGGTGGCGATCAGTCGGTCGGCCTTCAGCATCAGGAATCTGTCGGCGATCAGGTCCGCGACCGGCGCGCCTTCAGGCGACAGGCCGAGCGCCGACAGCAGGGTCGCAGGCGCGCCTTCGGTGGTGCGCAGGGCCAGCAGCAGGCGTTCTTCGGCGGCGTCGACTGGGGTCTGGGCGTCGCGCTCGGACCAGGGCGTGAGGCCCGAGACGCCCGCCACATAATCGGCGATGCGGCGGTGGGCGACGGTCGCGGTCCTGACGCCGTCCAGCGTCAGCCGGCCATGGGCGCCGGGGCCAAGTCCCAGATAGTCGCCGCCGCGCCAGACATGCAGATTGTGCGACGACCGGGCGGCGGGACCGCGCGCGTGGTTGGACACCTCATAGGCTTCGAAGCCGGCGGCCGAGAGGACATCCTGGGTGGTTTCGTAGAGGGAGGCGGCCCGGTCCTCGTCCGGCGGAGTCAGGGTTCCGCGTGCGAAGGCCCGACCAAAGGCGGTCGTCGGCTCTATGGTCAGCTGATAGGGCGAGACGTGTTCGAACCCGAGCGTCAGCGCCGCCGTCAGTTCGGCGGCCCAGGCCTGCGGCGTCTGGTCCGGGCGGGCGTAGATCAGGTCGATGGACAGACGGTCGAAGACGCGGCGGGCCAGATCGACCGCGCGCAGGGCCTCGGCCGCCGAATGGTCGCGACCCAGAAAACGCAGGGCGGCGTCGTCCAGCGCCTGAACCCCCATCGACAGGCGGTTGATCCCGGCGTCGGCCAGGGCGGAGAACCGGCCGGCCTCGGCGTCCGTGGGATTGGCCTCCAGCGTGATCTCGATGTCGCCGGCGGGCGTGAACAGGTCGCGGGCCGCCGCCAAGATGCGCGCGATGGCGTCGGGCGCCATCAGCGACGGCGTGCCGCCGCCGAAGAAGATTGAGGCCAGGCGTCGCGGACCTGTCAGATCTCTCTGGGCGCGCAGATCGGCCAGGATTGCCTCGACCAGCCCGGCCTGTTCCTTGGTGCGCCCGCGATCACGCACGACGTTGAAGTCACAGTAGGGGCAGATGCGCGCGCAATAGGGCCAGTGGACGTAGAGGCCGACGTCCGATCCCGGATCAAGCGGATCAGTCAATCAGGGCGGCCGTCAGCTTGGCGAAGGCGACGGTGCGGTGGCTGATGGCGTCCTTGGCCGCCGGTTCCATCTCGCCGAAGGTCCGGTCGCCGCCGTTCGGAATGAAGAGCGGGTCGTAGCCGAATCCCCGATCGCCGCGTGGGGGGAAGGTCAGCTGGCCGTGGACCTCGCCCTGGACCACCACACAGGGGCCGTCCGGCCAGGCGACCGCCAGGGCCGAGGTGAACCAGGCGGTGCGGTCCGTCGCGCCGATCTCTTCCAGCCGCTCTTCGACCTTCTTCATGGCGACGGCGAAATCCTTGCCCGGCCCGGCCCAGCGCGCAGAGAAGATGCCCGGCGCGCCATCCAGCGCCGCGACCGACAGGCCGGAATCGTCGGCCAGCGAAACCTCGCCCGACAGCTCCGCCGCGTGACGCGCCTTCAGCATGGCGTTGCCGGTGAAGGTGCTCTCCGTCTCGTCGGGTTCGGGCAGGTTCAGCTGGCCGGCGGTGACGAGTTCGTAATTTCCGCCGAGCAGCGCCGAGATTTCGGGAACCTTGCCGCCGTTGTGCGTCGCCACGACGATCCGCATCCCTTTGATAAGCTTGAGATTCATCGTCGATCACACTCCTGAAACAGTCTATTGCCAAAGTTTAATATCGTTAAACGATATGTAACGTGCCTTTTTCGCCCGCACGGCCTATCTATTGATCGTCAGGAACGAGGTCGCAGCGTTCAGGACTTCCGGAAAACCGGGAACGATCATGCGGCTAACAAATCCAAACGGCGATAATCGCCCAAATACGAAAGACGGAGAACCACAATGCATACGATGAACACCTCGATGTGGCTCGACAAGGTCGGCGCTGCTTTTGTCAGCACCGTTCTGATCGCCGCCCTGCCCACCGCCCTGGTCGTCACCCTGTTCCAAGCCCTTTGATCCCTCTCTTTTCGATCACTGGAGCTTTGACGACCTGCATGAAGACCGCGATGTATAGAGCCGCGCGCGGGTTCGCCGGACCCCGCGTGGCCATCGCCCCGCCTTCCCCGGCTTGAGATCAAAAAGACCATGCGCCTGCCCCTGCCGCCAAATCCGCTGAAGCGAGGCGAGGCAAGCGTTCCGAACTGGCTGGGCGCGCCGATCAAGGCGCTAGGCCCAGGTTCGGTGTCCAGCGTGTTGAAGGTGGTTCTGGACGTCGCCTATATCCTTCTCTGGTTGATCACCGGCATTCTGCTGCTGCTGGTCATCGCCGCGATCTTCATTCCCCTGGACAATGTCAACATCACCGTCAGCGGGGATTCCGGCGGCAAGCAACTGCCGCTGACGCGCACCCTGCTGCTGTTCGGTTTGGGCGCCGCGACCGCCTACTTCGGCGGGTTCATGCTGATCCTGCGCAGCCTGCGCCGCATCATCCGCACCCTGACCATGGGCGACCCCTTCCAGCCCGATAACGTGCGCCGTCTGCGCCAGATCGGCCTGACCCTGGCGGTCGTGACCGGCGGCGTCTGGGTGGCCCAAGGCTTCGTCGCCAAGCGTCTGGCGCCCGGCGTGATGGACCCGCAGGGCTTCGGCGAACTGCTGACCCCCATCTTTTCCGTGCTCATCGTCTTCGTGCTGGCGGAGGTGTTCCGCGAGGGCGCGCGCCTGCGTCGCGAATCCGAACTGACGATCTGAGCCGTTTCGAAGTAGGATTTCCGCATGGCCATCCGCGTCCAGCTCGACCGCGTCCTCGTGGAACGCCGCATGTCGTTGACCGAACTCGCCGACCGGGTCGGGGTGACGGTGGCGAACCTGTCGATCCTGAAGACGGGCAAGGCCCGCGCGGTTCGGTTCTCCACCCTGGACGCCCTGTGCCGCGAGCTGGACTGCCAGCCCGGTGACTTGCTGGCGCATGAGCCCGGCCCAGGCGACACCATCGAGGACGACGGCGAGGCATGAGGCGAAAGGGCTCGAGCCGTGATGAGAACGGACTGACGCCCGAAGACCGTCGCATCTGGACCCGCGTGGCCGGATCGGTCGTGACGCCGAGGACGCGCAAGGCAGTCCGCGTCACGCCCGGCGCCGAAACGCCTCCCGAGATCGTGGTGACGCCGATCGAACGCCCGCGCCCCCTGATCAAGGCGTCTCCCAAACGCACCGCTGTCGCGCCGCCGGCGGAAAAGCGACCTTCGCCGAACAAACCCAAGCCCGCGCCCGAGGATCTGGAGCCGCGCCGCAAGCAGCGGCTGTCGCGCGAACGCGACCCCATTGAGGCGCGCATCGACCTGCATGGCTTCGGCCGGTTCGAGGCTGAGGATCAGCTTCGAGGATTCCTGATATCCTGCCAGGCGCGTGGAATGCGTGCGGTGCTGGTCATCACCGGCCAGGGGCGGATGGGCGGCGGGGTGATCCGCTCGGCCTTTGCCGAATGGATGCATTCGCCCGCACTGCGCGGCGTGGTGTCGGGCTTCACCATCGCCCACCAGAAGCATGGCGGAAACGGCGCCTTCTACGTCACCCTGAAACGCCGAACCTGACGCTCACGAAAAAGGCCGGGCCCGCGCTGGCGGACCCGGCCTTTCGAAAAGCGTCTTTGCTCTGGCCTATTTGGCGGCGATGGCGCCGGCCAGGATCACGTCGATCTGCTTGCCCATATGGTCGGACAAAGCCTGCGCGTCCCATTCGTCATAGGCGGCGCGGCGATAGTTCGACAGATAGGCGTCCCAGATCAGCTCGACCAGCAGACGGCTGTCGGCGTCCTTGGACAGCTCGCCCTTGGCCACCGCATCCTGAAGGATGTTGCTGATGGCGAGCAGCAGGTTCTTGGTCGCGGCGCGGGCGCGCATTTCGGCGGCCAGGGGCTGGAACCACGAGCGCGCCACGATGGCCTGGAACAGCGGCAGTTGGTCCAGCGACGAGTGGTACCCGGCGCTCAGCGCGCTGACGAGGCGCTGGCGGACGGGTTCGCCTTCGAGCGCCGCGGCCTCGACCACCTCGGCCAGACGCGTCATGTCCTCGGTCAGGACCGCTTCGAACAGTTCGGCCTTGTCCTGGAAGTTGGCGAAGACGGCGCCGGTGGACATGCCCGCGCCCTTGGCGATGTCGCGGATCGTGGCCGGCTCATAGCCGCGCTCGGCGAAGAGCGAGCGGGCGGCGTCCAGAACCTTTTGTCGCGTGCGGATTTTGGCGGCCTGGCGGCGGTTCAAGCGGGGCTCGACAGCGAGGGAGGCGACGGTATCTGTCATATAATCAGGCTTTTACTCTACTTTCGGTTTCTGGTCGGGGCGGGCCCGGCAGCGACCTCGAATGAATATCTGAGCCCTTGGATCGAACCGAAAGGGCGCTTCTGCTCCGCAGATGCAGTCATGGAGAGGCGCGCTTGCATCACGGAACCATGACGAAAATGGGTCCGGCGGCTGTCGATAGAAGGCTCACTCTACTCCGGTGCGGGATCGGTGCGGGCTGTGCGCAGCGCCCGGCTGGGCCGATTGCGACGTTCGATCGGGATGGCTGACTGGAAGGCCTTGCGAAACTGATCACGACGTTCGTGGACCGAGGCGAGCACAAGGCCCATGGGCACACCCAGATCGACGAGGGTGTTTTCCGCGAGCTGCAGACTGGCCTCGGTCGTCTCCGGCACGGCGTCGGTGACGCCCAGTCCATACAGCCGAATGGCGTGCTGGTCGTCACGGGCGCGCGCGATCAGGATCAGGTCGTCGCGCATGGACCGCGCCGTCGTGACCACCTCGTCCACCTTCGTCGGCGCATCCATCGTGACGATCAGGGCGCGGGTGGACTGGACGCCGCAGTGCTGAAGCATCTCGCGCCGCCCCGCATCGCCATAGAAGACATCGAATCCGTCACGTCGGCCCGCAGCGACGGCGCCCGCATCGGTGTCCAAGGCGATGAAGGGCTGATTGTGTGCCTTCAGCATTTCCCCGATCAGCCGGCCGACGCGCCCGAAACCGACGATGATGACTGCGCCGTCGGCCGCCTCCAGCTTTGGAAGCTCGACGAGCTGGCCTGCGGCGGCCGACTTTCGCGCCAGCTTCTGACCCAGCAGGGCGAGCAGGGGGATCGAAAAGATGCTGACGGTCGCCGACAGGGCCACGGTGTTGGTCAACTGCGGCGGTGCGAGGCCCTCGACCAGGCCGGTGGCGAAGACCACGAAGGCGAACTCGCCCGCCGGCGCCAGAACGAGCGCCGTCTCCAGCGCCGGTCGGGCGCCCAGGCCCCAGAAGCGCGCTAGGCTGAAGATGACGCCGGTCTTCACGACCGTCAGGGCCAGGGCCAGGCCGAAAACGCCGACCGGATCGGCGGCTATGGCGTCCAGGTCCAGACCCAGGCCGACGCCGACGAAGAAGACGCCCAGCAGAAGCCCCTTGAACGGTTCGATGGAAACCTCGACCTCGCGCCGGAATTCGGTCTCGGCCAGCAGCACGCCGGCGACAAGCGCGCCGATGCTCATCGACAGGCCGCTGGCCTGGGCGGCGAGACCAGCCCCGACCACCACCAGCAGGGAGGCGGCGACGAACAGTTCGCCGCCCTGAGCGGCCTTACGCGCCTTGGCCACCGACCGGAACATCGGCCGCAGCACGACCCGCCCCAGCAGCACCATCAGACCCAGGCCGATGGCGGCCGGAACCAGGGTGAACAGGGCGCGCCCCAGAACGGCGGGATCGAGCGCGCCGCCCTGCTGGGCCAGGGCCGCGAGGACATTGACGGTGATCAGGATCGGGGCCACCGACAAATCCTGGGCCAGCAGGATGGCGAAGGTGGAGCGGCCGACCGTCCCCTTCAGCCGGCCGCGCTCGGCCAGCACGGGCATGACAACGGCCGTGGAGGACAGGGCGAGGCCCATGCCCAGCACCACGGCGCTGGCCAGGGTCTGGCCCATCAGCATGAAGCCGCCCGCCAGCACGGCGGTGCAGACGACGACCTGCATCAGTCCCAGGCCGAACACGAGCCGACGCATGGCGCGCAACCGCTCCCACGACAGCTCCAGACCGATCATGAACAACAGGAAGGCGACGCCCAGTTCCGACAACTGCGCCAGCTGGCCCGGATCGCGGATGGTCAGCCACGACAGCCAGGGCAGGCTTTGCGCGAACCGTCCCAGGCCGTCCGGGCCCAGCAAAACGCCCGCAGCGAGGAAGCCCAGGACGGGGCTGACCTTCAGCCGATTGACCAGGGGCACGATGACGCCGGCGGCGGCCAGAAAGACCATCAGATCCTTATAGTCGCCGCCCTGACCGTGCATCCGCCCTCCTTGGGTCCACGTATCTGACCCTGATCCCAGCGCTGTGGCGAGAGGCCGTATCGGAATCATGAACTTTTTTTAAGGCGACACCCCCCCTCGCGGGATTAGGGTCCGCGCCGAGCCATCCAGATGCCGGGTGGGAACAGGGACATAGTGATGAAACGTCTGCTTATCGGGGCCGCCGTCGGCGCCCTTCTTCTGCCCGCCAGCACGGTTCTGGCTCAGGATATCGGTCACGACCACGCCTGCATCGACGACGCCTGCACCCTCGTTTCGCTGTTCTCAGGCGAAGAGACGGCAGCCGGCTGGCAGGGCACAGAGGCGCCCCGCTATGGCTCTTGGGGCTTCGACATGGCCGGCCGTGACACCTCGGTGAAGCCGGGCGACGACTTCTTCCAATACGCCAACGGCAAGGCGCTGGAAAAGCTGGTCATTCCGTCGGACCGCACCAGCTACGGCTCGTTCGCCCTGCTGCGCGAACTGTCGGACAACCGCATGAAGGAGTTGGTGCTGGGCCTGGCCAACCGCACCGACCTGGCGCCTGGATCGGACGAGGCCAAGGTCGCCGACGCCTATCGCTCCTACATCGACGAGGCGCGCATCGAGCAGTTGGACGCCCAGCCGCTGCAACCCTATCTGGCCGCGATCCGCGCCGCCGACAGCCACGACAAGATGGCCGTCTATATGGGCCAGACGGCCGGCCGCTTCGGCTCGTCCTTCTTCGGCACCGGCATCACGATCGATTCCAAGCAACCGACCCGCTACGTCGTCTCGACGGGCCAGTCGGGCATCGGCCTCCCGAACCGCGACTATTATCTGGACGCCCGTTTCGCCGACAAGAAAGAGAAGTATCAGGCCTATGTCGGCCGGATGCTGGAGATGATCGGCTGGACCAACCCGACCGAGACCGCCGCCCAGATCGTCGCGCTGGAAACCAAGATCGCCGAGGCCCACTGGACACCGGTCGAGAACCGCAACCGCGACCGCACCTACAACGAGTTCACCATCGCCAAACTGACCCAGGACGCGCCGGGCTTCGCCTGGCAGGCCTACTACGATGCGGCCAAGCTGGGCGGCGTGCCGCGCCTGATCGTACGTCAGGACACGGCCATGCCCAAGATCGCGGCCATCTACGCCGAGACGCCGGTCGAACTGCTGCAGGCTTGGCAGGCCTTCCACACCGCCGACGACATGGCGCCGCTGATGTCCAAACGCTTCGCCGACGCTCAGTGGGAGTTCCGTTCGCGCGATCTGTCGGGTCAGCCTGAGCAGCGCACCCGCGAAAAGCGCGCGATCTCCTTCGCCGAAGGATCGCTGGGCGAGGCCACGGGCCGGCTCTACGTCGCCCAGTACTTCCCGGCCGAATCCAAGGCCAAGATGGAAGAGTTGGTCGCCAATCTGCGCACCGCCCTGTCGCACCGGATCGACAACCTGACCTGGATGGGGACCGAGACCAAGGCGGCGGCGCAGGAGAAGCTACGCAAGTTCACCGTCAAGATCGGCTATCCCGACAAGTGGCGCGACTACTCCGGCCTGGACATCCGCGCGAACGACCTGGTCGGCAACGCCGAGCGCCGCGGCCTGTTCGAATGGAACTATGATCTGGCCCGCCTCGATGAGCCGGTCGACAAGTCGGAGTGGGGCATGACCCCGCAGACGGTCAACGCCTACTACAACTCGGCCAACAACGAGATCGTCTTCCCGGCCGCGATCCTGCAGCCGCCCTTCTTCGATCCGAATGGCGATGCGGCGGTCAACTATGGCGGCATCGGCGGCGTGATCGGGCACGAGATCGGCCACGGCTTCGACGACCAAGGCTCCAAGTCCGACGGCGACGGCGTGCTGCGCAACTGGTGGACGCCGGAAGACAAGGCCAACTTCGAGGCCCTAACGGCGCGTCTAGGCGCGCAATATGCGACCTACGAGCCGATCGCCGGCTATCACATCAACCCTGGCCTGACGATGGGCGAGAACATCGGCGACGCGTCTGGCGTGGCCGTCGGTCTTGAGGCCTATCACCTGTCGCTGAACGGCCAGCCGGCGCCGGTTCTGGACGGCGCGACCGGCGACCAGCGCTTCTTCTATGGCTGGGCCCAGGTCTGGCAGTCGAAGTACCGCGACGAGGCGCTGAAGCAGCAGGTCGCCACTGACCCGCACTCGGCCGCCCAGTTCCGCGTCATCGGCCCGCTGCGCAACGTCGACGCCTGGTACGACGCCTTCGATGTTCAGCCGGACACGAAATACTATCTGACGCCCGACGAACGCGTTCGCCTCTGGTAAGGCGACGCTTGTTCAAGAATGGAAAGGCCGGGGTTCGCCCCGGCCTTTTTCATATCGAGACCGGGCGGCTCGATCTCGACGCCGCATCGAGAATTTGTCGAGGTGTAATGAGCATTTGCCTGGGCGCCAGACGCGAAAAAGCCCGCTGCGGGGGATACATCGCAGCGGGCTTTCGCGCTCTTTAAAGAGCGGACGTTTCCTCCCCGAAACGCCTTCGAGTGCTGCGCGCTTGAGCAACGCTTGCCCTCGAGTGAGGTCATTTGACGCAAGGGCCGGTCGGTCGTCAACGGCCGGTTTGGCAAGAGTCGAACTTTCTTCGACTTATCACTGATAACCCATTTCAGAGGCGCGTCATTATCGAAGCTTATTCGATAATGGACTTGATGGCGGCGACCAGGCCTTCGCGGCGTATCTTCATCTGACCGGGGCGCTCGGCCTTCCAGGCGTCGTTGTCCGTAATGGCGGCGGCGGCGGCGCGGCCGGCGTCCAGATCCTTGATCGTGACCTCGCCGGCGGCGATTTCGTCGCCGCCCAGAATGACGACAGCCGGGGCGCCGCGTCGGTCTGCGTATTTCATCTGCGCCTTCATGCCGGCGCGACCCAGATAAAGCTCGGCGGCGATTCCGGCGGCGCGCAGTTCGGCGACGGCGGTCAGATAATGAGCCATGTCGTCCTCGGAGAAGACGATGACGACCACGGGGCCGCGCACGGCATCCTCGGCGCCCCGTCCCGCCGCGCGCAGGGCCGAGGCCAGGCGCGAGACGCCGAAGGAGAAGCCAGTGGCCGGCGTGCTCAGGCCGGTGAAGCGGGCGACCAGATCGTCATAGCGGCCGCCGCCGCCGATGGAGCCGAAGCGGACGGGACGACCCTTGTCGTCGACCGTGTCGAGCAGCAGCTCGGCCTCGAACACGGCGCCGGTGTAATATTCCAGACCGCGCACGATGGTCGGATCGAACTTCACGGCGTCCTGACCGACCGACATGGCGGCCAGCGCGCGGTCGATGGCGGCCAGTTCGTTCAGCGCCGCCTCGCCCGCCGCGCCCAGGTCGCCGGAGCGTGCGACCGCGTCCAGCGTCTCGGCCCGGGACAAGCCGGGCGTGTTGGCCGAGGCCAGAAACGCCTCGATGGCGGCCGTGACCTTGGCGGGCAGTTGCGCGCCCTTGGTGTAGTCGCCCGAGTCGTCCAGACGCCCTTCGCCCAGCAGTTGGACCACGCCCTCCCAGCCCAGGCGGTCGAACTTGTCGATGGCGCGAAGCGCCGTCAGCCGTTGACCGGCCTCGGTCACGCCGCCGGCGTCGAACAGGCCGTCGAACAGCTTGCGGTTCGAAACGCGGATTTGGGCCTGGCCGGTGTCCAGCCCGGCGGCGCGCAGGCCTTCGCAACCCATGGCGATGATCTCGGCGTCGGCTTCGGGCCGGTCCGAGCCGACGGTGTCGGCGTCGCACTGCCAGAATTCGCGGAATCGGCCGGGGCCGGGCTTTTCATTGCGCCAGACGGGGCCATAGGCATAGCGGCGGAACGGCTTGGGCAGGGTCTCCCAGGTCTGGGCGGCGAACCGGGCCAGGGGCGCGGTGTGGTCGTAGCGCAAGGCCATCCATTCGCCCGGCTCGTCCGAGCCCGCGTCGTCCTGTAGCGCGAAGACGCCTTCGTTCGGGCGATCGGCGTCGGGCAGGAACTTGCCCAACGCATCGGCATACTCGAAGGCCGGCGTCTCCAGCGGCTCGAAGCCCCAACGCTCGTAAACCTCGGACACGCGCGCAACGATGCGCCGCTCGGCGGTCAGGTCGCGGCCGCGCTTGTCGGCGAAGCCGCGCGGGTTGCGGGCGTGGGGGCGGGGAGGCGCGGCGTCGGTCATGGCGCGCGCTTAAGCCAAGGCGCCATTGATCGCAAATTCTCCACCACTGCTGACATAGCGGCAGCGTCGGTCGGTGTCGCGCAATGGTCTGTTCTTAAAGACGAAATCCTGACCTCGACGGAACCGCTCTGCGCATTTTTTCGTTGATGGCGCATGACGCCCCACGCCCTTCTCGTTCCGCGCACCTGCAACACCTCCGATCGCCGCACGATCCGGTGGTGGGAGTGCGAACTGATCGACGAGGCCGGGTCGCGGCGCGTTCAGAACCAGGCCTTCTTCTCGATCCGCGAGGCGCGATCGTGGGCGTCCGCCCACGGCTATCCCATCAGCGACGACGCCGCCTCGGCGGCAGAGCGTTGATGTCTGAGACTGCGCCAAGCGGCATTCTGACCGCCAAGGCGTTCGATACGCCGCGCATCCTGCTCGCCGGCGCGGTCGATTACGCCATGTACGAGAGGTTCCGCCAGCAGATGGCGGACGCGCCGGATACCGGTCTGACCGTCATCGAACTGTCGACCCTGGGTGGTGATCCGGAGGTGGCGCGCATGATGGGCGAGGACGTGCGCTTTCAAAGCGACATCAATCCGTCGCGGCGGCTGGTCTTTCTGGGCAAGGCGGCGATCTATTCCGCCGGCGCGACCTTCATGAGCTTCTTTGCGGTGGAGAACCGCTATCTGACGCGCGGCGCCCGCGTGATGATCCACGAGCGCAAGATGGATACTCAACTTCACGTCACTGGGCCGCTGACGACCTGCATCGCCTCAGTCCGCGCCATGCTGAACGAGCTGGAACACTCCATCGCCATCCAGAACGAGGGCTTCGAGAACCTGGTGCGCGGATCGTCGGTGACTATGGAGGAGGTGCTGAGACGCGCCCCCGCCAACTGGTATATCGAGGCGCAGGAGGCCAAGGCCCGCGGTCTGATCGCCGAAGTGATCTGACCCACCCGGCAAATCAGGCCTGGAGCGTTTCCACGGTCAGATTGCCGTTGGTGTAGACGCAGATTTCGGCCGCGATCTTCATGGCCTTACGGGCGACCTGTTCGGCGTCCAGCTCCGTTTCCTCGATCAGCGCGCGGGCGGCCGACAGGGCGTAGTTGCCGCCCGAACCGACGGCGGCGACGCCATACTCTGGCTCCAGCACATCGCCGACGCCCGTCACGGTGAAGATGGACGACTTGTCCGCCACCAGCAGCATGGCCTCCAGCCGGCGCAGATAGCGGTCGGTACGCCAATCCTTGGCGAGGTCGACGCAGGCGCGCGCCAGCTGATCCGGATACTGCTCCAGCTTGGCTTCCAGGCGCTCGATCAGTGTGAAGGCGTCCGCCGTAGCGCCGGCAAAGCCCGCCAGCACCTTGCCGCCCGCGAGGGTGCGCACCTTCCGGGCCGCGCCCTTGACGATGGTGGGGCCCATCGAGACCTGGCCGTCGCCGGCGATCACGGTGCGTCCGTTTTTGCGCACCGCCAGAATGGTGGTGCCGTGCCAGTCGGGGAAGTTGGATGCGGTCTGTGTCATGACGATCAGATGGCGCGGCGGGCCGTCGGCATCAAGTCTGTCGCGTCGATGGATAACGCCGTCTTATTTTGACCCCAATATTGGCTAGAAGGCGCAATCCAATTTCGCCGATCTTTGATATCGAGGGCCAGGCTTTGCTTTATCGCGTCGTTTTCGTGAGTGAAGTGATCGGTGGCGTGAACCACACGCTTCAGGCGCTCGCCGAAATCCTGGGCGTGTCGGAGCGAAACAATCGCCGCGACGAGATCGGCAGCGCCATGCTGTTCCACGAAGGCGAAGCGGCACAGATGATCGAGGGCGCGCGCGCCGATGTGGATCGGCTGATGTCGCGTCTTGGGAAGGATCCGCGCCACTGCAACATCCGTGTGCTGGATGATCGCCCGGTCATGCAGCGGCGGGTGCAGGACCCCGCGCGGCTGTGCGCCCTCAGCACACAGCAGGCGGCGGACATTCTGCGCGGCCGGCGACTGAGCGACCTGTCCAGCGCAGGGCTCGAGAAGCTGCTGTCGTGCGAACACGTCCGGATGGCCGCCTGAGGCTACAAGGCGACATCGACCACGCCCCTCGCGCCTGAACCTCTGCGGCGCTAGATAGGGCGGTGATCTTTTCCGAAGACGAAGTCGAACGCTACGCGCGCCACCTGGTCCTGTCCGAGTTGGGCGGGCCGGGGCAGCAGGCGCTGAAGCGCGCGCGAGTGCTGATCGTCGGCGCGGGCGGCGTGGGATCGCCGGCGGCGCTCTATCTGGCGGCGGCGGGTGTCGGGGCGCTGGGCCTGATCGACGACGACGTGGTGGGCCTGTCCAACCTTCAGCGGCAGATCGCCTTCTCCACAGCGCAGGTCGGCCGGTCAAAGGTCGAGGCGGCGGCGGAACGGCTGGTCGGCCTCAATCCGCATATTGCGGTCGAAACCTTCGCCGAGCGGATCACCGTTGAGAATGCGGCGGCGCGGATCGAAGCCTTCGACATCGTGTTGGACGGGACCGACGATTTTCAGACCCGGCTGTGGGTCAATGCGGCCTGCGTTGCGGCGGGCAAGCCGCTGGTGTCGGGCGCGCTTGGCCGCTGGAACGGGCAGGTCGGGGTGTGTTCGGGCCAGCCCTGCTATCAATGCCTGGTGCCCGAGATCCCGCCGGATGCGGAGACCTGTGCGCGCGTCGGCGTCGTGGGCGCTCTGACCGGCGTGATCGGGTCGATGGCGGCGCTGGAGGTCATCAAGCTGATCACCGGCGCGGGCGAGGCCCTGACGGGACGGCTGATGCTGTATGATGGACTGGCGGGCTCGGCGCGGACCGTGCGGGTCGCCGCTGATCCGGAATGCCCGGTCTGCGGCGGCTGACGCTCAGGCGGCCGTCGCGAAACGGATGTCGGCCAGATCCAAGTCAGGCAGCGGCGGAGCGAAGCCCAGCGCCGGGTTGCTGAGCACCGTCACCAGACGTTCGCCGCAATAGAGATATAGGGTCTCGAACCCGACCCAGTTGCGGGCGATCGCCTCCAGCGCCTGATTGGCCGCCGTGTCGTTAATCGCGTCGAGGACGCAGATGTCCCGCACCGGAACGCCGGGCAGGTTGACGATGCAGTAGTAGGAGTCCAACGCACACTTCCTCGATCAGGACGCCGGAAACGAAGCGCGTTTACGACGGTTCCTCCCCTGCCAGCGGTTTTCGACAGCCGTGTGAGTTCGGTCCGACAGACTTGTGAAAAGGAGGCCTGATGGCCCGACGTTCCGCCTCGCCCAAACGCCTGAACGCCGCAAATCTCAGCGGCTTAGGCGCTGAGCGTCTGGGCGAACTGCTGATGCAGGCGGCGGATGCGGATGCGATCCTGAAGCGGCGGCTCAGGCTGGTGATGGCGGCCGAGACGGGGCCGGACCTGCTGGCCCTGGAAATCGACAAGCGATTGACGACCATCGCGGCCAGCCGCGCGCGCGTGTCGTGGCGAAAGCGGCCGGACCTGCTGCGCGATCTGGAGATTCTGCGGGCTGCAATCGTCGAGGATCTGGCCGAGGCCGCGCCGGCGATGGGGTTGGAGCGATTGATCGGCTGGTTCGAACTGTTTCGCAGCCTGGCGACGCGTGTCAAGGATCAGAAGGGCGAACTGGCCGACGCGTTCGAAACGGCGGCCGCGGATTTGTGGCGGATCGCCGAGGCTGCGGTTCGGACGGACGAGAGCACAGTGGGTTTGCTGGCGGAGGCGGTGGCGCGGCAACCGCTCGAATACGCCCGTTGGATCGGCGCGGGCGGCGACGATCTGACGGCGGACATGGCTAAGAGGCTGCTGGATCGCCTCGATACTGCATCGAGTCCGCGCGGCATGCGGACGGTCGTGCGACGGCTGGCCGACCGGGCGGGCGATCTGGACCTGTGGCTGTCGATGACGACGCCGGAGGAACGAGGCTCGCCGGATTTTGCGGCGGTGATGGCCAAGCGGCTGCTGGTCGCTGATCGCATTCCAGAAGCGCGTCAGGCGCTGGAGGCGGCGCTGAAACCGTCGGCGGGCAATCGGAGATGGACCTTCGGCCGGTCGCCGCAGGCCGGACCGCCGGTCATGACGCCGGCATGGGAGGCGACCTCGATCGACCTCTTGGAAGCCGAGGGCCGCAAGGACGAGGCGCAGGATCTGCGCTGGGCGATGTTCGAGCGCGACCTGTCCGCGCCGGTACTGCGGGCCTATCTGGCGCGCCTGCCGGATTTCGACGATGTGGAGGCGCTGGACCGCGCCCTGGCTCACGCCGCGGCCTACGCCGATTTCGAGACGGCGCTGGAGTTTCTGATGGACTGGCCCGCGCACCGCGAGGCCGCCGCCCTGGTCGAGCGCCGCATTCGCGAGGTACGCGCGCCGCTGCCGCTCAAGGCCGACTGGGCGGCGCGGCTGGCGCAGAAATATCCCGATGCGGCCGAGCGGTTGCTGGCTGCGCCTTAGAGCATCGCCGGCCTAGAGCATTGCGGGGATGACGCGGTCAGGCGGGCGGTGGCCATTCTGATAGGTCATGACGTTGGCGATGACGCGGTCGCCCATGTCCTGGCGTGCTTCCAGGGTGGCGGAACCCAGGTGGGGCAACAGCACGACATTGGATTGACCCAGCAGGCCATGATGGATGGCGGGTTCGTTCTCGAACACGTCCAGGCCGACGCCGGACAGAGCGCGCATGGCCACCGCCTGGGCCAGGGCCGCCTCGTCGATCAGCTCGCCGCGGGCGGTGTTGATCAGGATGGCGTGGGGCTGGAGCCGGGCCAGGCGTTCGGCCGACAGCAGATGGTGGGTGTCCTTCGTCGCCGGACAGTTCAGCGAGACGATGTCCATCCGCGCCAGCATCTGGTCCAGATCGTCCCAGTAGGTCGCGCCCAGTTCTTCTTCGATCAGGGCCGGGACGGGCTTGCGATTGTGATAGTGGACTTGAAGCCCGAAGGCCTTGGCGCGGCGGGCCAGGGCCTGGCCGATCCGGCCCATGCCGACGATGCCCAGCCGCTTGCCCCAAAGCTTGCGTCCGCACATCCAGGTCGGGGTCCAGCCCTCGAAGCGGCCTTCGGCGACCACCTGGGCGCCCTCGACGATTCGGCGGCTGACGGCCAGGATCAGGCTCATGGCCAGGTCGGCGGTGTCCTCGGTCAGGACGCCGGGGGTGTTGGTGACGATGATGCCGCGCGCCACGGCCGCATCGACGTCGATATGGTCCACCCCGGCGCCGAAGTTGGCGATCATCTTCAACTGCTCGCCTGCGCCATTGATCAGGTCGGCGTCGATGACGTCGGTGATCGTGGGCACCAGAACCTCGGCCCGCTGGACGGCGGCCTGCAACGCGGCGCGGTCCATCGGCTGATCCTTCAGGTTCAGCTCGGCGTCGAACAACTCGCGCATCCGCGTTTCGACCGCGTCGGGCAGGCGTCTGGTTAATACGACCTTAAGCTTGCGGGGGGACATTCTCGGCCTTGGTTAGCGGGCGGCGATTCAGACGGATCAAAGCCCGCGCGACGGGTCGTTCCAATCAGTGTCTAGCAAAGCCGCCGCCATCTTCCAAAGCCTGCGACGCCGCATCGCCATCGTTGGAGCCATTCTCGGCCTCGGCGTGATGGCCAGCGCCGGCGCGACCATGCCCGACGGCCGCCCGACCCCGACCGGGCTTGAGGTGCCGCGCTGGATTTCGCTGAAGTCCTCGCACGTCCGCGCGCGCCAGGGGCCGGGCCTGGATTATCCGATCCTGTGGGAATACCGCGCCGCCGGCCTGCCGGTTCAGGTGATCGCCGAGACGACCGAATGGCGCAAGATCTGCGACCCGGACGGGGCCGTGGCCTGGATCCACCGCACGGTGTCGTCGGGCCGGCGCTATGTCTTCAACACGACTGCCGAGGAAGTGCCGATCCGCTCGGGCCGATCCGAGACCGCGTCGGTGCGCGCGCGCCTGTCGCCACGCGCCCTGGTGATGCTGGACGAATGCGAAGAGGGCTGGTGCAAGGTCCGGGCGCGACGGCTGGAGGGTTTTGTGGCCCAGCGGGCGGTGTTCGGCACCCAGGAGCGGGCGCTGTGCAACGCCAATCGCCCCGCGGGCACGGGTCGCAACTGACCGCACGCTGTTGAGCGAAGCGGCGCGGTCGTGTAACCCGCGCGCAACGTCTCAAGAAACGGAAGCGCCTTGACCCAGTCCCAATATCCTTCGTCCTTCGATCATGAGGCCCTGCTGGCCTCGGGCCGCGGCGAGCTGTTCGGTCCCGGCAACGCCCAGCTGCCCGCCCCGCCGATGCTGATGTTCGACCGCATCACCACGATCAATGCGGACGGCGGCGAGCACGGCAAGGGCTATGTCGAGGCCGAACTCGACATCCATCCCGACCTCTGGTTCTTCCAGTGCCACTTCATCGGCGACCCCGTCATGCCGGGCTGCCTGGGCCTGGACGCCATGTGGCAGCTGGTCGGCTTCTATCTGGGCTGGATCGGCGGCCCCGGCCGCGGTCGCGCGCTGGGCGTCGGCGAGGTCAAGTTCACCGGCCAGGTCACCCCGGACATCAAGAAGGTGGTCTACAAGATCAACCTGAAGCGCGTCATCAACCGCAAGCTGGTCATGGGCATCGCCGACGGCGTGCTGGAGGCCGACGGCCAGATCATCTACACCTGCAACGACATGCGGGTCGGCCTGTTCGGCGCCAAGGATGAGGCGGCGGGCGGTTAACGCCCCTATATAACCGCGAACAAGGCGGACGGTCCTCGGACCAGGAAGCATCAAGAAGGAAACACCATGCGTCGTGTCGTCGTCACCGGCCTGGGCATCGTCTCTTCCATCGGCCACGGCGCCGAGGAGGTGACCCAGTCCCTGCGCGAAGCCCGTTCGGGCGTCGTTCATGCCCCCGACCACGCCAAATACGGCTTCCGCAGCCAGGTCTGGGCGCCGCCCAAGATCGGTCCATGGGAAGAACTGGTCGACCGTCGCGCCGCGCGCTTCCTGGCCAACGGCACGGCCTGGGGCCACATCGCCTTCGAAGAGGCTCTGAAGTCGTCGGGCATGACGGCGGACGAGATCAAGGATGACCGCATCGGCCTGATCGTGGGCGAGGGCGGTCCCTCGACCCAGGTGATCCTGCAGGCGGCCGCGACCACGGTCGAAAAGGGCGCGCCCAAGCGCATCGGCCCGTTCGCCGTGCCCAAGGCGATGGCGTCGGGCCCGTCGGCGGTGCTGTCGACCTGGTTCCAGATGCGCGGCATCAACTATTCGATCAGCTCGGCCTGCGCGACGTCGGCCCACTGCATCGGCGCCGGGGTCGAACAGATCCAGTGGGGCAAGCAGGACGTGGTCTTCGCCGGCGGCTGCGAGGACATCGACTGGTCCATGTCCAACATGTTCGACGCCATGGGCGCCATGTCGTCTGACTTCAACGACAATCCGTCGGTCGCCTCCAGAGCCTATGACGCCAACCGCGACGGCTTCGTCATCGCTGGCGGCGCGGGCATCGTGGTGCTGGAAGAGTATGAGCGGGCCAAGGCGCGCGGCGCGACCATCTATGCCGAGGTCACCGGCTATGGCGCCAACGCCGATGGCTACGACATGGTCGCGCCCTCGGGCGAGGGCGCCCAGCGCTGCATGAAGATCGCGCTGGAACAGGCCGGCAATCCGAAGATCGACTATCTGAACCCGCACGGCACCTCGACGCCCGTGGGCGACGCCAAGGAGATGGAGGCCGTGCGCGCCGTCTTCGGCGACCAGATGCCGATGATCTCCTCGACCAAGTCGCTGACCGGCCACTCGCTCGGCGCGGCCGGCGCCCAGGAAGCCATCTACTGCCTGTTGATGATGCAGAACGGCTTCGCCGCCGAAAGCGCCCATATCGAAAATCTCGATCCGGCGTTCGAAGGCATGCCGATCCTGCGGGAGCGCCACGACGGCGAACTGACCCACGTCATGTCCAACAGCTTCGGCTTCGGCGGCACCAACGGCACGCTGATCCTGTCCAAGGTCTGATACGCGAACCTTCGGCTCCGTCATCCTTGGGTCAAGCTTGAGGATGACGGGAGGCGAGATTGACGGCTTTATTGCGCAGGCAAGCCCGCAATCATGCTTGCTGCGTTGATTTTTCCGTGGTCGGCCGTTTACACGACCGGTTCTCACCCTTAGAGAGCGTCGCCGTGACGCAGCGCCTGACCAAAGCGATGACCCTGAAAACCACCGGCTTCGGCGGGGCGGTTTCGGGTGCGCGCACGGTCTAGCGTCAATCCCGATCCCAAGCCCCGCCGATGCGCGGGGCGGTCGATCCGGCTGAACCCCGCGCCTCCATCCTGTCAGGAGACGCCTTCATGTCCTTTTCCCCGTCCAACCCGCCCCACGTGGGAATCGTCGGCGCAACCGGCCTCGTCGGCGAGATGATGCGCGGGCTGTTAGCCGAGCGGACCTTCCCGCTGGCTTCGCTGCGCCTGTTCGCCTCGGCCCGATCGGCGGGCAAGACCATCCGCTTCGGTGACAACGACATCGTGGTCGAGGATGCGGCGAGCGCCGACTACGCTGGTCTGGACATCGTCTTCTTCTCGGCCGGCGGCGAGACGTCCAAGGCCCTGGCGCCCAAGGTGGCGGCGGCCGGGGCCGTGGTGATCGACAACTCCTCGGCTTGGCGCTCTGACCCCCAAGTGCCGCTGGTGGTCGCCGAGGTGAACCCCCACGCCCTAGCCGATCTGCCCAAGGGGATCATCGCCAACCCCAACTGCACCACCATGGCCGCCATGCCGGTGCTCAAGCCCCTACACGACGCGGCGGGGCTGAAGCGTCTGACGGTCTCCACCTATCAGGCCGTCTCGGGCGGGGGGATCGAGGGCATCCGCGTGCTGGAGGATCAGGCGCGCGCGACCGTGGGGCAGGGCGCGGCCCTGGCGCGCGACGGCGGGGCCGTGGACTTCGGGGCGCCAGAGAAGTGGGTCGTGCCGATCGCCGCGAACGTGGTGGCCCTGAACTATGCGCTGGGCGAAGACGGCTACACCGACGAGGAGCTGAAGCTGCGCGACGAGAGCCGCAAGATCCTGGAAATCCCCGGCCTGCCGGTCTCGGGCACCTGCGTGCGGGTGCCGGTCTTCACCGGCCATTCGCTTTCGATGAATGTCGAGTTCGAGCGCCCGCTGTCGGCGGCTCAGGCGCTGGATCTGCTGGCGCAGGCGCCCGGCGTGGTGGTGACGGCCGTGCCGAACCCGCTGGAGGCGTCGGGTCAGGACCCGGTCTTCGTCGGGCGTGTGCGCCCTGATCCGACCGTCGAGCATGGTCTCGCCCTATTCGTCTCGAACGACAATCTGAGGAAGGGCGCGGCCCTGAACGCGGTCCAGATCGCCGAGGTGCTGGTCCAGCAGCGCGGCTGACCGGCGGGTTCAGTCGTAGCGCACGCCGCTGAGATAAAGCCCTGCCGAGGGGGCGACGGGGCCGCACCGGGCGCGGTCCTTCGCCTCCAACGCGGCCTTGACGTCGTGGGCGCTCCAGCGGCCCAGACCCACCTCGACCAGGGTGCCGGCCATGGACCGGACCTGGCGATGCAGGAAGCTGCGCGCCTGAAACACCAGATGCACCTCCTCTCCGAACCGGGACACGCGCGCCACGTCCAGCGACTTGACCGGCGATTTGGACTGACAGCCGACGTCGCGGAAGGTGGTGAAGTCGTGATGGCCGACCAGGACTTGCGCCGCATGGTGCATGGCCTCGGCGTCCAGGGTCTTCTTGACGTGCCAGACCCGGTCGCGCTCCAGGACGGGCTGGGGGCGGCGGTTCAGGATGCGGTACAGATAGCCCCGGCCAGTCGCCGAGAACCGGGCATGCCAGTCGGGATCAGGCGCATATTCGGCCGTCAGGACGCAGACGTCCTGACGCACCAGATGGGCGTTCATGGCGTTCAGCACCGTATCGACGGGCCAGTCGCGGTCCAGATCGGCATGAATGACCTGGGCCGTCGCATGGACCCCGGTGTCGGTGCGGCCGGCGGCGGCGATGCGGATCCGCTCGCCGGAGAAGGCGTGAATGGCCGCCTCCAGCGCGCCCTGCACCGTCGGCTGGCCGTCCTGGGCCTGGAACCCGTTGTAGGCCGTACCGTCGTATTCGATCGTCAGCTTGTAGCGCGGCATCAGCCGAGCACGGTCCCGGCCGGCAGGGGGAAGCCGCGCAGCATCTCCTCGGCCGATTGCGCCGCCTTGCCCTCGCGCTGAACGCGGATCAGACGCACGGCGTCGTCGCCGCAGGCCACGGTCAGGGCGTCGTCCAGCACGGTTCCGGGCGCGCCCGATCCGTCCGCCAAGGCCGACAGCAGCACCTTGATCCGCACGGGGCCGGCCTCTAACGGGGCCTCGAACCAGGCGCCGGGGAAGGGCGACAGGCCTCGGATATGGGCGTCCACCTCGGCGGCCGGGCGGGTCCAGTCGATCCGGGCCTCGGCCGGGGTGATCTTCTTGGCGTAGGTCGGCTCTCCGACCTGTTCGGACGGCGTGACCCCGCCCCGGTCGATGGCGGCCAGCGCGCGGGCCCACAGGCCCGCGCCGACATGGGCCATCCGTTCGGACAGGCTGGCGGCTGTGTCGTCGGGCAGGATGTCCATCAGTTCGCTGAGCAGGATGGGGCCTTCGTCCAGACCCAGGCTCATCTGCATGATCTGGACGCCGGTCTGTTTGTCACCGGCCATGATGGCCCGCTGGATCGGGGCGGCCCCGCGCCAGCGCGGCAGCAGCGAGCCGTGCAGGTTCAGACAGCCCAGGCGCGGCGCCTCCAGCACCTCGGTCTTCAGGATCTGGCCATAGGCGACGACGCAGGCCGCATCGAGATCCAGGCTTCTGAAGGTGTCGATCGCCTCGGCGTCCTTCAGGCTTTCGGGCGTGAAGACGGGCAGACCCATGGTCTCGGCGAAAGCGTGGACGGGCGACGGCGTCAGCTTCTGGCCCCGGCCTTTAGGGCGTGGCGGCTGCGAATAGACAGCGACGATTTCGTGACCCGAGGCGATCAGCTCGGCCAGGGACAGCACGGCGAAGTCGGGAGTTCCCATGAAGGCAAGGCGCATGGGCACGCCTTTAGAACTTTAGGCGGCTTACTGCCAGCGGGTGAAGACGCCGCCGCCCTCGTCCCACTCGCCGCCTGCGTCCAGGGCGTCGTCGAAATCGAGCAGGCGGTCCAGCAGCAGGCCGGCCACGACCCCCAGCAAGGCCACGCCGGCCAGGGTGGCGACGCCGGCGACGCCGACCTTCTGGCTGCGCGTCAGGCGACGACGGCCCGAGGCGTCGATGATCAGCGAGCGGCCGCGCGGGATGGACGGGGCGATCCGGCGCGCAGCGCGTTCGATACGTTCGGGGCGGACGATCTTGGTCATCAGGCGGCGATCCTGTCGCGGGCGGCCTTCTTGACCTTGGTCACAGCGCGGTCTCGCTTGAGACGCGACAGATGGTCGATGAAAAGCACGCCGTTAAGGTGGTCCATCTCGTGCTGGATGCAGACGGCGTAGAGACCCTCGGCCTCTTCCTCCACCGACTGACCGTCACGGTTCAGATAGCGAATGCGGACGCGGGCCGGGCGTTCCACCTTGTCGAAATACTCGGGGATCGACAGGCAGCCCTCTTCATAGGTGTAGAGCTCGTCCGAGGTCCACAGGATTTCCGGATTGGCGAAGAAGCGCGGGTTCTTGCGCGCCTCGACGTTCTCGGCCGCCTCTTCCTCGGTCTCGCAGACCACGCCGTCCTTGTCGCCCAGGTCCATGACGATCACCCGGTCCAGAGCGCCGATCTGCACGGCGGCCAGGCCGATGCCCGGCGCGTCGTACATCGTCTCCAGCATGTCATCCATAAGGGTGCGGACGGTGTCATCCACGGCCGCGACGGGCTTGGACACCTGCTTCAGGATCGCCAGGTCGGCGGCGTTGTCGATGGTGAGGATGCGTCGAATGGCCATGGCCGGGACGTAGGCCCGCCCCGGCGATAGGTCAAGATTTGCGCCCCTTGCCGCGCTCTACGCCTTGCCGGGCAGAGCGCGGGGTTTGCGGTTCTCGTCGATGGCCACATAGGTGAAGACGCCCTGGGTCACGCGCACCGAAGCGGCCTGGGGTTGGCCCCGCGCCCGCTTCCACGCCTCGACCTGGACGCGGATGGAGGTGCGGCCCGAGCCGATGACGTGAGCGTAGATGCTGACCTCGTCGCCGACCGAGACGGGCTGGTGAAAGACCATGCCGTCCAGCGCCACCGTCGCGCAGCGCCCGCAGGCCAGTTCGAACGCCGGGGTCGCGCCGGCAAGGTCCATCTGCGCCAGCAGCCAGCCGCCGAAGATGTCGCCCTCGGGGTTGGTGTCGGCGGGCATGGCGATGATGCGACCGACGGGCTGACCTTCGGGCGGATGTTCGGGGGCGTCGGACATGGAGGGGGCTGCAGTTCGGGGGGGCGGGCTCTCTAGCGCGGCTTCGGCGGCTTGTCGCCCTTGAGCGCCTTGGGATATACGGCTTGTGGTACGGATAGGGTCAGGCGGGATGTGCGAAACGCCTGTGCATCACGCAAGGCGCGCCAGGCGGCGCCCAGTTCCATGGCGGTCAGCAGGTGATCCTTGGTCAACACGCCGCGCCGAGAGGCCCGCAAGGTGGCGACATCTATCATGAGGCGCGCAGCGGCCTGAACATCCTCGCGGTCCGACCTCGCGCCCAAATCCTCCAGCCGGGCGAAGCGCCAGCCCTGTTTGGGCGGATAGCGCAGGGCCAGGGCGAAGCGTTCGGACGGCTCGATCTGGCGGGCCATGAAAATCCAGTCCCCCGTCTCGGGATCGCGACGATAGTGGCCCGGCTGGGTGGGCAGGCCGGCCTGTGCATAGATCTCCAGCGCCCCGGCTTCGATTTCAGCCAAGGCCAGGCTCAAGGCGTCGGGTTCTTGCGGCTCAAGCTCGGTCGGCCGCTCGAACGGGTCGATCGTGTCGTCGACGGGCGCAGCCGGGGACTTGCGTGAAAACAGTCCCGAAAGCAGCGGCCGCCGTCTGGCCATGACGTCAGCGATTCAGCGTGCTTGTCACCGACACGTCATAGACGACGCGGGTCAGGCTCTGAACGACCTCGAAGAACTTGCGCATCTCGGCGGCGCCGGCCAGGGGCACATAGATCACGTCCTCGGGCATCACCTGCATGTTGGTGGCCGCGAAGACGTTGGCGGCGTCGCTGAAGTCGAGTTCGTAGACGACCGGCACGCCGCGCGGCGTGGCGGGCTGGTTGATGCCCAGCGCTTGGGCCACCTCGGGGCGTTCGAAGCGGAAGATCAGAACGCGACGCGCATTGGCCGTAGCGGTGTTCAGACCGCCGACCTTGGAGAGGGCGCCGGTCAAGGTCATCGGCCCGGCCGGCATATCGACCTGCGCGACGGCGTTCAGACCACCAAAGGTGGAGAAACGGCGAGGCTTGTACTGGACATTGACCACGTCGCCACGTTGCAGGCGGACGTTCTCGCCAAACTCGGTCGTCACGGCTGAGAGGGGGGCGGTGTAAGTCTGCCCGCCGCGCTGGATCGAGATGGTCAGGTCGTCGGTGGAGCGGGCCGAGCCGCCGGCCGCTGCAATCACGTCCAGGATGCGGTCGCTGTTGACGCCCAACGGGGCACGACCCGGCTGGCGCACGTCGCCCAGCACATTGACCGTGTTGGAGGCGTTTCCGGCGATGGAAACCAGCACTTGCGGATTTGCGACCTTGCCAACCAGGGCGCGCCGGATCGCCGCCGCCGCCTGGGTGGAGGTCAGGCCCTGAACACGAACCTGCCCGCCGAAAGGAATTGTCACTGAGCCTGACCGATCGACCGTCGCGCCGGGCAGAGCCTGATTGCCGCCGGACATGGTTGCGGCGTTACGGCCCGACGCCGAGCCGGCGCCCAAAGTTCCACCGAAGAGCGAACCGGACGGATCGAAGATCGAGATCGCCAGGGTGTCGCCCTGGCCGATCACGTCTGCCGGCTGATCGCTCGATCCTGCGGTGAGACTGCCGAAGAACTGCGGCGGGATCTGCTTCATGCGTTCGGTGGCTTCAAATGTCAGCGGCACCAGCGCGTAGCTGCCTAGTGCCGAGGCGGTCGTAGCCCCGGCGTTGACCGAAGCGCCCGATGGCCCGTCGCGAGGCAGGGTGGAGCAGCCGCCGAGAATGGCGACAATAGCAAGCGGCAAGATGGTGCGCGTCATGAAGCTGGATAGCCCTCGTTCGCGGATTGATTACAAGCCTTTGGCCGCGCTCGCCAGTGGCGAAACGGGCTGAAGGCCGATGGCGTCGGCGACGATGCGGAAATGTTCCGACCAGGACGGCGCCTTGTATGGAGGCGGCGGTGTCGGCGCCGCCTCGGTCGCGCGCTCGATGGCGGCCAACCAGCCCAAGCCGTCGAGCGGATCGATCAGTTCGGCGTTCGGCGTCAGCTCGCGGTGCGGCGGAATGTCGGAGGCGATCAGCGACAGGCCCATGGCGCAGGCCTCTACGGCGGGAAGGTCGAAGCCTTCGACCGACGAAGGAGCCAGGACGGCGCGCGCCCCGCGCATCAGCCGCGCCAGCATGGCGTCGGACAGGTTGGAGGCTTGATGGACGACCCCTTGCAGATTGGGCGAGCGCTGCAGGTGATCCAGCTCCGCCTCATTCTCCCAGCCGTAGCGACCGATCAGCACCAGGGACGGCGTCTGATCGCCCATCCGTTCTTCCAGTCGCCGCCATAGCGTCAGCAGCAAAGCCAGATTCTTGCGCGCCTCGATCGTGCCGACATGGACGAAATAGGGACGCGGCGCCACGATGGCGTCGCCGGCGACGAAGGCCGGCTCCAACCCGAGGTGGGCGACGTGGACCGGCGGCAGGGGCAGGCCCTCGCGCTCGGCGAAGGCGCGGAGTTCATCGCCAGTGTAGGCGGAGTTGACGATGATCCGGCTGGCCAGGCGCAGGGTGTTTGAGACCCGCGCATGGTGTTTGTCGCCGTCGCCGGGTCGGCAGAACTCAGGATGGGTGACGGGGATCAGATCGTGCAGCAGGACGACGCGCTCGATCCCGGCGGCTTTCAGATCTTCGAGCGCCGTCGGCTCGTGCAGGGTGGTGTGACCGACGGTCAGATAGAGGTCCGCCGCCGGCAGCGGGGCGGCGTGGCGCGAACGGAAGAACTGCTTGAACACCCGCGTCTTGTCGGCGGGCTTGTCCTTCTCGGGAGCGGGCGCCGGGCACAGCACCGAGGCGGCCGGCCGTCGCTCCGCGGTCAGGGCGGCGAGCAGCCGCTGCTCGTGCGCCAGATCGGCCGTCGTGCTGGCGGCGCCGTTCCATTTGGCGCGCAGATCGGCCACGAACCGCCGGAACCAGCCGATCTCGACGGCGACCAACCGGTTCTTGCGGCCACGCACCGGGATGGTCGTGATATCAGGCGAGGCCAGCAGCCATTCGGCATAGGCCAGACATACCCGGTCCACGCCCGTCGGCGCCGACCGTTCGGCCCGGCTCATCAGCCGGCTGGCGTCGTAAAGAATGCGCATATTAGGCGACGTAGCCGGCCTGCATCAGTTCGGCGATATGGACGATGGCCGTGGGTTTGCCGTCCTCGACCACGAACAGATTGGCGATCTTGTTGGCGGTCAACAGATCGACGACGTCGCTCATTCGCGCATCCGGATCCACGGTGATGGGGTTGGCCCCCATGATATCGGCCGCGGTCAGATGGGTGGTGTCGCGCTGGAAGGCCCGGCGCAGGTCGCCGTCGGTGACGATGCCAGCCAGCGTGCCATCGGCGTCCAAGACAGCCACCGCGCCCTTTCGGCCTTCGGTGATCGCCGAGACAACGTCGCCGAAGCCGGCGTTCAACGGCACGCTGGCCGGGACGGCGGCATTGTCGCCCATCCATTCGCGCACGCTCTGCAGGCTCATGCCCAGGGCGCCGCCGGGGTGGTGCAAGCCGAAGTCCATGGCCGTGAATTCGCGGCGATCCATCAGCACCATGGCCAAGGCATCGCCAAGGGCCAGGGTCATCAGCGTCGAGGTGGTGGGCGCCAAGCCGTTGGGGCAGGCCTCGGCGACCTTCGGCATGGTCAGGCAGACCGCTGCGTTTCGGCCAAGGAAGCTGGCCGGACGCTGGGTGATGGCGATGACGGGAATGCCGTTGCGTTGGCAATAGATCAGCGGATCGCGCAGTTCGCGGCTCTCGCCCGAGTTCGAGATGGCCAGCACAGTCACGTCGGGACGCAGCATCCCCAGGTCGCCGTGGCTCATCTCGGCGGGGTGAACGAAGAAGGCGTTGGTGCCGGTCGAGGCTAGGGTGGCGGCGATCTTTCCGCCGATATGGCCCGACTTGCCCATGCCGGTGACGACGACATAGCCCGGCCGGCTCATGATGACATCGACCGCGCGCGCCATCGACACATCGATCGAGCGTTCCAGCGCCTCCAGCGCTTCGATGTTCAGGCGCATGACCTCACGGGCGCGGTCGGTCATCACGGCGATGTCGTCGGGGGTCGAGTGAGCGATCTCGGTCATTGTTTCCTGGCCCGCAACCGGGCTCTCCTTATTTGTCGTGCGCGATCCGCCATGAGTCCGTTTCGCGCGCCGCCTCCCTTTCAGACGACTTTGTCGGTTTCTGGTCAACCTTTGCCGCTCTGGCGCGTTACGCCGACCGGGGAACTAAAACAAAGAGTTTGATCGTCAATGCCGTCTCATGCCGGAGCCGCTTCGCTATTGCTCCCGACGCCGCCCGTGGTCGCCGACGAGATCGCGCTGTTCTTGGACATGGACGGCGTGTTAGCCCCTATGGCGCCGACCCCCGATGCGGTGGCGCCGACCCCCCGTCGTACGGCGGCGCTGAAGGCGGTAGAGGCGCGACTTGCGGGCCGTGTCGCCATCGTCAGCGGCCGCACCATCGCCGAGATCGACCGCATTTCCGATCATGCCCTAGTCTCCGGCTCGGGCGTGCATGGCCTGGAGCGGCGTCTGAAGGACGGCTCCATTGAACGCAAGACGCCCGACGCCGGCGTCGCCCAGGCGCTGGACGCGTTCGAGGCGTTCGCTGCCGATCGACCCGGCGTGATCGTGGAGGACAAGGGGGTCTCGGTCGGCCTCCATTATCGTCAGGCGCCGGATGAAGCCGGCGCCGCCAAGGGACTCGCCGCCGAGCTTCAGGCCGAAACAGGATTGACGCTCCAACCCGGTCATATGGTGCTGGAGTTGAAGACGCCCGGCGCCGACAAGGGCACGGCCGTCACGGCCTTCATGCAAGAGGCGCCGTTCAAGGGCGCCGTCCCGGTCATGCTGGGCGATGACCTCACCGACGAATATGGGTTCGAGGCTGCGGCGGCGCTGGGCGGATACGGCGTGCTGGTCGGACCCGAGCGCGAGACGGCGGCGCGTTACCGGCTGGACGATGTGGATGCCGTGCTCACCTGGCTTGAAGCCGTAGCGAAGGCCTGAACCGATGAAGCCCAATCTGGACCTGTTTCCCATCGGCAACTGCGGCGTCAGCGCCCTGATAGACCGCCAGGGGCGTTTCGTCTGGGCCTGCGCGCCGCGCGTGGACGGCGACCCGGTCTTTTCCGCCCTGATGGACGGCATGGCGCCCGAGCACGGCTTTTGGGCCATCGAGATGGAGAGCGTGAAGTCGATCGACCAGGCCTATGTCCGCAACACGCCGGTTCTGCGCACGGTCATGACCGCCGAGGACGGATCGTCGGCCGAGATCATCGACTTCGCCCCGCGTCACCCGAAACATTCGCGCACCTATCGGCCGCTGGCTTTCGCCCGCATCGTGCGGCCTTTGTCGGGCACGCCGCGTATTCGGGTGCGGTTGCGGCCCTCGACGGACTGGGGCGCGCGCCGTGCGCCGCACACCTCCGGATCCAACCACATCCGCTATATGTGCGCCGACGTCACCTTCCGCCTGACGACCGATTGTCCCGTGTCGCATGTGCTGGAGGAGCGCGTGTTCCGCCTGGAGCGGTCGCACGCCTTCTTCCTGGGTCCGGACGAGGGCTACGACCAGGATGTCGGCCACGGCGTTCAGGGCGCGCTGGATCGCACGGTGGCCTATTGGCAGGACTGGGTGCGCAAACTCTACCTGCCGCTCGACTATCAGGAGGCGGTGATCCGCGCGGCGATCACGCTGAAGCTATGCGCCTATGAAGAGACCGGCGCCATCGTCGCGGCCATGACGACCTCGGTGCCCGAGTTCAAGGAGAGCGGGCGCAACTGGGACTATCGCTACTGCTGGATCCGCGACGCCTATTACACGGTGCGGGCGCTGAACCGGTTGGGTGCGGTCGACATCCTCGAGAACTACCTCGTCTATCTGAGGAATCTGGTCGACGATTCCGCCGGCGGTCATGTCCAGCCGGTCTATGGCGTGGGCCTGGAGCCTGGAATCGGCGAGAGCATCATCGACAGCGTCGAGGGCTACCGCGGCATGAAGCCTGTGCGGATCGGCAATCAGGCGCACGAACATCTGCAACACGACGTCTACGGACAGATCGTGTTGCCTCTGGTTCAGGCCTTCTATGACTCACGGCTGCTGCGCCCGGGCACGCTGGAAGATTTTCACGCGCTGGAGGCGATCGGCGAGCGGGCCTTCGCCATGCACGATCAGACCGACGCGGGCCTGTGGGAGTTTCGCACCATTGCGCGGGTCCACACCTATTCGTCCGTCATGTGCTGGGCCGCTTGCGATCGTCTGGCCAAGGCGGCCGACCATCTGAACCTGCCAGATCGGGCCGCCTTCTGGCGTGAGCGCGCGCAGATCATCCGTCAGCGGATCGAAGCCGAGGCCTATCTGCCTGACGAGGGTCGATTCGCCGCCAGCTTCGGCGGCCGCGAGTTGGACGCTTCACTGCTGCAGATGACCGATCTGGGCTTCCTAGAGGCGCACGATCCGCGTCAGGTCGCCACCTTCGACGCCATCGAGCGCGACCTGAAGAAGGGCAGCCACCTGTTCCGCTATGTGGAGCCGGACGACTTCGGCGAGCCGGAGACGGCCTTCAACTTCTGCACCTTCTGGTTCATCGAGGCCCTGCACCAGAACGGCCGCATCGAGGAAGCCCGCACCATCTTCCAAGAGATGCTGAGCCGGCGGACGGCCGCAGGGTTGTTGAGCGAGGACATCTCGATCGACGATGGCGAGCTGTGGGGCAACTATCCGCAGACCTATTCCTTGGTCGGCATCATCAATTGCGCCGTGCTGTTGAGCCGTTCCTGGACCGATGTGCGTTAATGTCTGGACCCCGGGGCTGGGGTCGCCGTGTGAAGTGAAGTCATGAGCCGCCTGATCGTCGTTTCGAACCGGGTTTCGGCCCCGACCGACCCCGCCGCCGGGTCCGCCGGCGGATTGGCGATGGCCCTGTCCGCCGCCCTCAGAAAATACGACGGCCTGTGGTTCGGTTGGTCGGGCGAGCGGGTGGACCACTACACCGGCGAGGTGAAGATCGAGGACCGGGCCGGCGTCACCGTAGGGCTCGTCGATCTGGAGGGGCAGGACGTCGACGAATACTACAACGGCTACGCCAACAAGACGTTGTGGCCGCTGTTCCACCACCGCATCGACCTGGCCCAATACGAGCGGTCCTATGGCGAGGGCTATGAGCGGGTGAACCGGCGTTTCGCCGAAGCCCTGGCGCCGCTGATCCAGCCGGACGACATCATCTGGATCCACGACTATCACATGATCCCGATGGCGCGAGATCTGCGCCGCCTGGGCGTTCGCAACCGGATCGGCTTCTTCCTCCACACGCCCTGGCCGGCGCGGCAGTTGCTGGTGACCCTGCCGCATCACCGGCGGCTTGTGGAGTCTATGTTCGACTTTGACCTGATCGGTTTCCACACCCAGGAATGGAGCGATCTGTTCACCGACTATGTGGTGTCAGAGGCCCAAGGCGAGCTGGACGGCGTCGGCGGGCTGGAGTGTTTCGGGCGCAAGGTCCAGACCGGCGTCTTCCCCATCGGCATCGACGTGGACGGTTTCCTGGCGGCGCGAAATTCGGCGCTTGGGGCGCGAACCTATGATCGAATGGCGGCGTCGTCGGCCTTCCGCTCGATGATCGTGGGGGTGGACCGGCTGGACTATTCCAAGGGGCTGGAAGAGCGGCTGCTGGGTTACGAACAGTTTCTGCACGACAACGCCTCGATGCGGGGCGAGGTCTTCCTGTTGCAGGTCACGCCCATCTCGCGCGACGACGTGGACAGCTATCAGGACATTCGTTCGCGGCTGGACGCCCTGGCGGGACGGATCAACGGCGCCTTCGCCGACATGGACTGGCAGCCGATCCGGTATCTGAACCGCACCTATCGTCGGGATCAGCTGGCGGGCATCTATCGCGCGGCGCGGGTCGGTTTGGTGACGCCCCTGCGCGACGGCATGAACCTGGTGGCCAAGGAATATGTCTGCGCCCAGAATCCGGACGATCCCGGCGTTCTGATCCTGTCGCGCTTCGCCGGCGCGGCCGAACAGATGGGTGAGGCGCTGCTGGTCAATCCCTATAGTCGCGAGGAGCTGTCGGACGCCATCCAGAAGGCCCTGACCATGCCCAAGGCCGAGCGGATCCGGAAATGGGAAGCCCTGATGGACGTGGTTCGCGCGACCGATGTCGGCATCTGGCGCGACGATTTCGTGCGCGCCCTGCAAGCCGATGAATCGACCTCGCAACCGACGCAGTGGGCCGGCGCGGCCTGACGTCTAGCGCAGGTCGAAGGCCAGCATCAGGGTGCGCTGGGCCGGATTGAAGTTGTCGTCGGACAGGATGTAGAGGCGGGTCCTTCCGTCGCGCGTCTCGGCGGCGATCCCCTCGAAATTGTCGGTCGTGCCGGGCAGTTTCAGCTCGATCAACACCGGCCCCAGCGTTCCGTCGGGGGCCATGCGGCGCACGCGCGCGCGCATGTCGATGGGCGCCCGGTACAGACGCTGGACCACGAACCATCCGGACCCGGACGGATCGCGATCCAGGCCGGTGATGCGGTATTCGCTGTCGGGGATGGGGGTTGTCGGCGGCGCGCTGACGACCGTGCATCTCGCCGCCGCGCAATCCCAGACGCCGCCCGCCTCGCCAGAGACGCGCCAGCCGCCGGGGGCAACGGCCAACCCCTCCATCCCGTCGTTCTCGGTGAAGGCGAAGTCGGGCGACCGCACCGGCGTCGGCCGGGTCCGCAGCGCCGACAATGGGCCGTAGTTCCAGATGCGGTGACGCCGCTCGAAACTCACCAGCAGATCGCCGGAGGGGGTGATGGCCAGGCCCTCGGCGTCGCCGTCCGACTTGTCGGAAATCGCGGCGCCGTCCTGAAGCGTCAGCCGGCGCGAGCGGAAATGATCCAGCCCGACCAGCCGCCCCCGGGCGTCCAGGCGAATGTCGCCGCGCACCAGATCACCGGTGTCCGATACCGTGACGAAGCCGCCGTCGCCGGTCAGCTTCAGGTCCGACAGGCTGTGCAGCGGGGAGGTCGGCGCGGCGCTGACCTGCAGGCCGCCGGCAAACATCACGCCGTCGGCCAACTGCGTGCCGCCGGGCAAGCCCAGGCTGACGCTTCGCAGTTCCGCGACCTGGGGCGTCCAGCCGTCCGACGACAACGGATAGGGACGCGGCGCGCCCAGCGAGGCGGCGCAGGCCGACAGAGACAGGGCGATCCAGACACTGGCCAGCCGGCCGAAACGGCTCATGCCGCCAGCTTTCGCTTGGTGCGACGGGTGGGACCGGCCGCGCCCTCGTTCTCGAACAGTTCGGCCAGCTTCTCAGTCATGGCGCCCGCCAGCTGTTCCACGTCCACGATGGTCAGGGCCTTGCGATACCAGCGGGTCACGTCATGGCCGATGCCGATGGCCAGCAGTTCGACCGGCGACCGATCCTCGATCTCGGCGATCACCTGGCGCAGGTGCTTGTCCAGATAGAGGGCCGCATTGGCCGACTGGGTCGAGTCGTCCACCGGCGAACCGTCGGAAATCACCATCAGGATGCGGCGCTGTTCGGTGCGGGCCAGCAGGCGGCCGTGAGCCCATTGCAGGGCCTCGCCGTCTATATTTTCCTTCAGCAGACCTTCGCGCATCATCAGGCCCAGGTTCTTCTTTGCCCGGCGCCAGGGCGCATCGGCGGCCTTGTAGATGATGTGGCGCAGGTCGTTCAGGCGGCCGGGATTTTGCGGCTTGCCCGCGGTGATCCAGGCCTCGCGGCTCTGCCCGCCCTTCCAGGCGCGGGTGGTGAAGCCCAGGATCTCGACCTTGACGCCGCAACGTTCCAGCGTCCGCGCCAGGATGTCGGCGCAGACCGCCGCCACCATGATCGGCCGCCCGCGCATCGAGCCGGAGTTGTCCAGCAGCAGGGTCACGACCGTGTCGCGGAACGGGCTTTCGCTCTCGGCCTTGAACGACAGGGGGGCAGTCGGGTCGGTGACGATCCGGGTCAGCCGCGCCGTGTCCAGCATACCCTCTTCCAGATCAAAGACCCAGGAGCGGTTCTGCTGGGCCAGCAGGCGCCGTTGCAGCTTGTTGGCCAGGCGCGACACGACGCTGGACAGGATGGCCAGTTGGCCGTCCAGCAGGGCGCGCAGCCGGTCCAGTTCGACGGGGTCGCACAGGTCGGCGGCGTCCACCACCTCGTCGAAGGCAGTGGTGAAGACGCGGTAGACATCGACCGCGCGACCGTCGTCGGCCGTCTGCTGACGGTTCGGCTGCTGGCCTTCCTGAAGTTCCGGGCCATCGTCGGCGCCTTCGCCGTCGGGATCGGCGGGCGCGCCTTCGGGGCGACTTTCGCGCTCCTGCTCGGAAGACTGATCGTCGGCGTCGCCCTCCATCGACTGGGAGCCTTCGCCGCCGTCCTGCTCTTCCTCCTCGTCCTGATCGTCGTCGGCTGCGGGGTCCTGAGGATCCGGTTCCTCGTCGCCGGGATCTTCGGACGTATCCTCGCCGCGCCCGTCGCCGGGGTCGAGGTCCAGCGCGCGCAACACCTCGCGCATCTTCAGCGCAAAGCCTTCCTGATCGCCCGCCGTGCCGGCCAGGGCGTCCAGCTTGGCGCCGGCCTTGGCCTCGATGTTGGCGCGCACCAGATCCAGCATGGCCCGGGCGCCGTCGGGGGCGGGGCGCCCGGTCAGCCGCTCGCGCACCAGAAGCGCCACGGCTTCGGACACCGGCACGCGCTCGGCCTCGCTGATGCGCAAGGCGCCGGTCTTTTCCAGCCGCGTGATCAGGGCGGCGCCCAGATTGTCGCGCACCCCGGCCAGATGTTCCGAACCAAAGGCCTCGACGCGCGCCTGTTCGACCGCATCGAACACCTCAGCCGCCTTGGCGTCCGCTGGCCGCATCCGGCTGTTCACCGCCGCATCGTGATTGGCCAGACGCAGCGCCAGCCGGTCGGCCTGGCCGCGCAAGGACGCGCTCTCGGGCCCGGACGGATCGCGGGGCGGATGGGGCAGGGTCAGGACGCCGTTCGACAGCTTGGGCCCGTCCGACCCGAACACCACCTCCAGCTCGGGCTGTTCGGCCAGCGCCCGCGCGGCATGACCCAGCGCGCGCTTGAAGGTTTCGGCGGGAGTATCCGGGGCGGCCATAGCCCTCAGTTAATCGCTTCGCGCCTGCGATAAAAGCGCCGTCAGCCGCCTTTTGAAATCGGCACCCGCCGACCATAGGTCAGACAGCGCCAAACCCACTCCAGCGGCCCCATGCTGAACCGCGACAACCACAGCGGCGACCAGATCAGCTGCAGCGCCCAGACCGCCAGAACCAGGCCCCACATCTGGACATAGTCCGCCCGTCCGAACAGGCGCGGTCCCCACGGCATGTAGAAGATCGAGGTCATGATCAGGGTCTGGGTCAGATAGTTGGTGAAGGCCATCTGTCCCGCCGGCCGCAGCGCCGCCGTGATCCAGGCCGCCCCTCGCGTCGTCGCCAGCACGATCAGGCTGACATAGGCAAGGGTGACGAAGATGGGGAAGGAGGCGACGACCTCCGCCAGGCCGCGCGTCGGGTGGGTTCCGGCCGGGGCCATGGCCTCGCGCCATTCCAGCACGCCCAGCAGGGCCAGCACGGCGCCGCCGACGGCGATCAAGGCGACATAGACCCCGTTGGGCGCCCGGCCGCTGAACACGCCGGCCTTGAACAGACCCAGTCCCAGCATCATCAGCGCCACGGTCGAGAAGACAAACATCGTCAGGCTGGCGCCCTGCAGCAGCAGCCAGTTCTGAAGGTTCTGGCCCATCGCCCCGGCCCATCCGCTGCGATAGGCGGCGATCGACTCCGTCGCCATGGCGGCGGTGTAATGCGGCCCGCCCTGGTTCATCGCCTCGGTGATCGCCGGCGGGCCGGCGACCATCAGCCAGGTCGCGCCCGCCTGCATTGCGCCCAGCAACAGGGTCACGCCCAGGCCGATACCGATCAACGTCCCCGCCCGCATCGACCGCATCAGCATCACGAACAGGCCCGACCAGGCGTAGAGCAGCAGCACGTCGCCATACCAGAAGGCCAGGCCGTGGATCAGGGCGATGGCGGCCAGCCAGAAGAGGCGGCGTCGCAGCAGTTTGCCACGCGCCGTATCGTCCCGCTCGCCCCCGACCAAGTAGATCGAGGCGCCGAACAGCATCGAAAACAGGGTGATGAACTTCTGATGGAAGAAGACGTCCATCGTCCAGCGCGCCACCGCGTTGGCGCCGTTGACCGAAAACGGGCTCAGGCTCGCGTCCTGATAGACCATGACCGGCAGGCCGAACGAGACGACATTGACGGCCAGAATGCCCAGCACTGCGAGGCCCCGCATGACGTCCAGGCTGGCGATGCGCGAGGTCGCCGCGACGGGCGACAGAATCTCCGCCGCATCCTTGTCCGTGTCGTCCATGGTCATTCTCGGATCCCCCAATCCTCGAACTCAGGCGTCAGGCGCGAATGCCAACCCTGCTTTTCAGCTTTTGGGCATCAGGCCCAGCCGGTCCTTGACCGCCGGCCGCGCCTCGAAGGCGATGAAGGCGGCGCACAACCCGGCCCACAAGGCATAGCTGACGCCCACGATCATGGCGATGGGCAGGCCGCCGACGCCGAAGATCAACAGGGTGGTCTCGGTCGCGCCCAGGGCCTGCATCACATCGCCGGCCTCGAACCAGCCCATCACGCTCATGCCCAGGGCGACGACGATCTGGACCAGGGCCGCCGCCAGGCCGCCGTACATCATGAAACGCCAGACGACGCCCAGCCGCGTGCCAGGCCGGCCGTCACGCTTGCGCTCGTTCAGCACGCGATAAAGCGCCAGCGGCACGGTGATCAGGCCGATCAGCATCACCACCAGCCGCCAATCCATGTCGCGGCCCGGCAGATAGGCGTGGGGCCGCCAGAAGGGCAGGGTCAACCATAGGGGTGGCCAGGCCGCGCCGGCCAAACAGGCCAGAATCCGAGGCGTCCGCCCAGGCCGCGCGGCGATGGTCGCCTGACCGGGTAGGTCGGAATAGCTCTCGAACCGACTCATCGCGTCGGCGCCGGCGCAGCGCCGGAATAGTCGTAGAAGCCGCGTCCGCTCTTCCTGCCCAGCCAGCCGGCCTCGACATATTTCACGAGCAGGGGGCAGGGGCGGTATTTGCTGTCCGCGAGCCCGTCATACAGCACGTTCATGATGGCGAGGACGACGTCCAGACCCATGAAGTCCGCCAGTTCCAGCGGGCCCATCGGATGATTGGCGCCCAGGCGCAGCGCCTTGTCGATCGAGGCCACGTTGCCTACCCCTTCGTACAGGGCGAAGATGGCCTCGTTCATCATCGGCACCAGGATTCGGTTGACGATGAAGGCGGGAAAATCCTCGGCGTCCGTGGTGGTCTTGCCCAGGCTTTCGGCGAAGGCGACGGCGGCGGAATGGGTCTCGGCCGAGGTGGCGATGCCGCGAATGATCTCCACCAGCTTCATCACCGGCGCCGGCTTCATGAAGTGCAGGCCGACGAACCGGTCCGGCCGGTCCGTCGAGGACGCCAGGCGGGTGATCGAGATTGACGAGGTGTTGGACGCCAACAGCGTCTGCGGCCCCAGGTGCGGCACGACCTGCGCATAGATGGCCTTCTTGACGGCCTCGTCTTCCAGCGCCGCCTCGATGACCAGATCGGCGCCGGCGACGGCCTCCGCCATCACGTCGCTCGTCGTGATGCGGGTCAGGGCCGCATCGGCGGCGGCCTGATCGATCAGGCCGCGGCCGACGTGGCGCGCCAGGCTGGCCGCGATCTCGCCCTGCGCCAGCGGCAGCCGGTCGACGACGACGTCATAAAGGCGAACCGAATAGCCCCCGAGCGCGACCGCCTGCGCGATGCCTGCGCCCATCTGTCCGGCGCCCAGAATGGCGACTGTGGTGATCGAGGTCATGAACCGTGGTCGAAAGTGGTCGGGCGGGCACCTTTAGAAAGGAAGGCGCGCGGCGCAAGAGCGGATCAACCCTCTCGCATCAGATTTCCGCCCGCCGTGTCGCCTCAGCCGAGCAACTGGATCAGGGCCGGCGCCGCCGTGCGGTTGAACAGCACGCTGATGAACTGCAGCAGCAGGATCACCACGATGGGCGAGATGTCGATGCCGCCCAAGTTCGGAATGATGCGGCGGAACGGCTCCAGCAGAGGCGCGGTGACCCGGTCCAAGAAGGTCCCGACCGAATAGACGAAGCGGTTGCGATAGTTGACGACGTCGAACGCCACCAACCAGCTCAGAATGGCCTGGGCGATGATGAACCAGATCATCAGACTGATGATGGTGTTGATCAACCAGACGAGCGCATAGCCCATGAACGGTAACTCCTGCTTGGATCGGCGCTTCTAGCCTGTTCGCCCCTGCTCCGACAACGGCCGTCTCCGACCTGCGCGCTTTGCGCGCACAAGCCCGTTGACACCACGCCCGCCCGCCTTCTATGTCCGCCACGCCTGTGAAACCCGATCCCACGCTGGAAACGGGGCCGTAGCTCAGTTGGTAGAGCGCGTCGTTCGCAATGACGAGGTCAGGGGTTCGACTCCCCTCGGCTCCACCAAATCCTTGTTCCACAAGGGTTTGGTCGGAAACAGGCGAAAAAACTGACACCACGCTGCTACACACGGCCTCCAAGAGACCGTCGAAAAAGCGTTCCTCTACAGTTAGTTCACCGTCCCGAGGCTGTAGCACCACCTCGTCGCACACACCGTCCAAACGGCCTCCCAGACCCTCTACACGGTCACATAATGCTGGGCGGCGGCAATCGTCTGGCCTGATCGTCCGGGGATCGACCTACTACCTTCGTCTTCGTGTCCCTCGACCGTTGGCCGGGATCATCGGCAAGACGCACGTCATGAAGTCTCTGGGCACGGGATATCGGGCGGATGCTGTCCGTCAGGCTCGGATCGTCGCAGCGATGTTGGAGCAGGAGTGGCGGGACATCGAGACCCACGGCGTTCAGCCTGTCATCGTGCTCCCACCCGAGCGACCAAAGCCCGCAGCCACGCCCACGGCGGCGCCAGCGGACAAAACGCTTCGCCAAGCCTTTGAACTCTTCCGATCCGACCCTGCAAAGCAGCGCACTCGGAAGACGGACCTCCATTATCTTAACCTGATCGAACTAACGGTCGGCCTCTGGGGGGAAGACCGCACCATCCGCTCCATCGACCGCGAAGCCTCGCGTGAGCTTCTCGAAGTGCTCCGCTGGCTCCCCTCCAACGCCGAGAAGAAGTTTCCGAAGCTGTCGCCTCTCGCCGCCGCGCGGATGGCGAAGGAGAAGGGGCTTACCGGAAGGCTCTCGCCCGCGTCGGTCAACGGCTACATGTGCAAGTTCCGGGCGGTGATGAACTTCTGTCAGAACGAGGGTTGGATCGAACGTAACCCAGCCAAGGGACTTCAAGTCATCGACCGGGTGAGACGGCGAGATAAACGTCTGCCTTTTTCCACCGAGCAGCTACGCCTGATCTTCGACGCTCCGATCTTTCGCGGTTGCGTTGACGACTGGGCCGGATACTCCACGCCCGGCCCCGCACGTCCACGTCGCGGGCGTTTCTGGGTGCCTCTCATCGCCCTGTTCTCGGGCATGCGAATGAACGAGATCTGTCAGCTACACGTCGCAGACATCCATCGGCTCGATGGCGTGGACTGCTTCTTCGTGACCGAAGGTCCGTCCGATACTGACAACGGAAAACGTCTGAAGACCGCCGCCAGCGAGCGGTTCATCCCGGTCCATCCGATGCTGATCGAAATCGGGTTCATGGCCTTCGTAGAGCAGCGGCGAGCGGCGGGCGCCGTTCGTCTGTTCTCCGAACTCCAAAAGTCCAGCACCGGCTACTACAGCGACCCCTTCTCGAAGTGGTTTCGTCGCTTCCTTGAGCGCGCTGGCGCGATCCGAGAGAAGACCTGCTTCCACTCGTTCCGGCACTGCTACCGGGATGCGCTGCGAGAAGCCCGTATCGAGCATGAAGTCGCTCTCGCCCTCGGAGGCTGGTCGTCAGCGAACGGAAACGAAGGCGGCGAAACCGCCGCTGCTTACGGTCGAGGCTATCGCGCCCAGACGCTGTATGAAGCCATCGGCCGGATAGCCTATCCCGAACTCGACCTGTCCCACCTCGTCAGACACGGATGACGAAGATGCGTTTGCGGGCAGTCAACGAAACCACGGCTTCGGTCGTTAGTCGTATATGTTCCGACGCATTCACCGTCTCGCAGTCGCGTGTGCCGCAATAGTCCTTTTCGGATGTTCGAAGCCGCCTGAAGCGGCCCCGACCCCGGCGGGCTTCCATCGCATCGACGCGGTTGGTCCCTTTTCAGTGGCCATTCCTGATGGACTCACTCGCCTGCCTGTCATTGGCGTGGATACAGAGGTGGACGAGTTCGTAGGGGATGGTCTGCGCCTCGGTCTCTCGCATGGATCGTATGGTTCAGTGCCGCCTCCACAGGTCGGGTTGATCGACCATTCGACCGGTGACCTTGAGGTCGATGGAAGGTCGGGGACGTGGGCAGCCTACGAGCGTAGTGCCGATCAGGTGGCTGACGGCCTTCCGCACGCATGGATCGGCGCGGTTAGAGCCCCCCCTCGCCGGGGTGCGGCTCCTGCGGAGCCTGTCGGGCTGACGATCTATCTATCCTGCCGCACGAAGCAGATTTGCGAAATCGGCCCCAAGGTGGCGGCAACGGTGCGGTTTGAGCGATAGCCCGTCGTTTCACGGATGTCGGCGAGACAGCATCCGCCCGATATCCCGTGCCCAGAGACTTCATGACGTGCGTCTTGCCGATGATCCCGGCCAACGGTCGAGGGACACGAAGACGAAGGTAGTAGGTCGATCCCCGGACGATCAGGCCAGACGATTGCCGCCGCCCAGCATTATGTGACCGTGTAGAGGGTCTGGGAGGCCGTTTGGACGGTGTGTGCGACGAGGTGGTGCTACAGCCTCGGGACGGTGAACTAACTGTAGAGGAACGCTTTTTCGACGGTCTCTTGGAGGCCGTGTGTAGCAGCGTGGTGTCAGTTTTTTCGCCTGTTTCCGACCAAACCCTTGTGGAACAAGGATTTGGTGGAGCCGAGGGGACGGCCGTGTGGTCGCTTTCGTCGGTCATGGTGGCAGTGCGCGACTCGGTTGGTTAGGAGATCGCCAAGGCTCTGATTGGACGGGGGGAAGGTCAACGTGTGGAAGCTGGATCACATCGTCCCGGCGTCCGATGTTGACGTCGAAGAGCAGCGTCTCGCCGAGGTGCTTGCGAAGGCGGGCTACGATGTCGGGAAGCTGTCGCTGAACGCACTGGCCCAGCAGGTGCTGGCCGAGCGGGCGAAGGCGGTAGTGATGTCTATCGGCATCGAGCCGTCGAACTGGCCGCACTACCCGCTCGGCAATGGCGGCGTCGAGGTGCGCTTCCAGTTCAGCCGCGAGGAAGATCAGGTGAACGCGAGGCTGGCTTTGGCTTAGGCCGGGACGCTCTCCATCGAGCGCTTGATGGCGGTCACCGTCATGGGCGAGGCACGATGGAGCCGGGCGGTGGCGCGGATGCCCTGACCGTCCGCCAACGATTTCCTGATCGCTTCCACACGGTCGTCAGGCATAGGCTTCCGCCCGGACTTCTTGGTCGTGCGACGCAGACCGGCGAGGATGCGCTCTCGGATCATGGCGCGCTCGAACTCGGCGAAGACGCCCAGCATCTGGAACATCATCCGGCCTGAGGGCGTCGAGGTGTCGAGGCCCTGCTGGTGCAGGTAGAGGTCCACATTCTTGGACTGGATGTCGTTCAGGAAAGCCACGAGGTCGGGGAGGCTCCGGCCGAGGCGGTCCACGCTCCACGCCATGATCTGCTCGAAGTCCTTGCGCGCCACGCCCTTGAGCAGCGCGTCGTAGCCGGGGCGCCGATCACGTCCCTTGACGCCAGAGATGCCTTCGTCGGTGAAGGTCGCGGTGACGGTCCAGCCCTGACGCTCGGCGACGGCCAGCAGATCGCGAAGCTGGTTCTCGACGGTCTGGTTCTTATCGGCCGTGCTCACACGGGCGTAGATCGCGACGCGCTTGGTCAGGGGTGTTCTCCGATTGCAGTTGGGAGAACGTAAGGGTCTCATGGATCGGCAGAGCGTCAATCAGATCGGGCGAACGACCGCTCTTCCCTCGGCGCGATGAAGAGCCGGTCGCAGTCGTCACCGCTGGTCAATGGGATGACCTCAAACTCTTCCCCTGCCGCCTCCACGGCTTCAGCGGCCAGTTCGTTGAACTCCTGCTCGAAGCCGGATCGGCGGAACAGCACCACGCCGTCCTTGGCGTCGAGCACTCCATACGCCGGGGAGCCTTCGAGAAGGGTGTTGAGCCGATCCATGTTCTTGGAAGGCGTGAGGCGTCGGATGGTTCAGAACGGCTCAGTTGGGAAGTGAGGCGACGATCCCGGCAGGCCGTCGTGCGGGCGCCGTCAGGCGCGGTCGCTCCGCTTCCAGTGCGGCAATGGCGTCGTATTGAAAGGCGAGTCGTAGATAGTGCTGACGATGCTCGACGACGAAGGTCTTGCTGGCCTGCTCTCGGGCCAGCGCAGCCCGCAGTCGATTATAGCTGGTCGGAAGACGCATGCGATCTGAACGCCGATCACAGGGCCGCGCTCCCCAACCGTTGTTTTCGAGGTGACTCCGCTCAGCGAGCATCAACCGCGTCCAGCGGCATGACGAACATTTGGCTGTAGCCTTGGTGACCATCGCTCGTGGTGAAGACCACGAACTCCTCGCCCGCCTGTTCCGCCGCCTCGCGCACGATGTCGCTGAACTCGTCGATGTGGTCGGGCTTGCCGATCAGCGTGAACCCGTCCCGCTCGACCTTTACGTCGTAGGCGGGGGCGCCGTGCTTCAGTTTTTCCAGAAGCCGTCCCATGGCTGAAGCAGAACACGGCTCTGCCAACGGCACAAGCTGAGCCGGAAAACAGATGGAAGCGGGCACAAAATATCGACTACGCCAGCACTGCGTTTGCGGGCCGTGAAACACAGCGATTTCCACCCCTGTTTTCGAGAACGGTCGTAGTGGGATTTTCGAGCGATCTTCCAGCCGATGTCATCGCGATCTGGCTGAAGCCTCTGTCAGGATCGCAGCCGACCTCGCTCCGACTATGCCGCCAACTTCCAACCCGATCTGGCGGCGGCACCCTTGGGCACAGGGGAGAGAGGAGTTTCCCCCTTTATCGGCTCTCCTAATAAGACCTCTATTAGCAAGTCCGTTAACGGGGGAAAGTTCGGCTGGAAGACAAACTGGTCGCTCCGCTCCTTCCAGCCCCCCCTCTGCCTACGTCGAAAGATATGGCCGCCGCCAGTTCTCGAAGGTTATAAGTAAGGGAAGGTGGCGGACACCGTTGGAGGTCATGTTCCAACGAGGATCAGCAGGTCGATCACGTCCGTCATCACAACCCCGACCTGACACGACCTTACTATGAACACCTATGAACCCATGTGGGCGAAGTATTACGCCCCGAAGCTGTCCGCGCGTGAGATCAACCAGTTCCGTCGAGCGGAAACGCGAGACCCATCGCTGCTGCTCACCGACGTCATCCAACCAGAATCTTTCGATCCCAAGACCCGCCGCTACATGGCTGTCGCAAACCGGAAGGAGGTCAGAGGAAGAAATCATTTCCTTCGAGCCGAACTGGGAGAAGGCCGAGCAGAGTGGGAACTGCAATGCCTCTTCACGAACGCCTTGCAAATGTCCTTCCCTTGGGAGGACGACTTCAGTCGTCCGTCAGATCGTGTGGAGATCGCGCGCCATCACATCCTCACCATCGAGTTCGACTCTCCGAGCCTTCCATTCTTCAAGCAGCAGCTTTCGTGGTTCCGGTTCGGGAAGAAGCCGACTGACAGCCCCATCGGCAAATTCCTTCGTCACCTGCGCGCCAAGTATGCCGACGTCGCGGGTCTGAACGTCACCTACTCCGGCAACAAGAGCTTCCACTACCACTTCGTCGTCGAGACCGCTGTGGTCGCAGGCGCTGTGTCGGAGCCGTCAAGCGCGCGGCTTGGTTTCCAGAAAGCGTGGGACCGTCTTCGAGACGAGTTCGTCAACTCCACCGATCTCATGGTCCCATCAACCGAACGACCGGATGAGAACCTTCGGAACCCGGAAAATTTTCGGCGTCTCCCCAACGGCATGCGTCTGAACGATAAGGAAGATCACTCCTTCGGTGTGCCGGTTGGCGATGTGCTGATGCAGGTCGTGATGTGGGAACACCTGACGCTCCAGCGAAGCCGAGGCGGCAGCCAGACGCTTCTCGTTCCCGCCGACTTCTCGATGGTGGCCTCAACATCCTGCAAGGCGCCTCGGGCAGGTGGCGCACAAGTTCAGACCACGATCCAGCCGGGCGAAGAGGCATACTGCGCCGCCAAACTCGAAGCGATGTTCAATGGCGTTGAGGCTTGGCCGAAGTTCGCGGGCTTCGACCGTTCACAAGGTGATCTGCGGGCGCAGTTCTTCAACTCGCCCGGCGACAAGAACCCGACGTCGATGATGCGATCCGACTTCGCGACCGTGTTGGTGCAAGGCGCCAATCCAGATGGCCTGACCAATGTTGAGGACGCGGGGGGCACCTTGATGCCTCGACTTCCGCGCGCACTCGGCGAGATGATGGAACTCTGGTCCGAAGAGCACCGGCAGCGTCAACTTGGTCCCGGCGGTCGGGTGCGGGCGCCGGTTGAACAGCAGTTCGCAGATGCCGCCACGAGCAGGTCCGCTGCTACCGGCGCGCTCGGCGATGTGATCTACGACCTCATCACCAGCAAGATTACTCGACCGGGTGCCGATCTGCTGTGTGCGCCAGAGGGCATTAGCAAGTCGGGCACCTTGCTCGTGAACCTGCCTCGATATCACCGGCTTCTGTCTGGCCATGGTTTGCCGTCGTGGATCATGTTCGCATCACCGACCTACGAGGGTGCGGAAGAGAAGGCTCAAGCCTTTCAGGACGCAATCAGGGTGGCCGACAAGGACCAGTTCGCTGCGGTCGTGCTGCCTTCGTTCTCCAGAATCTACGAGGAAGAGTTCGGTGGCCGTGGGACGGGATACATCACTCATACAGAAGCCGCCCGGTCGGGTTTCTCATCTCGTTTCGACGCTATTGGCAAACTCCAGCCGAGGATCATGGAGCGTATTCGCAAACGGTATGCGGCTCTGCGTGACGCCTACGAGGGCCGACACCCCATCTTCTTCACCGTTCATCCGGTGGCCCAATCGTGGGGCAGCGGTCCTGACAGCCGCTTGCTGCTTTCGCCGATGTTCTGGAACAATCCGTCACAACGCGCCTCGCTTCGGGCGGGGCTGATGGAGGAGAGCCGCTTGGGCTTCCTGATCCACGACGAGATCGACGCCAAGAGCATCGTCGATATGCACCCTGCCGACACAGTCGCGACGGTGCGCGCGTTGGCTGAAGGTGCTGGCTGGACATCGAAGACAACGAAGGCGACGAAGTTCAAAGATCATCATCGGTTTATGGGGCAGCTTCCACTTTCACAGTTCGTGTCTTTCGAGGAGGCATGCCGCATCGCCGAGGTGGGTGAAACGGAGTGGGATGTCGTCGCGGTGCAGCCCGCCGGTGAGTATGGTCCGCGCTCGAACGGCTTCGAGAATATCTACGATCAGGCGGAAGAGCGTCACTGGTGCCTCCGCGCCCGCATCTGGGCGAATATCGCCGCCCACAAAACTCTCATCCTCACGACGGAGGCAGTGCCTGTCGCCTTGGCCGAACGCGCCGGTCTGTGGGACATTACTGCGCTCGACACTCCGCTGATCGAGAGGGATCGGGTCGAAACTCACCCGTTGCGGTCCTTGAAGTCATCGACGGCCGCCCAGCACGTCGCCGACTGGACGGCAGAAGCTGAAGCGGTCGGATGCGAGCTTTTCGCGATTGGCAACAAGCTCGACACGCTCGAAAATACGCGCTCGCATATTGCAGCGAAGGGTTCGAACGAACTCATCGGGAAGGACATCATCCAAACGATGACGCTGATGACCCCGGACGAATATGCGCGCTATCAGGCCCTTAATGCGTGGACCACCCGAGGTGATCTCGCCCGGCTCAAGCACATCGACGACATCAACCAATCCGCCGGGCGCAACCTCGGCTTCCGCGCGCCTCAAGGCGGGCCAAAACCCAGCCACACGCTGCTGATCAACCGACGACTGTTCGATTGCCTCGTTCCGCTGTTCAGCCACCTTCGCTACGATCTCGTCGATGCGACGGCGGCCCAGTCGCGGAAGAATGCTCGAAAACGCGGCCAGAAGGTTCTGCATCCGCTCCTGACCAGTGGAAGCCGTCAACTCGAAAGAGTTAGAACTGCACTGACCGACCTCGCCGCCTGACTTCGCGGGGCTATGACGCGGTGAAGCCTCTGAAACTTTGGCTACGGCCGTTGACGCAAATGGCGGATTGGATCAGCGGAACTGTCGCGCTATACGCGAAATATGCCCGTGAGCGTTGCCTCAGAACTTGATCTACAAATCGGGCACGCCGTCCGTTCTCGCCGTGAAAAAGCTGGCCTTACTCAGGCTGATCTGGGTCGTGCAATAGGCGTCACCTTCCAGCAGGTTCAGAAGTATGAGCGCGGCGCCAACCGCGTGTCCGCGGCTGCCATGATCAGGATCGCGGACGCTCTCGGGTGTCATGTCGCCGACCTTTATGACGACCCTGATCCCAGCGGCCGATCAGCTTCGGAACGCGCCATCCTCAAGTTGTGGGCAAAGCTGAATCAGCCCGAACGCGATGCGGTCACTTCGCTGATCCGCGAATTCACGAAGCGGCAGTAGTAGGGCTTCCAATGTCTGACGCGATGTCGGCTCCACGAACACATTGCGAAGCAATCATTTCCTACGACGACCTTGCCGCCGGTAGCGACATCCACATCGTCGTGCATTTGTCAGGAGCGATCCTGATCCAGCCCCGACCGGAATGTGAAGTTGAGTTCGATACGCTCGTGGCCCACCTCTACGAGATTGAGGACCGAGGCTTCGCCATCTTCCCGAAAGTCGGACCCGAGCGGCTTTATGTCTCGGCCGAGGTCATGAGGCTGAACTGACGCCGCGGCGCTCGGGTAAACTTCGGGTTGCGTTAAACAAGCTGCCCGGTCATGGTCGCCATTACCGACACATCTTCAATCAACTATGATCTGGAAAGAGGGATTTTGGGACGTGCCACGTGGGATTTTAATAGCTGCGGGGGTCATTGCGGCTATGGCCTGTTCATCTCCTGCAGCCAGTCAAGTTTTGAACTCACGCATGATCGGCAACTGGTTTTTAGCTGAGTTGCACTCACCTGCGCTGGGCGCGCCCCAATGCATCGCCAACACAACCTTTCCAAATGGAACCAAGCTAGAGCTAACACTATCTACGAGCAGCGCTAGCTTCCGCGTTAGCTTTGAAAATCCCGACTGGGCCTCCCTCAATAGCTTTGATAGCGGCCCGCGCGGGGACCAACGGATGCCCATCACGCTGACTTTCGTCGGCACGGAACACAGCTTGAGCGCACCGTTTCTCGTATTGAAACAGTCCAGATTCAACGGAACACCGGGCATTTCCAGCGGCTTCTTGGACGACCAGATGGAAGAAACGGTTCTTGCGTTTGCTGCAGCTAGGTCTTTGTCCGTGCGTAGCCCTAACCACCTTATCGGCGATTTTCCCATGACTGGATCAGCGGCCGCAATGGGCGGATTGGTCGGTTGCGTTCAGTCGATCATGGCGGACCGGGATCGGCGACAGTCAAACGACCCATTTCGAAATTGAACACGTATGCCGATAGCAAGGCGCTTTGATCCTTGATTGGCGTGGCCGTAGCTTTCGATTCGAATCCACCTTTTATTTATGAAGATTCCTAACCGTTCAGTTTGCTGTCGATTAACTTGGTGGGAGTTCAAGCCTGAACCTCCATCAGGTCGCTGATCCGCGTCGTGTATCTGGGCGACCGATTGTTAGCGCGCGTTGACCAAGGCGTCATCGGACGTATCCCGCCCGGTCGCAGCGTTCCCCGACCAAACCTCGCATTCACCGCATCAAGCGCGGTCATCAGCTTCTCGGACTTGATCGGATCGACAGTCGGCAGAAGGTCACGCGGGGCATCCGCTACGGCATGAAGGTCCAGTAGGATCACGCCGCACTTCGCGTAGGTCAGCCCCGGTTTCCACATCGACCGGCCCGCCGCCACTGCCTGACGAATTAGCGCGAAGCTGTCGTTCGTGGCCTCGATGTCAAAAGAGCGCTGAGCGTTGAAGAACGGCTCCTTGGCGTGAAGGTTGGTGTGAAAAAACACCTGCATCGCCGTCGCGGCCAGCCCATGCTTTCGACACTTCTCCGCAGCGCGTGAAGCGTGGGCCGCCAGTGCCTCCCGCATATCCTCCCACGTATCGACCGGCCGCCCGAACATCCGTGTCACCGAGACCGTCTGGCGCTGGCTGGGTGCCAAGGTCAGGGGCATACACGATATTCCGTTCAGTTCAGCATGGGTCCGCTGGCCGGTGACGGTCATGAGTTTCCGAACGCTTGCGCTTGGGAGCGCTGCGAACTGCTCGACCGTGTGGATGCCAAGGTTGTTAAGCTTCAGTTGGCTGGCGCCGCCGACACCCCAAATCTCGTCGATAGGCATCGTCGCAAATGCTTCGCGACGCGCGTCGAGGTCGCTAAAATCCGTCACGCCCGTCGCCGACTTCGCGTGTTTGTTCGCCAGCTTTGCCAGCGTCTTCGTCGGGCCGATTCCGATGCAGGTCGGAATCTTGGTGATCCGCCGCACCCGGTCACGGACCCGGCGGCAGTAGTCCACCCTCGCGAATGCCGTCAGGTCCAAGAACATCTCATCAATGGAATAGGGTTCGACCCTCTGGAAGTTTTCGGACAGCAACTCGTAAACCCGGCGGCTCATGTCGCCGTAGAGCGCGTAGTTCGACGATTTGGCGATGACGTCGCGATACTCCGGCTTCCTTTTCGACAGGTGCCAGACCTCACCCATCTTAATCCCAAGGGCCTTCGCCTCGGCCGATCTGGCGATGGCGCAGCCGTCGTTGTTCGACAGCACGATCACCGGCTTACCGGTTAAGCTGGGATCAAAGGCGCGTTCGCACGAGACGTAGAAGTTGTTGCCGTCGATCAGGCCGAACATCAAACATCGGTCCTGACCAGCGCGGCGATCATCGCCCAGACTTCGGTGTCTTCGCCCATCGGCTGTGCGGGCTGACTGGCTGGCTCAAGCCACCATTCGCCATCCTTCTCGATCAGGACGGCCAGCAAGACATCGCCATGCACGAAGGCGACGCAGACCTTGCCCGACTGTGGCTCCGCGTCGGAGTTCACCACGAGGATGTCGCCGCTGTGGATGCCACGGGCGCGCAAGCCGTTGCCCTTCACCCTGACCGCGTATCGTTGCGGCCGACGTAGCTCCAAAAGTTCGGTGAGATCAGGGACCGCTTCGATGTGATCTTGCGCTGGGCTTTGGAAGCCCGTCGTCTCATCGCCTCTGTATGCCCTCTCGCCCATGGCAAGAACGTATGGAGAACAATTGGGTGGGAGGGAAGTGAGGTCGGCCTTCGGGCTGTGGGTAAGCCAAGGAAGCGTAAATCGTTGTCCCGACCTATTTTCAGAGAGCCGCCCGAATTTCGAATAGCAGCCTGCGATCAATAGATGATCTGAACTCTTTCCATTTTGCAGGTCTCGCCAGCGTAAGGGATGCCGCGATAGGTGAGATCGACTTTGATCCGTTCGATCTCAGCATTGAAGGCGCATGGCAGGATGACCGTCATGGGAATGTTCTGTTCGACCGCAAGACCCATCACGAACTTTGCAATGGACTGGCGCATCATCTGCTTGTCAGCTTGGATGCCACGAACCCGGCCATTGCGCGCGCCGTATCCTTCAGTAGACAGGTCACCATTCAAGACGCGTGGACGGGGGACTTTTTGCTGACCAAAAAAGTCGTTTCCGGCGATGTAGTTGAAGGGGTTGATAAAATCCAGCGGCACGAAGAGGGTGGACCATAAGGTTGCTTGATAGGCTTGGCGCCATGCAGTCCTCTGATCCGACGCTCCCGCATAATGGGCCAGTCCAGCAGCCGCTACGTTCATCGTCAGCCAATATGCAGCCGCTGCGTCTTCTTCAACCAAGCCAACGTAGCGCAGCATAAATCCTGCATCGATGGTCTGCTCGGACACCACTCTGCCAGACCGCCGCTCGACTATACGATAAATCGCGCGGCTGCGGCTGTCGAAGTCCGACCCAAAAAACGATCCGCGAAGATCGATGAATTCGATCTGCAAAGCGTAGCGCGCTGCCCCCGGCGTTTTCGCCAGCATGCCCGACCGGTCTAAAGCCGTTTCCAACATTGGACGAAACTGGTTCTGGTTGGCCTCAGCGAACCAGAACGAATACTGCGACATACCCGAAATGTAATCGACCACGACTGCACCCTTTAGCGCATGATGGTCGGGAATGCGGAAAGCTTGACCAGTCGGAAGATTGGGGCGCTGCAAGGCGACTCTTGTCGCCTGAGACGCGCAGCCGCTAACGGCCATCAGAGCCGCCAAAGCGACAACTATTTTCGCACCAAAGCGCCGTTTCATTACTTTCCCCGAGTCTCTGCAGGCGCAACCAGTAGGGGAGGTTCCTCACCAAGCTTTTAATAGGCGGTGCCGATTTGCCGTCTACCCCTAAGCGATTTGGTTGACGGAACTGACTTCCGTGAGACCCTGAAACCTCCACCATAAAGGAGGTTTGATGGCGCCGCTCGAAGGCCCGCTGCGATGTCTTGCTGTCCGAGCCGTCGTTGACGAGGCAGGAGAACTAGATGGTCTTGAACTCGAAGCCTTCCTCAACGAGACGGCTGGTCGTCATCAGTGGCTCTCGACGACCGAATGGCTGTTCGTAGAGCCGCCGATGGAAGCTGGCGGTGACATCACTGTGCCGGTCGTGATGCCGGAAGTCATTGCTGTGAAGGCAGTCCTCAACGATCTCACGAACGAGCCGCCGCGCATCCTCTTCGACCATGCGACCAGCCCTGCTGAGACGCGGAAATGGCGCTGGGTCGCCTTCCAGACTGCACCGAACGCTCAAGGCCAAGGCCGCTTCCCTTGGGAGCGTTTGGATGCGTGAGGGCGGTCTGCTGGGGTGGGCCACGGCTGCGCTCGTGAAGTTGGACGACGAAGTTCCGGGCCTCATCGCCCGAACTCTGACGGCAGCCCCCATGCGTCGTCAGGCAATCTTCGCTGCGTTGGCTGCGCGGGAAGAAAAGGTCGGTGTTATCGAAGACAGCAACGACCTTTTCCCGCGCTCGTTCGCCGAGGTCGTCCGCCATGGACGCGCGAAGGACATTCCAGACGTAGGCCAACGGAATGCCTCGCCCTTCGTATTTCCGGTCCAGACTGAAGCTTTCACCCGAGGAGCACTTCAACTGAAGAGGGAGCGCCCGGATACCTTGCTCACCGACTTCCTTGAAGACAATGAGATCGACGCCTCGGTCCACGACGGGGGTGGCCACTTCGAAACCGCGCATCAGGAGTTGAGCCGTAAGCCAGTTCCGCCCCGCCACTTCGACGGTCGCTGAACTGATGTTCGAGCCTGCGGTCATTCCACCTCCGAGGGTTGGATAAATATCGGAAAGGAGAGGTAGCAGCCGAAGGCATTGTGTTTGTCACTGAGGAGTCCTTTCACGTTTTCGAGGATGATGAATTCTGGGTCGATCTCGTCGGCTAGGTCCACAAACTTGCGGGTGAGGCCGCCACGCGCATCGGCCATTCCGTTGCGCTTTCCAGTGCGGCTGAAGGTTTGGCACGGGGTTGAACCCCACAGCACGTCCAGCTTGCCGCGCCAGTCAGCCCCATCGATGTCGAGCATGTCCCCGAGGTTTGGCACGTCAGGCCAATGATGCTTCAGCACCGCGCTCGGAAAGCGCTCGATCTCCGAAAAGAAGGCGGGTTCGAAGCCACCAAGTGGCTCCCACGCCAGACTGACGCCTTCGATGCCAGAACAGACGGTTCCGTATCGAATGGCCTCGACGCCGCCTGTGTCGCCGTTGGAAGCCGCCGAGCGAACAGGCTTGACCATAGGTCCGCCATCGATACGGGTTGCATTGTCATTGGCGACATCAACCGATCCGATGTTCTCGCGATCTTCCAAGCGCATCGCTCCAAGGCGATCTTCGGCCATGCGGCAGTAAGCGGCCGATTGGTCAATGCCGAGGAAACGACGTCCTTCCAGCAGGGCGGCAACGCCGGTCGATCCAGAGCCGCAGAAGGGGTCGAGCACTGTTTTGGCAGTCGTAGCCGCAATGATTTTGCGAGGGAGTTCGACAGGGAACGGCGCCGGATGCGGATTGCCGCGATCAGGCAGAACTTTGATAACGTCCTTCAGCCCGTGAGCCTTGCGGAAGCGGAACTTCGGCTTGGCGAACACATAGATTACCTCGTGCGACGGCGTGGCAAAGGCACGGTTGAAATTCATGCCCGAGCCGCGATCCCAGATGATGATCTGGCGCAGCGGCAAACCGGGATTGAGATCGTGGGGCGTCCGCAAAACGCCTTTTTGAACCCGGTTCTTGTGCTGGTAGAAAATGGCCCCGTCCTCGGGGATTAGTCGCCAGCATTCGCGCAGAAACTCCTTCTGCCACTCCACGTAATCCCCGTAAGGCATCGCGTCGCTGTGACCGTCGTAGCCGTCACGGAGCTTAGCCGACGACCACTTGCCGGTCTTGTCGCTGCCCTTGAAGCCGCCGCCGCTCGATTCTCCGAGGTTGTAGGGCGGGCTGGCGACGATGATGTCCACAGAGCCTTCCGCCATCTTCCTCATCTCGGTCAGGACGTCGCCATGGATGATCGTGGCGTTGGCGTCCTCCGTAGAGTGCGCGACAGCCTGTTCAATGTCAGGCATGCGCCAAACAGGGGCGTCGTTCGCGGCGATAGGCGTCGTCGGCGACGGGAGTTCATCCGTTTCAGCCGCCGCCAGCACGCGCGCGCGCCCCTTTGCGAACCACTCGTCATCACGCTCGACGCCGATGAAGCTGCGGCCCGTAGCCATCGCGGCGGCGCCGGTCGTCCCGCTGCCGTAACAGTGGTCGAGCACGACGTCTCCGGGGTTGGTATAGGTGCGGATCAGATATTCCGAAAGAGCTTGAGGCTTCTGGGTGGGATGTCCGTGGTCACGCTCGCAATCGAACTCCAGCACCGATTGCGGATAGTTCCCGGTGTCGTTCGTCCATACGTCCTTGGTGTAGGTGTCCCGATAGACGGTTCCCACCTTCCCGCGACGAGTGACCTTGGCGGCCTTCGGCGCCACACCCTGCGGATTGTAGGTCATCTTTCCACGAGGGCGCGCGAACACCAGCACCTCCTCATGGCTCACCAGATGACGCCGATTGGAGTGAAGGAACCCGACCGGGCGGTTCTTCTTCCAGATCAGTTGCTGTCTGAACCAAGTGCGGTTCGACAGGATCAGGTCAATGGAGAACGGCTGCGCGGCGTGGATCACGATCATGCCGTTGGGTGCGAGGATGCGTTGGTATTCGCTCCACATCTCGGCCACCGGGAGCGTTTGGTCCCACTCGCAGTTCGTCGTGCCATAAGGCGGATCGACGAGGATCAGGTTCACCGACTTCGACGGGATCAGCTTCATCTTCTCGATGGCGTCCCCCTTGTGGAAGTCAGCGAAAAGTTCGACGCCGGTCTCGGCCTTGCCGACGACATGACGATCAACCAGTCCCAAACGCTTTTCAATGATCGGCCAGTAGGTCGGCTCACGCTCGATGAGGACCGCAGAACGACTCTGTTCGATAGCCGCCACACCGGTCGTCCCAGAGCCGCCAAACGGATCGAGAACAACGTCTCCGGGGTTCGAGCAAGCCAGCACGATGCGCTCGATCATGGCTTTCGGAAACGGGCACGGATGTTCGGTGCGCTCCTTCGCCGTGCCGTGAACCTGCGTAAAAGCCCAGATGTCGGCGGGATTGGCTCCCGCAGGGTTGTTGCGCTTGTCGGCCGAAGTCGAAGGACGGCGCACATCGTCGAGATTGAAGGTCGGAGTAATGCTCTTCGGACGACCGCGCCCGCCCTTTACCACGCCGGGCTTCACCAGATAGAGCCAGCGCTCGGAACGCGTGGAAAAGCGTTGGGTGGTGTTCTGTTGGGCGCGGCGATCCCAGACGATCTCCTGAACGAAGGTCAGGCCGGTGCCCGCAATCAGCGGGAACAGATAATACGTCAGGGGCACGCGGCTGTTCGGCCCAGCCTTATGCATGCCGACGTTGATCCACATCGCACCGCCCGGCTTGAGAACACGAGCCGCCGCCGTGATCCATTGGCGAGAGAACTCAATGTAGTCCTCGATGCTCGCGAAGCTGTCACCGTAAGGCATGCCGATGTTCAGGTAGGGCGGCGACGTCACGATCAGATCAACCAATCCAGCGACCATGGCGTCCATGGAAACGATGCACTCACCCTTCACCAGTCGCGCGGTCGGCGCGGCGGGCGGCGGCGGCGTGGTGGTCGGCAGGTTGTCGTTAGCGGCGTGGGCCTTCTGAGCTTGAGCAGCCTTCTGGCGGCGGATGACCATATGTTTTCGACGTCCTCATCGGTTGGTGATGAGGCCATAGGTCACGGATTTGGGCCGAATCCGAGCGATGATAGATGAGGTTAATCAGACCCCTTTTCATATCGGCTTCCAAGTTTTCACATTGGCCTCCGATCCTTCACATTGATTAATTTCGAAACCGGATAGAAAGCTTCAGAGTGCGAGCGTTGACGCATGTCCGACGCCTCTTCTCCCCATCGTTCGATATCGAAATCCGCTCTCGCTGCGCTGCTGGGCATTCCTGACGAGCATCTTCTCACCAGAGATGAAGCAGCCGAGGAGATCGGCGTCAGTTCGGGCTATCTCGCTAACTTGGCCAAGGCCGATGAGAAGGGCGTGGGTGGAGGTCCAGCCTACTACCGCTCAACAACCAGTCCTACAGGCGGAACAGCTTGGTATCCATTATCGGAAGTCAGTGCTTTTAGGGACCATCGCCGTTCAAAGATCAAAAAGAGTTATGATCGCGAACGGAAAACCGGTCAGCAGGATTGGACCAAGCTCCAAGACGATTCGGAACGGCTCCCTGTTCACACCGTGGTCTCGATGATCGAAGATTGGCGGGCAAGTGAACTTTATCGACGTGCCCAAGCCATCCTCCACGACCCTAATCCGATGGCGGGAAGACTGACCTATGAGGAAGAGTGCCGATTGTTCGGGGCGGCGCAGAAAGGCGGCCGCGTCGAGGCGTTTGCCGCCATCGCTGTTTCAGAAGATGCCGCCGCCCAGCGAAAGGCAATCTTCGAGAGTCTCGACGATCAGACCAATGCCGTAGAGACCCACCTTCTCGCGCTGACGGCTTCGCGAGGTCTATCCGTCTCATCAACCCATCCATCCTTCTTTGTCCTGACAACAATGTTCGAACGGGCATGGGGCGAGGTTCTGGAGGCCGAAACGCGCTGGCGAAACTTCGACTACACGGGGATGCCCAAGTACAAGCCGAGCACCACTAATGAGATCACGATATCCGTAAGTGTGAAGACGTGATCGACCTGCTGATCCTCGTTGGAACATGACCTCCAACGGTGTCCGCCACCTTCCCTTACTTATAACCTTCGAGAACTGGCGGCGGCCATATCTTTCGACGTAGGCAGAGGGGGGGCTGGAAGGAGCGGAGCGACCAGTTTGTCTTCCAGCCGAACTTTCCCCCGTTAACGGACTTGCTAATAGAGGTCTTATTAGGAGAGCCGATAAAGGGGGAAACTCCTCTCTCCCCTGTGCCCAAGGGTGCCGCCGCCAGATCGGGTTGGAAGTTGGCGGCATAGTCGGAGCGAGGTCGGCTGCGATCCTGACAGAGGCTTCAGCCAGATCGCGATGACATCGGCTGGAAGATCGCTCGAAAATCCCACTACGACCGTTCTCGAAAACAGGGGTGGAAATCGCTGTGTTTCACGGCCCGCAAACGCAGTGCTGGCGTAGTCGATATTTTGTGCCCGCTTCCATCTGTTTTCCGGCTCAGCTTGTGCCGTTGGCAGAGCCGTGTTCTGCTTCAGCCATGGGACGGCTTCTGGAAAAACTGAAGCACGGCGCCCCCGCCTACGACGTAAAGGTCGAGCGGGACGGGTTCACGCTGATCGGCAAGCCCGACCACATCGACGAGTTCAGCGACATCGTGCGCGAGGCGGCGGAACAGGCGGGCGAGGAGTTCGTGGTCTTCACCACGAGCGATGGTCACCAAGGCTACAGCCAAATGTTCGTCATGCCGCTGGACGCGGTTGATGCTCGCTGAGCGGAGTCACCTCGAAAACAACGGTTGGGGAGCGCGGCCCTGTGATCGGCGTTCAGATCGCATGCGTCTTCCGACCAGCTATAATCGACTGCGGGCTGCGCTGGCCCGAGAGCAGGCCAGCAAGACCTTCGTCGTCGAGCATCGTCAGCACTATCTACGACTCGCCTTTCAATACGACGCCATTGCCGCACTGGAAGCGGAGCGACCGCGCCTGACGGCGCCCGCACGACGGCCTGCCGGGATCGTCGCCTCACTTCCCAACTGAGCCGTTCTGAACCATCCGACGCCTCACGCCTTCCAAGAACATGGATCGGCTCAACACCCTTCTCGAAGGCTCCCCGGCGTATGGAGTGCTCGACGCCAAGGACGGCGTGGTGCTGTTCCGCCGATCCGGCTTCGAGCAGGAGTTCAACGAACTGGCCGCTGAAGCCGTGGAGGCGGCAGGGGAAGAGTTTGAGGTCATCCCATTGACCAGCGGTGACGACTGCGACCGGCTCTTCATCGCGCCGAGGGAAGAGCGGTCGTTCGCCCGATCTGATTGACGCTCTGCCGATCCATGAGACCCTTACGTTCTCCCAACTGCAATCGGAGAACACCCCTGACCAAGCGCGTCGCGATCTACGCCCGTGTGAGCACGGCCGATAAGAACCAGACCGTCGAGAACCAGCTTCGCGATCTGCTGGCCGTCGCCGAGCGTCAGGGCTGGACCGTCACCGCGACCTTCACCGACGAAGGCATCTCTGGCGTCAAGGGACGTGATCGGCGCCCCGGCTACGACGCGCTGCTCAAGGGCGTGGCGCGCAAGGACTTCGAGCAGATCATGGCGTGGAGCGTGGACCGCCTCGGCCGGAGCCTCCCCGACCTCGTGGCTTTCCTGAACGACATCCAGTCCAAGAATGTGGACCTCTACCTGCACCAGCAGGGCCTCGACACCTCGACGCCCTCAGGCCGGATGATGTTCCAGATGCTGGGCGTCTTCGCCGAGTTCGAGCGCGCCATGATCCGAGAGCGCATCCTCGCCGGTCTGCGTCGCACGACCAAGAAGTCCGGGCGGAAGCCTATGCCTGACGACCGTGTGGAAGCGATCAGGAAATCGTTGGCGGACGGTCAGGGCATCCGCGCCACCGCCCGGCTCCATCGTGCCTCGCCCATGACGGTGACCGCCATCAAGCGCTCGATGGAGAGCGTCCCGGCCTAAGCCAAAGCCAGCCTCGCGTTCACCTGATCTTCCTCGCGGCTGAACTGGAAGCGCACCTCGACGCCGCCATTGCCGAGCGGGTAGTGCGGCCAGTTCGACGGCTCGATGCCGATAGACATCACTACCGCCTTCGCCCGCTCGGCCAGCACCTGCTGGGCCAGTGCGTTCAGCGACAGCTTCCCGACATCGTAGCCCGCCTTCGCAAGCACCTCGGCGAGACGCTGCTCTTCGACGTCAACATCGGACGCCGGGACGATGTGATCCAGCTTCCACACGTTGACCTTCCCCCCGTCCAATCAGAGCCTTGGCGATCTCCTAACCAACCGAGTCGCGCACTGCCACCATGACCGACGAAAGCGACCACACGGCCGTCCCCTCGGCTCCACCAGGCGTTCCTGAGCAGACCCGAGATGCAAGCCTATCGGCCGGCCCCCGGCTCAGTTGCCGCGGTAGGTGCTGTAGCCGTAGGGGCTGACGACGACGGGGACGTGGTAGTGGATGCTCGGGTCGCGGACCTGGAACACCACGTCGATCTCGGGGAAGAAGGGCTGGGCGTCCTTGTCGCCGTATTGCGACATGTCGAACGTCAGCTTGTAGGTGGCGACCTGGGTTGTGACCTGATCGCCGAACGAGCGGGCGCGACCGTTCTCGTCGGTGCGCGCGGTCGCCAGTTGTCGCCAGCCGCCGTCGCCGTCGTTGATCGCCAGGGTGACGGGCACATCGCGGCCGCCGACGCCGCGCGCCAAATCCAGGACGTGGGTCGAAATGGTCTCGGCCGATGCCGATCCTGCGGAGATCAGAAGGCGGACAGGGCGGCAAGCGCTGCAATACGCATGGTATAGTCCTTGGGAGCGGGTTGGCTTCGGGGCGGCGTGAGCCGGGCGATCAGTGCTGGGTCGGCCGGACCAAAGTCAGATCATAGCCCAGGGCGCGGGTGCGGTTCAGGATGGTTTCGCGGGTCTGGGCCGAGGGTTGCGCGGTGCGGCTGAGCAGCCAGAGGTAGCGGCCCGACGGCTCGCCGACGATGGACCAGGAATAGTCGTCGGCGTGGTCCAGCACCCAATAGTCGCCGACGTAGAAGGGGCCGAAGAAGGACACCTTCAGCTTGGCGTTGTCGCTGCCCTCGACGATCTTCGCCTTGCCCTCGGAGGTCTTTTCCGGGCCGTCGACTGCACCCTGTCGGCAGGTGTTCAGCACCCCGACCAGGCCGTCGTCGCGCACCGTATATTGGGCGGTCACGCCTTCGCAGCCGCGCTCGAACCCGTTCTCGTAGCGCCCGATCTCATACCACAGACCGGCGTAGCGGTTCAGGTCGACCGGCTTTTCGGGTTGGGGCACAGCGGCGTTGCCGACGGGACCGCGTTGCAGGGTGGCGCAGGCGCCCAGCGCCAGGGCGGCGCCGGCGATCAGGGCGATGGAAGCGATGCGAGCGATTTTCATGGCCGCAGAACGATGATGAGGGCGCCCGGTTCCGGACACTCGGTCTCGTCAGATCACCGCAGCGCGACGTAGCCTCGTTCGATGATGCGGCGCAGAGCCTCGTAGGCTTCGGCCAGTTCGTCGTAGGCCATGCGGGCGGCGGTCAGGCGGGCGACTTGGTCCGGCGTGACGGCCGAGCCGGAATGAGCGAGGCGCAGCGATTCCGCCACCCATTTGGCGCGGGCCGTGGCGGTCATGACCGCCAGCTTTTGCAGCGAGCCGGCGTCCACGCCGGCCAGGGCGTGCCCGATCACCTCCTTGTTGGCGACGTAGGCGGCGTAGTCGATCTGCTCCAGCTGCCCGCGCAGGCGACGCTGTTCGTGCGGATCGGTGTCCTGCGGCTCGAAATGGTCGCTGTGGCGGCGGGTGCTGGACGTCATCTTGGTCGACATGGGCGAGCCCTCCCCGGCCTGTCCTGGCGGTCTCGGCGGCCGCTCGACAAAGAAGGTGCGCCGTCTCGGTTAACGCCGCGTTGCGCTGGGGACCCACGCATCCGATATCGGGGCCACACAGGATCGGAGAAGACCATGGACCTGAAACTGAACGGCAAGCGCGCCCTGATCTGCGGCGGCTCATCCGGCCTTGGCCGCGCCGTGGCGACGGCCCTGGTCGCGGAGGGCGCGCACGTCGCCCTGCTGTCGCGCGATGAAGGCAGGCTTCAGGCCGTGGCGGACACACTGAACGCATCCGGGCCGGGCAAGGCGGTCGTAGTGACGGCGGATCTGGCGGATCATGAGGCGCTGTTGAAGGCGACGGACCGGGCCGAGGATCTGCTGGGCGGGCACATCGAAATCCTGTTGAACAACACCGGGGGGCCGCCGCCGTCGGGCGTGTCCGGGCTTGAGCCGGCGGTGTGGCGCGATCATTTCGAGTCGATGGTGCTGTCGATCTTCCGCCTGACGGACCGGGTGCTGCCGGCCATGCGGGCGGCCGGCTGGGGGCGCATCCTGAACGTCGCCTCGATCACGGTGGTCGAGCCGTCGGCGGCGCTGGGCGTGTCCAACACCCTGCGGGCCTCGGTCGCGGCCTGGGCCAAGACACTGGCCAATGAGGTCGGACCAGACGGGGTGACGGTCAACACCCTGCTGCCGGGGCGGATCGATACGCCGCGGATCGAAAGGCTGGACCAGGCGACCGCCGAGCGCACCGGCACGACGCCGCAAGAGGCGCGGGCCGAATCCGTCAAATCCATCCCCGTCGGCCGCATCGGCACGACCGAGGAGTTCGGCGCCACCGCCGCCTTCCTGGCCAGTCCGCTGGCGGCCTATGTCACCGGCTCGCTGATCCGACTGGACGGCGGGGCGATCAAGGCGATCTGATCAGCCGGGCGCACGACGGCGCAGCACGCCGCCGAAGGCCACGCGGCTGCGGCCGTAATCCAGGGTGATGCGGCTGAACCGGCTCAGGATATCGGCGCCCAGCAGCAGGGCCGGCTTGTCGATCAGGTCCATGACCTGAAACACATGCAGGTCGGCGAACAGCAGCGGGGTCGGCCCCAGAGATCGTCCCGCGATGTGCAGGGCGGGCGTCGTGCCGGTGCGGGCCGTCACCGCGCCGCCGACGATGCCGACCATACGCACGGGCTCGGACGGGGCGGCGGCCTGATCGATCCCCGCCGCCCGCATCAGCGCCAGATTGCCGATCGAATATTGCGCGCCGCTGTCGATGAAGGCCGCGACCTCCACGCCGGCGACCTCGATCCGGGTCAGGATCAGCTGACCGAAGCGACCGCGACGACCGGCGACCAGCACGTCCTGTTGCTGGGGCCGGGTGGCGTCTGGGCTGGTCGTCAACGCGATGCTGGTCGAGCCTGACGGCGACAGGGCGACCTGGCGGGCGTTGACGTCCAGCGTCAGGCGAAAGCGCGACAGCAGGTCCAGTCCCAGCAAGCCGTCGGCGCCCAGGGCGTCGCGAGGAAAGACCGGCAGGGTCAGATCGGTGAAACGTCGCCGCCCGATCTCGATCTGCGCCAGTTCGACCGTCGGCGTGACCTCGGCCGCCGTGATCCCATGCACCACGACGGGGCGGCCGGGCGGCAGGGCCAAGGCCTGGGCCAACTCAGCCGAGACCGCGCTGCGCTCGGCGCCGGTGTCGATGACGAAGACCTGCTGGACGCTTCCGTTCAGACGCACGCCGACGCCCATTCGCGTCAACAGGTTTTGCAAGAGCCGGACCTGGTCGGGCGGATCTGCCGGGGCGGCGGCTTGAGCGGACACAAACGGCGCAGCCGCCAATATACCCAGCGCCTCACGCCGCGACGTTCTTACGCTCGATCCTTCGCCAACCGCTGGCCGCACCCGCCTATCCTCCTCGGGCCTTCGCCAGGGCAGCGCAGGCTACGCGCTTTTGGCGAAGAGCCGGAGACATATTCTTGTCCGTCGTGTCTCAGCGCGGCTGCGCCTACTCGCCCGGCGTTCGGCGCCGTCTGGCCAATCGGGGGTTGTCGGCGTATTGTCCCAGCCGAAACAGGAGGATGCGATGCTGACCTTGCTGATGCTGGCCTTGTCCGACCCTGCGGCGGCGTCTTCCAGCGCGATCGCCAGCCGTGATCTTGTTGTTGTTTCCGCACCAAGGGCGGACACACAGCGTTGCGGCGATCCGCTGATGCAGGCTCGGCAAAGCGGCGTCGGCGCCATGACGCTGGATCGATCGCTCGATGACGGACAGGTCCGGCGCTATCTGCTGCTGGACCGGCGCGATCCGAACAACTGCCCCCTGCCGATCAGCTACGCCGTGCCGGATCAACGGGCGCTGGGTCGAAACCTGATGCCGGCCCAGCCCGACGTCGGCGTGCCACCCGCTCCGCCCGCGCCGCGTCGCTAGGCGCGGGGATGGGCAGCCGCATAGGCGTTCAGGAGGCGATCGGCATCGACGCCGGTGTATTTCTGGGTCGTCGACAGGCTGGCGTGGCCCAGCAGTTCCTGGATGGACCGCAGGTCGGCCCCGGCGCCCAGCAGGTGGGTCGCGAAACTGTGGCGCAGGGCGTGGGGCGTGGTGCGTTCGGGCAGGCCCAGCCGGCCGCGCAACCTCTGGACCGAGGCCTGGACGTGACGGGGGCTTAAAAGGCCGCCGCGTCGCGCGCGGAACAGGGCGTCGGCGGGCTGGAGCGGGAAGGGCAGCAGGGCCAGATAGGCGTCCACCGCATCGCGCACGGCGGGCAGGATCGGCGCGATCCGCGTCTTCGACCCCTTGCCGACGATGCGCAAGGTCTCGCCCAGTGGCGCATCGGCGCGGGTCAGGGACATGGCCTCGGATATCCGCAGGCCGCAGCCGTAGAGCAGGGTCAGCACGGCCCGGTCGCGCGCGGCCTCCCACGGTTCGGCGTCGGGATCGGCGTCCGGTTCGGCCAATAGCCCGCGCGCCTGATCCTCGGTCACCGGCCGGGGCAGGGACGGCTTGACCTTGGGACCGCGCACCAGGGCCAACTGCGGGGCGGGCGTGTCCAACCGCCGGTCGAGGAAGGCGTGAAAACCGCGAATGGCCGACAGGCTCTGGCTCAGCGACCGGGCCGCCAGCGGGTGATCGCCTGAGCGCCGCTCGGCCATATGGGCGCGGACCTCGGCGGCGGTGATCGTCCCCATGTCTTTCAGCGACAGGGTCTCGCCGCGATGGCGTTCGAGGAAGGCGACATAGAGCCGCCCGATGTGGCCATAGGCCTCCAGCGTGCGCGGCGACAGCCGACGCTCGTGCGCCAGGTGATCGAGCCAGGCGCGCAAAGCGTCGGAGGCGGTCAGTTGAGAACCGGCCATCGTTCGGCCATCCGCTCCGTCACCCGCGCAAGGAAGGCGGCCAGTTCGCAGCCCATGTTGGGGGTGAAGCCCTCGGGCTCGGGCGAGCCGAAGGCGCAGATGCAGGGGCGCGGCGGTCCGCCCGGCGTCAGGTGCGGGGCCATGCGGACCAAAGCGATGGACCGCACCTGTTCCTCGGCCGCGCCGAAGAAATTCAGTCCTTGGATCATCGGGCCCAGCCAGGTCAGGCCGTGCTCGCCCAGCAGATTGTCGACGTCGCCCTCTTCCAGGGCGCGCCAGCCGAAGGGCACGCCGCCGGGCTTTTCCAGGGCGATGGCGGCGCCGGCCAACCCAAACCGTCCCTGCGCCGCCGCATCCAGTCGTCGGGCCAGGTCGGAATGGTTCTTGGCCTCCATCAGGTCCAGGGTCGCGACGTGCGTCTGGGTCTGGGCGGCGAAGTTGGCGCGGGCGACCAGTTCGATCTCGCGCCGGGCTCCGGTCTCGCGCTCGACCACGGCCTCCAGTCGCGTCAGGGCGGCGGCGCCGAACTCGACCACGTTGCGGCCATGCGGCCGCAGACCGATCTCTTCCAGCAGGGAGCGGTCGTCCAGCAGGGTCTGGGGATGGGTCTGCAGCCAGCCGCGCACGTCCGGCCAATGCAAGCCGTCGCCGATATGGGGCGTTGCGTCCGATTCCGACGTTTCGAAAAGGTCCATTGATCCGCTCAAACAGACCTCTCCGGGAACCGCGATGCTACAGAATAGACTGACCCGTCTTGGCCCAGTCCGCCACGAAGGCATCAAGACCCTTGTCGGTTAACGGGTGGTTCACCAGGGCCTTGAAGGTGTCGGCGCCGAAGGTGGCGGCGTCCGATCCGGCGACGGCGGCGGCGGCGACATGGCCCACATTGCGCAGGGACGCGGCCAGGATCTGGGTCTCGAAACCGTGCACGTCATACAGGACGCGGATTTCTTCCAGCAGGCCGATGCCGTCGGCGCCGTTGTCTTCCAGACGTCCGACGAACGGCGAGACGAAGGTGGCGCCGGCCTTGGCGGCCAGCAGGGCCTGGGCGGCCGAGAAGCACAGGGTGACGTTGGTCTTGACGCCCTTGTCGGTGAAGACGCGGCAGGCGCGCAGGCCGTCCCAGGTCAGGGGCAGTTTCACCACCACGTTCGGGGCGATGGCGGCCAGCTTGTCGCCTTCCTTGACCATGGTCTCGAAATCGAGCGAGACGGCCTCGGCGGAAATCGGCCCCTCGACCAGGGCGCAGATTTCGGCGATGACCTCGGCGATGTTCCGACCCGACTTGGCGATCAGCGACGGATTGGTGGTGACGCCATCCACCATTCCGGTGGGGACCATGTCCTTGATGACGGCGACGTCGGCGGTATCGAGAAAGAGTTTCATGGGTTGGGGTTCTAGCGTCGCAGACGGGCCACGTCGATCCTCCCCCGCGACGCGGGGGAGGGGGACCGCGCAGCGGTGGAGCGGGCGGAACCGTGATAGGCTTTTCGCCGCTTCGACTGGACGCGTGCTGGCCGCCGTCAATGCGGCGTCCGCCCCCTCCACCACGCTGCGCGCGGTCCCCCTCCCCCGCAGTGCGGGGGAGGATCTGTGAAAGTCGCCTCGGTCCTCATTCCCCTGCCGGTGCCGGAGGCCTTCGACTACGAGGTTCCCGAGGCGCTGAGCCTCGCCCACGGAGATTTGGCGCGGGGTGATCAGGTCGCCGTGCCGCTGGGGCCGCGCCTGATCCGGGGCGTGGTGTCCGAGGTGTTCGAAACCACAGGCTCAAACCGGCGACTGAAGGCGATCGACAGCCGCCTGGACGATCCGCCGCTACCTGCGGGCGTGATGGATTTCGTGGAATGGGCCGGACGCTGGACCCTGTCGGCGCCGGGCGAGATGGCGGCGACGGCGTTGAAGGGCTTGCGCGCGCCCCGGCCCCGGCCCGAACGACGGGTGCGACGGGTGGGCGAGCGGTCGCCCTCGCGCGCCACCCCGGCGCGGACCGGCGTGCTGGAGGCCCTGGGCGATCGCGCCATGCCGCCGGCCGACCTGGCGCGGGCGGCGGGCGTGTCGTCGGGCGTGGTCAAGGGCCTGATCGACGAGGGCGTGCTGGAGATCATCGAGATCGCGGCCGAGGCGGCGTTCGACCGGCCCGACCCCGACCACGCCCCCGCCGCGCTGAATGGCGACCAGGCGGCGTCGGCGACGGCGATTGCGGAGGGCGTGGCGGGCGGCGGCTTCCGCCCCTTCCTGCTGGATGGGGTGACGGGGTCGGGCAAGACCGAGGCCTATCTGGAGGCCATCGCGCGGGTGCTGCGGGCCGATCCGGCCGCGCAAATCCTCATCCTGCTGCCCGAGATCGCCCTGACCCAGGCCCTGATCGAACGGATCACGGCGCGGTTCGGCGCCGCCCCGGCCGAATGGCATTCCGGCGTCGCCCCGCCGCGCCGCCGCCAGGTGTGGGAAGCGGTCGTCGCCGGGCGCTGCAACATCGTGGTCGGGGCGCGCTCGGCCCTGTTCCTGCCCTTTATGAACCTGCGCCTGATCGTGGTGGACGAGGAGCACGACGGCTCGTTCAAACAGGAGGAAGGACTGGTCTATCACGGCCGCGACCTGGCCGTGGCGCGGGCGCGGATCGAGGACGCGGCGGTCGTCCTGGCCTCGGCGACGCCGTCGCTTGAGACGCTGTGGAACGCGCAGAGCGGGCGCTACGGCTGGCTGAAGCTGGGCGCGCGGCACGGGACGGCGGTCCTGCCGGACATCGCCCTGCTGGATTTGCGGCAGAACACGCCCGACCCGCAGACCTGGCTGTCGCAGCCGCTGCGTCTGGCCATCGGCGAGACCCTGGCGCGCGGCGAGCAGACGCTGCTGTTCCTGAACCGGCGCGGCTATGCGCCCGTGGTCCTGTGCCGCGCCTGCGGCCATCGGCTGACGGCGCCGGACACCGACAGCTGGCTGGTCGAGCATCGCTACACCGGGCGACTGGTCTGTCACCTGACCGGCTTTTCGATGGCGCGTCCCAAACTGTGTCCCTCATGCGGGGCCGAGGACTCGCTGGTCTCGGTCGGGCCAGGGGTCGAGCGGGTCGAGGAAGAGGTGCGCCAGCTGTTCCCCGAGGCGCGCACTGCGGTCTTCAGCTCCGACACCGCGCCGGACGCCCGATCGGCCCGCGCCCTGATCCAGAAGATGACGGACGGGGAGACCGACATTCTGGTGGCGACGCAGGCTGCGGCCAAGGGCCACAACTTCCCGCGCCTGACGCTGGTGGGCGTGGTGGATGCAGACCTGGGGCTACGCGGCGGCGACCTGCGCGCGGCCGAACGGACCTTTCAGCTTTTGGCCCAGGCGACGGGCCGGGCGGGCCGGGCGGATCGGCCGGGACGGGCGCTGCTTCAGACCTGGACGCCCGAGCACCCGGTGTTGACAGCCCTGGCGGCCGGCGATCGCGACGCCTTCGTCGAGGCCGAGATGGCCGAGCGCGAGGCGGCGTCCCTGCCGCCCTATGGCCGTCTGGCGGCGATCATCCTGTCCAGCGAGAATGCGGCCGCCGTCGAGAAGACGGCGAACGACCTGGCCCAGGCCATCCCCAACGCCGAACGGCTGGAGGTCTATGGCCCCGCCGATGCGCCGCTCGCTTTGGTGCGGGGCAGGCGGCGCAAGCGGCTGCTGGTGCGGGCCGACCGCGACGTGAACCTCCAGGCCTTCCTGCGCGCCTGGCTTCAGCGGGTGAAGGTGCCGGGGTCCGTCCGCCTGACGGTCGACGTCGATCCTTATTCGTTCTTATGAAGCCTCAGACGGCCATCACTGTGCCGAGCAGCAGGCGGGCGCCGGGGCGGCCCAGGGTGGCGTTGGTCGCCGCCTGAAGCTGGGCCGACAGCTGGTCGATGTCGGGCACGACGCCGGGACGCAGGCCGTTGGCGAAGCGCTGGGCGGCGGTGTTGTAGGCGGCGCGCAGGCGCGGCGCAGACTGCTGGGCGCGCGTGCGCAGGGCCGCATCGGGCACATCGACGCCGGTTTCAATGGTCAGCACGCCCCGACGACCGTTCGCCTGAAGGATCGAGGCGGTGACGACCGGCAGGGCGAAATAGGTGCTGGCCGACGCCGCCGCGCCGCCGCTCGAAGCGCGGGCGGAGGTCGAGGCGGCGGCCGTCGCGACGACGGCGAGACCGAGAAGAGCGCGGCGTTCCATGCCGCAGCCCTAGCCGAAATCCCTTAATCCGCCGTTGCCTGATCCAGGGCGCCTGCGGGCATGGGCTTCAGGTCCAGCAGGGCGAACAGGCGGGCGTCCTCGTCCTGTTCGGGATTGGGGGTGGTCAGCAGCTTGCCGCCGACGAAGATGGAGTTGGCCCCGGCGAGGAAGCACAGGGCCTGCATCTCGACGCTCATGGTCTCGCGTCCCGCCGACAAGCGCACCATCGCTCTGGGGCAGACCAGTCGGGCGACCGCGACGGTGCGGACGAACTCGATAGGATCGATCTCGCCAGTCTTCAGGACGCGCTCCCCCAGCGGGGTGCCGGTGACGGGGACCAGGGCGTTGACCGGCAGGCTGTCGGGATGGACGGGCAGGGTCGCCAGGGCGTGCAGCAGGCCGGCGCGATCACGCCGCGCCTCGCCCATGCCGACGATACCGCCGCAGCAGCTGCTCATGCCCGCGTCGCGGACATGCTCAAGCGTCTCCAGCCGGTCCTGATAGCTGCGGGTAGTGACGACCTGGGCATAGTAGTCGGGGCCGGTGTCGAGGTTGTGGTTGTAGTAGTCGAGACCGGCGTCCTTCAGTTGGCGCGCCTGATCGGCGGTCAGCATGCCCAGGGTGGCGCAGGTCTCCAAGCCCAGCGCCTTCACGCCTGAGATCATCGCCGCCAGCTTGGGCGTGTCGCGATCCTTCAGCTTGCGCCAGGCCGCGCCCATGCAGAACCGGCTGGCGCCGCCCGCCTTGGCGGCCATGGCTTCGGCGATGACGGCGCTCGGCTCCATCAGCTTCTCTGCCTTTAGCCCGGTCTTGAAGCTGGCTGATTGCGAGCAGTAGCCGCAGTTCTCGGCGCAGCCGCCGGTCTTGATCGACAGCAGTTGCGACTTCTGAACCTGGTTGGGGTCGAACCAGCGGCGGTGGACGGTGGCGGCGTCGAACACCAGTTCCATGAAGGGGCGAGCGAACAGCGCCTCCACCTCCTCCAACGTCCAGTCGTGGCGGGGTTGCGCCGCGTCGAGGCGGGCTTGAACGGGGCGGGACAGATCATCGGCCATATCCCACGACTAGCATTCGCCGACCGTTCGAGGAAAGCTGTCGCTAGGCCGCGTGACGCGCCTGAGGCTGGTAAGGCGCGTCCGTCTCGTTGAAGCGGAAGCTGGCGATCTGGCGGGCGAGGGTCTCCGCCTCGTTGGCCAGCTGGCGGCTGGCGGCGGTGGCCTGTTCGGTCATGGCGGCGTTCTGCTGGGTGATTTCGTCCAGTTGGCCGAGGGCCCGGCGCACCTCCGACAAGCGGTCGGCCTGATGCCGTGACGCCGCCGCCATGCCGCCGGCCAGATCGTCCACCGCCGCGACCCGCTGGCCTATGCTGTGCAAGGACTGGCCCGCGCGTTCAACCAGTTCGACGCCGCGCGCCACCTGGGCGGCCGAGGTGGCGATCAGTGTGCGGATTTCGCCGGACGCCTCAGCCGAGCGCTGAGCCAGGGCGCGGACCTCTGTCGCCACGACGGCGAAGCCGCGACCGGCCTCGCCCGCACGGGCCGCCTCCACGCCGGCGTTCAAGGCCAGCAGATTGGTCTGGAAGGCGATTTCGTCGATCAGGGAGGTGAAGCGCGCGATCTCGACCGATGAGTCGCGAATGGCGGTCATGGCCTGGGTCGTCTCGTCGACGACGGCCTCGCCATGTTCGACGTCGCGACGAACGGCGACGACGGCCTGGGCGGTGTTCTGGGCCCCCATCGCCGCCTGTTCGACGCCTTCGGCGATCTCCTCGGTCGTGGCGGCGGTGCGCTCAAGCCCGGCCGCCTGGCGTTCGGTGCGGTTGGCCAGGTCGTTGGAGGCCGTCGCCAGTTCGTCCGAACCCGTGCGAACCGCCTGGGCGCTTTCCGCAACGGCGCCGAAGGCCTGGCGCAGGCTGGCTGTGGCGGCGTTGAAGTCGGTCTTGAGCGTTTCATACTCAGGCGGGAAATCGGCCTGAACCTCCACAGCCAGATCGCCGGCGGCCAGAATATTGAGCGCCTGGCCCAGGGCGGCGACCACTTGCGCCTGCTCGGCGTCCGCCTTGGCCTTGGCGGCGGCGACCTGATCCCGCTCGGTCTGCAGGGCGTCCAGATAGGTAGAGATCGCCAGGTCCATGTCCAACAGGGCGCGCTGGCTCAGTTCGGCGACGGCCTCGCCGGTCGTGCGGTCGTGGGCGGCGCCGGCGAGGGGTTTGCGCGGGCGGGTCGCCACCGCCTTGATCAGTTCGGCCAGCAGCACGCCGTAGCCGCCGATGTACCAGCGCGGCTCCAGCCCGATCCGGGCGTGGGCGCGGCCGATGGCGGTGACGGCGCGGCCGTAGTCCTCATCGACCCGACCCTCGATGATGGCGTCCCAATGACCGACCTGGGCGGATTTGGCCCGGTCGATATGGGCTTCGTCGCGGAAGAAGCGCCGCGTCTCGGGGGTGGCGCGGATGCGGTCGTAGAAGGCGTCCAGGGCCCCGGGCGCTGCGGCTCGCAGAATGTTCTGCATGGCGCGATAGGCCGGCGTGGGCTGCGACAGGCTGGCGAAGGTCGTGCGTTGCTGAATCTGGACTTCGGACATCGGCTGATACTCTCACGAACTGGCCGGACGCCCCCGTCATGGCGATACCCCTGTAGGCAGTAAGGCTTTTGCAGCCGTTAACGCAGAGCTTGGGTTTTGGCGGATCGTATAAGGATATCTTTATGCGATCATTGCCCCGAAGCGCCGCTCAGGCTATGAGGCGCCAAATCCATCCTTCGGCCGGGAGCCCAAGCCATGACCGACTACATCGTTCGCGACATCACCCTGGCCGATTGGGGCAACAAGGAAATCGAGATCGCGGAAACCGAAATGCCGGGCCTGATGTCCCTGCGTGACGAGTTCGGCGCCAGCCAGCCGCTGAAGGGCGCCCGCATCGCCGGCAGCCTGCACATGACCATCCAGACGGCGGTCCTGATCCAGACGCTGGAAGCCCTGGGCGCCGAAGTGCGCTGGGCCTCTTGCAACATCTTCTCGACCCAGGACCACGCCGCCGCCGCCATCGCCGCCAACGGCACCCCGGTCTTCGCCACCAAGGGCGAGACGCTGGAAGAATACTGGGACTACGCCCACAAGATCTTCGAATGGGCCGACGGCGGCTATCCGAACCTGATCCTGGACGACGGTGGCGACGCGACCCTGCTGTGCGTGTTGGGCCCCAAGGCCGAGAAGGACATCTCGGTTCTGGCCAATCCCCAGAACGAAGAGGAAGAGGCCCTCTTCAAGGTCATGAAGCGCTATCTGGCTGAGAAGCCCGGCTTCTATTCGGCCATCCGCGACGCCATCGGCGGCGTGTCGGAAGAGACGACCACGGGCGTGCACCGCCTGTATCAGATGGCCGAAAAGGGTGAGCTGCCCTTCCCCGCCATCAACGTCAACGACAGCGTCACAAAGTCCAAGTTCGACAACCTGTACGGCTGCCGGGAATCGCTGGTCGACGCGATCCGTCGCGGCACCGACGTCATGCTGTCGGGCAAGGTCGCTGTGGTCTGCGGCTACGGCGACGTGGGCAAGGGCTCGGCCGCCTCGCTGCGCCAGGGCGGCGCCCGCGTGATCGTGACCGAGATCGACCCGATCTGCGCCCTGCAGGCCGCGATGGAAGGCTATGAGGTCCAGACGCTGGACGACACCGCCGGCCGCGCCGACATCTATGTGACGACGACCGGCAACAAGGACGTCATCACCGTCGACCACATGCGGCAGATGAAGAACAACGCCATCGTCTGCAACATCGGCCACTTTGATAGCGAGATTCAGGTCGCCGGCCTGAAGAACTTCAAGTGGGACGAGATCAAGCCGCAGGTCCACCACGTCGAGTTCCCGGACGGCAAGAAGATCATCCTGCTGTCGGAAGGCCGCCTGGTGAACCTGGGCAACGCCACGGGCCACCCCTCGTTCGTGATGTCGGCATCCTTCACCAACCAGACGCTGGCCCAGATCGAACTGTGGACCAACGCCGACAAGTACGAGAACAAGGTCTACACCCTGCCCAAGCACCTGGACGAGAAGGTCGCCATGCTGCACCTGGCCAAGCTGGGCGCCAAGCTGACCGTCCTGACCAAGGACCAGGCCGACTACATCAACGTGCCCGTCGAAGGCCCGTTCAAGGCGGATCACTACCGTTACTAAGCTCTCCCCGAGGCTGGAACCGCGAGGTTCCCAGTGACGAGGGCGTCTTCGGACGCCCTCGTCGACGTCCTGGTGGTCGGGGCCGGCGCGGCCGGGATGATGGCCGCCATCGAGGCCGGGCGACGCGGGCGCCGAGTCAGGGTCGTGGACCATGCCGACCGGCCCGGCGAGAAGATCCGCATCTCGGGCGGCGGACGCTGCAACTTCACCAATCTGGGCTGCGGACCGGCGAACTTCCTGGGCGAGAACCCCCGGTTCGCCACCTCCGCCCTGCGCCGCTACACACAGCACGACTTCGTCAAGCGCATCGATAGGGCCGGAATCGCCTGGCACGAGAAAACGCTGGGCCAGCTGTTCTGCGACGACAGCGCCAAGCAAATCGTCCGTATGCTGACCGACGACATGGCGGCGGCGGGCGTGACCCTGAGCCTGAAGACCGGGGTGTCGCGGATCGAACGAGCCAGCGAGGGCTTCACGGCGATCCTGTCGGACGGATCGCAGGTCACGGCGGCGTCGCTGGTCGTGGCGACGGGCGGCAAGTCGATCCCCAAGATGGGGGCGACCGGCTGGGCCTATGAGGTCGCGCGCCAGTTCGACATTCGCGTCACCGAGACCCGGCCGGCGCTGGTCCCCCTGACGTTCGAGGCCGGGCTGCTGGAGACGCTGACGCCGCTGGCGGGGGTGGCGGTGGAGGCGCGCGTGTCTTCGGCTCCGACGGACAAGGCGCGCAAGGCCAGTTTTGATGAGGCGATGCTGTTCACCCACCGCGGCCTGTCGGGTCCGGCCATTCTGCAGATCAGCTCCTACTGGCGCGAGGGCGAGGCGGTGGTGGCCTCGATGGCGCCAGGCCGCGACGTGTTCGAGGAGTTGAAGGCGGCCAAGACGTCGAACGGCAAACAGGCCGTGCACACGGCGCTGGGCCATATCGTGCCGCGGCGTTTAGCCGAGAGCCTGTGCCAGCGCGAAGGGGCGTCGGGCAATCTGGCGGACCTGTCGGACAAGGTGCTGCGGCGGCTGGATCAGGCGGTCAACGCCTGGGCGGTCAAGCCCGTGGGGTCCGAAGGTTACAGGACCGCCGAGGTGACCCTGGGCGGGGTCGATACGGCCGCGTTGGACCAGCAGACGATGCAGGCCAAGACGGTTCCGGGGCTGTATTTCATCGGCGAGGCGGTGGACGTGACCGGCTGGCTGGGCGGCTATAATTTCCAGTGGGCCTGGTCGTCGGGCTGGGCCGCTGGGCAGGTCTGCTAGAATTTTCGAGTGCAGTCCGTGCACTTTGGCCGGCGGGTCCGCTGACAAAAAACACCGTCTAATTCGTCTAATCTGTCTAATTCGGCGCGCGTTCTGGCGGGGCGTGAAGATGTCAAAGACCGGGGCTCCATTCTAACCCGGTCCACGCCCATGACAGGCGAAGGGTCGTTGGTCGGTCGTAAGTCGTGGTAAAATCTCGCGATCGTCGTCGCCGATAGGATGGCAGGGGCGGCCGAAGCCCCCTGCGGCCCCGCGACGCATGGCGGCGGGCGGCGACGGCGCCTAGCTTGAAGGGGCGGAACGGGCCCCTCTGGCGTTCTCGCGGTCTGGCGTCCCCCTTCCTTGCGCCGGATCGTGCGACGCGATGTCGGACCGCACGGGCGTGTCGATGCGGCGAAGCTTTCCCCTCCTGGCCTGTCGCATCGACCGCCCATTCTTTTTCGATCGGAGCCCGACATGCCTCTTCTGATGTGCCCCAACGACAACGCCGCCATGCAGACGCTCGAGCGCAATGGCGTCCAGTTCGACATGTGCCCCGACTGCCGGGGCGTCTGGCTGGATCGTGGCGAGCTGGAAAAGCTGATGGCCGCCGCCGTCGATGAGGGTCGCGCAACAGCCCCGGTCGCGCCCGCGCCGCAGGCCTATGCGCCGCCGCCGCAGCCTCAGCCTCAGCCCTATGCCCAGCCCCCGTCCCAACCGTGGGGCGGCGGGGCGTCACAGCCGTATCGCGGCGACCATCGAGGCTACCGGAGCGACAAATATCGCGACGACCGGCATCGCGACGACGACTATCGCTACAAGAAAAAGAAGCGCGACAGCATCTTCGACATCTTCGACTGAGGTCGGCTAGGCCGCCAGACCGGCCTGTTTCATCAGTCCCTTGATCGCCGTGACGCCTTCGGGCGCGGCGGTCAGGGCGGTGCGGACATCGGGCGAGCGCAGCAATTTGATGGCTTCGACGCGGGCGCGGTCTGCGACGGGGCCCAGGGGGCCGGCTTCGCCGGTCGCCAGTTTGAGAAGGGCCGTCAGCTTCTGGGGCGCCGTCACCTGGGCGCGGATGATCTGGGCGACCAGTTTGGCGTCGGCTTCCAGATTGCCGCCGACGGCGCCGATGGCCTCGATGATCTGATGTTCATCGTGCTCGCCCAGTTTGGCGGATTGGACCGAGCGCTGCAGGCGCGCCAGGGTCGCGAGTTTGTGCGAGGCGCTGGGGCCGCCGGGGACGGACTGGCGGATCTCGGTCTCGAAGCGCAGCGAGCCGATGCAGGCGCTGAGCCACCGCGCGGCGGCGCGCTTGTTGGCGCCGCCCGTCACGTTTTCGCACAGCCGCGTCAGATGCTCGGCCTCGGCCAGCACCGTCTCGCAGGGATTGACGTAGGCGCCGACGAAATCGGCCGTGACCAGGCTCTTGGAGCGTTCGACGAAGGCGGTCTGGACCTCTTCCAGCGTCAGCAAACGGCCGGCCGAGGCGGTCAGGGCCATCGCCAGCAGACGCAGGATGTCGATCTCGCCTGCGGGATCGGCGGGACGCAGCCGACGCGGGCTGGTCAGCTCCAGCGTGACCAGCCGCGCCAGGGAGGCGCCGAGCAGCGGGAAGTCGCCGGACGCCAGATGCAGCCCCAGGCGGGCGGCCGGACCCTCCACCTGCGGCATCATCAGCGCCAGACGCGGGTCCATGCGTAAAAGCGTATCCATCTCGGCCGGCGCGACCATGCGGACGATGGCCGCCAGATTGGCGCCCTGGTCCAGCGAGGGTCCCAGCACTTCGGTCAGATTGGTCCGCACCGCCAGCATTTCGGCGGCGATCTGCTCGACCGCCACCACGACCAGGGCGCGCGGCGGGCCGTCGGCGGGCGCGGCGTCCATCAGGTCCATCAAGACGCCCAAGCGCGTGCGGGCGCCGCGCAAATTCTTGAGCGCGCCGGCGATGACGCCGCCCATGACGAAGGCGCGGTCGGGTGCGCCAGCCAGCCGATGGGCCAGATCGGCGATGGAGCGGTCCTCCAGCGACGGAAAGACGCCGTCGCGCCCGGCCTTACGCAGCCGCGCCATCGCCTGTTCGGTGAGCTTCTGATAGTGGCGCACCACACCGTGCACGTCCTGGCCCGTCGCCTGGCTTTCCGGGACCGCGACCTTCTGGATGGCGTGCTGAAGCTCGACCCCGGCCGCCTCCAGCCGTTCGGCCACATCGGGGCGATGCAGGAGTTCGAAGGCGGTCACGCCCTCGCGTTTCAGCCAGTCCTCCAGCACCCGGCCGATCAGGGCGCGGGCATGGGGCGAATAGAGTTCGGCCGGACTGCTGCAGGCCGGCGGGACCGCCTTGTCGGCGACCTTCTTCTTTCGCTCCTCCGGCGCGCCCAGCGTCAGGATTGTCAGGGAGCTGAACTCCATCGTCTCGGGGTCCAGCGTCTCCTTGGTCACGCGCGAGGCGATGGCGAGACGATCCCGAAGCTGCTCCTCGGCGGTCTCGATGGCGTGTTTGCGGTCTTCGGTCGCGATCAGCAGCGTCCACGACGACGGGGCGCTCTTGCGGACATAGACTTCGTAATGGATCGGACCCGCCATGGGCCGATCCTGCATCCCAAGCCTTTAAGGCGAGGTTTTCACGCCGGAATGTTCTTGGGCGCGCCGGAGCGACGGCGCGTGCGCGTTGAAACGAGGCGGCGCCGTGACCATCTGGATGTCACCGAACCGCTTTCGGGTTGCAGGCGATTTTCATTCGGCCCGAAACGCTCTAGCCCTAATGTGACCGAGATCGAACGGTTACGCTTGCTGTGCGTTCTCGCTCGCGGGAACGTAAAGTTCAGGAGAAGACACCCTTGGCCAACATCACTCTGGTCGATGACGACGAGAACATCGTGGCGTCCGTTTCGCTGGCGCTGGAAAGCCATGGCCACAAGATCACCGCCTATCACGACGGGGCCTCGGGTCTGGCCGCGCTGGAATCCTCGCCGCCCGATCTGGCGATCCTGGACGTGAAGATGCCGCGCATGGACGGGATGGAGGTGCTGCGTCGCCTGCGCCAGACCTCGCAAATCCCGGTTATCATGCTGACGTCCAAGGACGAGGAGATCGACGAGATCCTGGGCTTCAACCTGGGCGCGGACGACTATATCCACAAACCCTTCAGCCAGCGTCTGCTGATCGAGCGGGTCAAGGCGCTGTTGCGCCGCACGGGCGCCGACGGCGCCGAGCCGGAAGCCGCCGCCGAGGTCTCGGGCCGGGCGATCAAGCGCGGCAAGCTGTCGATGGACCCGGCGCGCCACGAGTCGACCTGGGACGGCAAGCCCGTCAAGCTGACGGTGACCGAGTTCCTGCTGCTGCAGGCCCTGGCTCAGCGTCCGGGCTTCGTGAAGAGCCGCGACAACCTGATGGACGCCGCCTACGACGACCAGGTCTATGTCGACGACCGCACCATCGACAGCCACGTGAAGCGGATGCGCAAGAAGTTCCGCGCCGTGGACAATGAGTTCGACGCGATCGAGACCCTGTATGGCGTCGGCTACCGCTACCGCGAGAGCTGAACCGGGCGGGCGCGAGCCCGACGAGGAGCCCCAGCGCCGGCCGTTGTTCCGCTTCGGCGGGTCGCGGCTGGGCGGCTTCATCCTGGTGCTCAATCTGCTCAGCCTGCTGATCCTGTTCGGCGGGGCGCTGGCGATCAACGAATGGCGTCCGGGCCTGATCGAGGCGCGTCAGGAATCGCTGACGGTCCAGGCCGAGCTGCTGGCCAATGTGTTGCGCGAAGAAGGCGTGACACGGGGCGAACCGACGCCTGAACTGGACCCCATCCGCGCGTCGATCTGGCTGACCGACCGGTTCATCCCGGCGGGCCAGCGGGTGCGGCTGTATGATGTGAACGGCCTGTTGCTGGTCGACAGTTATCAGGTGACGGAGGCCATCGGCGGGCGGCCCCTGCCCGATGCGCAGCCGGCTGGAACGGCGACCGAGGACGCCGCCAACGCTAATCTGCTGTCCGAACGCCGGGTCGCGCGCGCCGACAGCGAACTGGCGGCGGAGGTGGCGGCGGCGCTGGACGGCTCGCCCCAATCGACCCTGCGTCGCAACGAATCCGGCGACCGCGTCGTCTCCGTCTCCATCCCGGTGCGCCATGTGCGCCAGGTGCTGGGCGTGCTGACCGTCGAGTCCGGGGACGTGGACGAAATCCTGGGCGCTCAGCGGCAGGCGCTGTTCCCGTTCGCCCTGGTGGCGCTGGGGGTCAATCTCTTGGGATCGCTGCTGCTGCATCTGTTCGTGGCGCGGCCGATCATGCGGCTTTCGGCGGCGGCGGATCAGGTCAAGCTGCAACGCGCGCGGGCCATCTCCCTGCCGGACCTCGAGGATCGCAAGGACGAAATCGGCGATCTGGCGCGGTCTCTGGAATCCATGACCGACACCCTGTCGACGCGGATGGACGCCATCGAGCGGTTCGCGGCCGATGTGTCGCACGAGATCAAGAACCCTCTGACCTCGATCCGGTCTGCGCTGGAGACCCTGCCGCTGGTCAAGACCGATGCGCACCGCGAGAAGCTGACGGCGTTGTTGCAGCAGGACGTGCGTCGGCTGGACCGGCTGATTACAGACATCTCCAACGCCTCGCGGCTGGATGCGGAGCTGTCGCGCGATCGGCCGCGGCCGGTCGATCTGAACCGGCTGCTGGTCGATATCGTCGGCGTCTATGAGACGACGGCCAAGCCCGGCGACATTCCGGTCGTGCTCACGGCGCCCGAACAGGCCCTGCGGGTCATGGGGCGCGACGGGCCGCTGGGGCAGGTGTTCCGCAACCTGATCGACAACGCCCGCTCGTTCAGCCCCCCAGGCGGCGTGGTGCAGGTGACGCTGGAGGACATCGGGGACGATCTGCCGATCCGGGTCCGGGTCGAGGACCAGGGGCCGGGCATTCCGGCCGAGAACCTGGAGACGGTGTTCGAGCGGTTCTACACCTCGCGGCCCAAGGGGGCGGTGTTCGGCTCCAACTCGGGCCTGGGCCTGTCCATCGTGCGTCAGATCGTCGAGGCGCATGGCGGTCGCGTCCACGCCGAAAACAAGGCCGAAGGCGGCGCGCGGTTCGAGATCGTCTTCCCGGCGGTTGGCCGCTGGTCGTGACCCCGGGCCAGCCGGTCCACGCCACCACCGTCGCCGTGCGCCGGCGCGGGGCCTGGCAGGGGGTGATGATCCTGGGACCATCGGGCGCGGGCAAGAGCGATCTGGCGCTGCGGCTGATCGCGCGCGGCTGGCGGCTGGTCAGCGACGACTACACCCAGGTCTGGGCCTCGGACGGGGCCGTTCATGCGTCGGCGCCGGCCTCCATCGCGGGTCGGATCGAGGTGCGAGGCCTCGGAATCGTGGCCGCTAGAACACGCCCGGTCTGTCGCGTGGCGCTGGCCGTGGCCTGTATCGCGGAAGGAGTCGAACGGCTTCCGGAGCCGCAGACACGGGCTTTCGCGGGGGTCGATCTGCCCCTTCTGGCGCTGGATCCTCGACCGGCTTCGGCCGTCGATGTGGTCGCAGCGGCGTTGGAGACGCTTTGAAACCCCGAAAGACGGGTCTATGACACGCCCCTTGCGGTCCATAGAGGGCGGCGTCCGGCCTCCCTTGCCGGGCGGGGGAATGCCTGGGACGGTTCGGGGCGGGATGCGAGTGAAGTCCTCATGATCGGTCTGGTGATCGTCACCCACGGCGGGTTGGCGTCCGAGTTTCTCTCCGCCATGGAGCATGTGGTCGGCCCGCAGCGCGGCGTCGCGGCCATCTGCATCGGCCCCGACGACGACATGGAGCGTCGGCGTCGCGACATCGTGGACGCGGCCGCTGCCGTGGACGACGGCGAAGGGGTCATCCTGCTGACCGACATGTTCGGCGGCACGCCGTCGAACCTGGCGATTTCGGTGATGGAACAGACGCGCGCCGAGGTCATCGCCGGGCTGAACCTGCCCATGCTGATCAAACTGGCCAGCGTGCGCGGGCGCGAGACGCTGGAATCCTGCGTGGCCCATGCGCAGGACGCCGGCCGCAAATACATCTCCGTCGCGTCCTGGGTGCTCGCAGGCGAAAAATGACCGTCACCGCGACCTTGAATATCTGCAATACGCGCGGCCTGCACGCCCGCGCCTCGGCCAAGTTCGTCAAACTGGCCTCCAGCTTCGAAAGCGAGATCCACGTCACCCGCGACGGCGTGACGGTGGACGCCCGCTCGATCATGGGCCTGCTGATGCTGGGCGCCGGCATCGGCTGCAGCATCGACGTCTCCGCCGAAGGCCCGGACGCCGAAGAGGCCATGGAAGCTTTGACCGACCTGGTCGCGCGGAAGTTCGACGAGGATCAGTAGACCGAGGTCACCGTAAGCCACTCGCGCTAGTTGCCAATGCACGTTAAATGTGTGCGATGGCTGTTCATTCTGATCAAATTAGAACTCTTGTCGATCAACCCGTCGAGGCTCTTCAGGTCGAGCTAAAGACTTGGCTTGATCCGCGTGCCGACGACGGAATCGCGAAGCTTGTGAAAGCTATCTTCGCGGTGAGAAATCGCAATGGCGGCTTCTTGGTAGTTGGTTTTGACGATAAGACGAGAGAGCCGGACCCTTACACGTTCGATCAACCGGTCGATGTCGTGTATCATATTGATGTCTTGCAAGGTTTAGTGTCACGCTACGTTAGCCCGTCGTTTGAGATCGAGATCGCCTTCGCAGATCGGGACGGTCAGACACACCCAGTGATTTCAATTCCGGAAGGCGTGCAAGTTCCGGCGGTCGTGAAGCGAGATTTGATCGGACCAGGTGGCAAGAAACTGCTGTCCGAAGGTGATCTCTATTTTCGCACATTCAACTCGAATGGCACCGCAAGCAGTGCGCGCATTTTGCCCCCTGACTACCCCGACTTGCTCAATGTTTGCTTCAATAATCGTGAGGCCGACATAGGCCGGTTTTTGCGGCGACATCTGGCTGGTGTTGGATCGGCGGCTGCGTTGTCATCAGCGCTAGGGATCGAAAGTGAGGAGAGCAAGCTGCGCAAGCGCGCGTTCGCGACGCTGGATTCCGGTTCAGACGCTGCCAGTAGGGCTATAGAACAGCGCGCCACGCCAGAGCAACGCAAGCGAATTGCGAATGCGTTGACTATGCATGTTGGCTTGGCTTTCGATCCGGCACGACCCGAAGCTTTGCCAACACAGGAATTTCTGAACAAGGTCTCGTCTAGCAATCCAAACTACACCGGATGGCCGGTTTGGCTCGACAGTCGCGGTTTCACGGACAGAGAGGATCGCCCTTACGTGTCTGAAGGCATGTGGGAGGCTATAATCTTCGATCTCGACGGTGGCTGGTCAGAGCATGTCGAATTTCTCCGTTTGGATCCGCGCGGTGATTTCGCCCTACACCGCGTGATGCAGGACGACCTCACCGATAAAGTAGCGCCCGGTACAGCGCTCGATGTCATCCTGATGATCTATCGCGTCGCAGAAGTCTTGGCGGTAGGCACGATTCTTGGCCGAAGCCTGGGTTGGTCAGAGCAGAGTGACGCAGGATTTGCGTTTCGATGGACGGGCCTTGAACATCGGGCATTGCGACCATGGGTAAACGCATTTCGATCAGGTGGCCGGAGCGGAAGCGTCTCGCGCAGTTCATCGGCCGAAGCATATGTCGTCGTTCCGCTTGAAACACCTGCTGGGTCGCTGGCCCCCTATGTGAGAGCCGCAGTTGCCCCTCTGTTTTCTGTATTTGAGGGCTATGAGCCGTCGGCTGAGTTGGTCGAGACTAGCGTGCGCAAGTTGATCGAGCGTAAGTTGGATAGCTAAAGCACACTTAGGATATTTGGCACGAAGCAGCGGTCTCAGGCACGACATCGATATTGGACGTTTGGATCGCCGTTTCGAGACAATGATGGCCTTAGCAGCACCTCCCGAGGATGACGAGGAAGCTAGAGCCCCAACGCCCTGCGGATGTCGCGCCAGTCGACGTATTTGAAGTTCTGCGTGCCGATGTCGTTGACGTCGTCCTGGATGACGACGAGGCCGTCGGGGAAGGGGCCGACTTGACCGCTGGCGGCCGCCAGGCCGTCGGTGCCGGTGACGCCGTCAACCGAGCCGTCCACGATCTTGAACCGGCCCTTGTATTCGGGCGCCGGGCCGTCGATGCGCCAGACGGGGAAGGTGGAATCGCCCTGGCTGGAGGCGATCAGGTAGCGGCCCGAGGCGTCGGTGATGGTGGTCAGGCCTTCGGCGTCGGCGACCAGGATGTCCTTGGCGATGGGCTGGATCAGGGTGCGGGCCGCGCCCGAAGCCGGGTTCAGGCCATAGCGCCACAGGCCGACGTTCTCCTCGTTGATATAGAGGGCGTCGGTGGCTTCGTCGGCGGCGCAGCCTTCGGAGATGGTTCCGATCTCGGCGGTGCGGACCAGGCGCGCCGTGGGCTGGCCGGCGGCGTCCACGCCCAGGACGAACTGGCGAAGCTCGCCCTCGTGCCCGACCAGGATGGCGTGAACCTCGGCTCCGCGCCGCGCAAAGCAGAAGCCGTAGGGTTCGACCACGTCGGTGGCGACCGCGCCCCAATAGCGCACGCCGTTCTGGCCGGTCCCGGCCGGGTCGAAGGTGTAGAGGGCGATGCCGGTCTTGCCCGGCGTGCGGTCGCTGGCGCCCAGCACCACCTGCGGACGGCCGCCGACCGACAGGCCCTCGACCACATCGACGTTGTTCAGCAGGCCCTCTGGCAGGAACTGAAGGATTTTGCCGTCGAGGCCGTAGATGTAGAGGCCGGACTTCTTGTCCGTGCCGGCGACGAAGCCGGGCGTCTGGCGCCCCATGATCGTGACCGGGTTCGCTGAGGCCCAGACGGCGGGATCGTCGGCGGCGTCCTGACCCGCCGTGCCGACCGACGGGGTTTCCAGCACGGCCGTAACCGGGGCGCCCGGACCGACGAGGCCCGCGCCCTCGCCCTGATAATCGACCTCGTGCGTGGCGCAGGCGGCGAGCAGGGCCAGGGCGGCGCAGGCGGTCAGCGAGCGGGCGAGGGAAGGGCGCATGTCGGTCTCCGGGCGATCTGGACGCGTCCCTGTCGGCAAGCCGTCTGCGCGTCAACGGCGCGGGCGTGACAGTTCGGCGTCGGTTCGATGACTGATGGTCCGGCAAGGGATCAAGCGTCGCCGTTCCGTCGGAAAACCGCGAACTGGGCGTCGTGGAATCGTCGCTGTCGCGTCGCCGCCCAAGGTTAAGCGGCCCCTCCATCGGCTGAAGCGAAACGTCGCTCGCCGAAGGGGACCTGACATGAAACTGAACCTGCTGATGGGCGCCGCGATCGCGCCGATGATCCTGGCGCCGCTGGCCATGCCCGCCCGTGCCGATGTCGACGCCATGGCCTCGGCGTCAGCTGCGGTCGCCGGCGACGTGATCTACGGCCGGGTGACTAACGCCGCCGGCGCGCCCCTGCCGGGCGCCGAGGTTCTTGTGCGCGGCACAAGCCAGCGGGCCGTGACCAACACCCAAGGCGAGTTCACCCTGCCGACCGCCAGCGGCTCCATGGTGCTGGAGGTCAACTATCTGGGCCTGCCCTCGACCAGCCAGACGGTCGTGACCACGCCGGGTGAAGACGCCAATGTCGCCATCGTCCTGGGCGCGCAATCCGCCACGGACGTGGCCGACGTGATCGTGACCGGCGTCATCACCGACGGCGTGGCCCGTTCGCTGAACCAGCAGAAGAACGCCGACGGCACCGTCAACGTCCTGTCGGCCGACGCCATCGGCCGCTACCCCGACCCGAACGTTGCGGAATCGCTGCAACGGGTTCAGGGCATCGCCATCCAGCGCGACCAGGGCGAAGGGCGTTACATCAATGTGCGCGGCGCGCCGGCCGCCTTCACCGCCGTGTCGGTGGACGGGGTGCAGGTTCCCGCCGTCGATCCCGGCACCCGCGCCGTCGATCTGGACACTCTGCCCAGCGACATCGTCGCGAACATCGAAGTCTCCAAGACGCTGCTGCCCAGCCAGGAAGCCGATTCCATCGCCGGCGCCGTCAACATCAAGACCCGTTCGCCGTTCGACCGTCGTCGCCTGGCCATCAGCGGCTATGCCGGCGGGAGCTATAACGACTATGGCGGCGAGGATGTTCGCGCCGGCGCCACCGCGTCCAACGTCTTCGCAAACGAGACCTTCGGCGCCCTGCTGTCCGTCAGCTATTCCGAAACCAACCGCCGGCCCGACAACGTCGAGAACGCCTGGGTGAAGGAAGAGCAGAACGGCGCCGATGTCTTCGTGCTGGAAGAAACCCTGTTCAAGGATTACGAGACCAAGCGCACCCGTCAGGCCGTGACCGGCGCTCTGGAATGGCGGCCTTCCGATGACGTCCGAGCCTATCTGCGGGGGTCGTTCGCCCAGTTCGAGGACGACGAATACCGAAACACCCTGGGGCTGATCTATTCGGACGGCACGCTGCAGCCGGGGGCGACGAACACGACGGCGACCTACACCGGCGCGCGCATCACCCGCCAACTGCGTCACCGCACGCAGAAGAACGACATCACCACTCTGGTCGCGGGCGGAGAGAAGACGTTTGCGAATGGCGCGGTTTGGGACGCCAGCCTGTCATGGGCCGACAGCGAGCAATCCTATCCGAACCGCAACGAGCTGCTGTACCGCTCCAGCGGCACGACGCTGAGCTACAACACCGGCGACCACTATATGCCGACCTATTCGGTGTTCAGCGATCCGGCGGGCTTCTACCGCGACCCGTCGCGGTTCAGCTTCCGCGAGAACACCTTCCGCGAGAATACGACCAAGCAGGAAGACGTCGCTTTCAAGACCAACTTCGAGCTGCCCAGCCAGTTCGGCGGCCGTGAAGTGACCTGGAAGTTCGGCGCCAAGTTCAACACCCGCGAGATCAACGCCGACGAGCAGCGCTATCGCAACCGCGCCGCCGCCGCGAGCCCCGGCACGCTGGCTTCGATGCTGAGCGACCGTCCGTCGCGCAACTATGACTACGACCTCGGCTTCAAGTTCGACGCTGGAAAGGCCGACGACTATTTCGCGCGTGTGCGCGCCGCCTCGCCCATCCGGTTGCCGGATTCGATCGCGGCCGATTACAGCGCCCAGGAAGACATTCTGGCGAGCTATGCCCAGGCGCGCTTCGACATCGGCGCGACGAATGTCATCGTTGGCCTTCGCGTTGAGAACACCAAGTTCGACGGTGAAGCGGCGGCCCTGATCGACAACGACGGCAGCGCTCCGTTCCAGATGGCCAAGGTCAGCCGGGACGACACCGAGTTCTTCCCGAACCTGACGGTGCGCCACGCCTTTTCGGACAATCTGATCGGCCGCTTCGCCCTGACGCGCTCGATCTCGCGTCCGGAGTTCAGCGAGATCGTGCCGCGTCGCATCGAGGAAACCGATGGGTCCGACATCTCCTACGAGATCGGCAACCCGGATCTGCAGCCGGCCCTGTCGAACAATATCGACCTGGGCCTGGAATATTACTTCGCCTCGCTGGGCGTGGTGTCGGCGAACGCCTTCTACAAGGACCTGGCCGACTATCGCTACACCCTTAAATACAGCGAGCCGGTGACCATCGACGGCACGGTGTACGACGCCGACTTCGAAACCCCGATCAATGCGCCCGAAGGCCATCTGGCGGGCCTGGAGCTGAACCTGCAGCGGAAGTTTGATTTCCTGCCCGGATTGCTGTCTGGCTTCGGCGTCTTCGCCAACTACACCTGGACCGACGCCGAGATCAAAACGGCCCAGTCCTATGGCGGTCGCGACACCTTCTCCCTGCCGGGCCAGTCGGACACGAACTACAACGCCGCCCTCTTCTACGAAATGGCCGGGTTCAGCGCGCGCCTGTCCTACACCAAGCGTGGGGACTATCTGGAAGAGATCAACGCCGACGACGCCGATCTGGACCTCTATGTCGAGGGCCGCGAACAACTGGACTTCACCGCCAGCTATGACTTCGGCAATGGGGTGGAAGTGTTCGGCGAGGCCAAGAACCTGACGGACAGCGCGGGCGTGCGCTACTACGGCGTCAAGGAGCGGACCTACGAGTACGAGAAGTTCGGCTACAACGTCTTCGTGGGCGTGCGCTTCAAGCTCTGAGCGCGCCGACCGAACGTGATCGAAGGGGCCGGGCGGCGACGCTCGGCCCTTTTTTCGTCGTCTGACCCTCTGCAATTGGTCGAAACGCGGCCCCATATGGGGTCCAGCGGTTGACCCGTGCGGGGTCGGCGCTAGTGTCCGCGCGCCTTTCCCCGCGCGCCAGAAGACCAGAGGATACCATGGCCGAAGCCACCGCCGCCTACGACGTCGTCATCATCGGCGGAGGCCCTGGCGGCTATAACGCCGCGATCCGGGCGGGCCAGCTCGGCCTGAAGGTCGCCTGCGTTGAGATGCGTTCGACGCTGGGCGGCACCTGCCTGAACGTCGGCTGCATGCCGTCCAAGGCCCTGCTGCATGCGTCGGAACTGTGGAACGCCGCCAACACCGAGTTCGCCAAGATCGGCATCGAGGTCCAGCCCAAGCTGCACCTGGACCAGATGCACAAGGCCAAGGACGACAGCGTCACGGCCCTGACCAAGGGGATCGAGTTCCTGTTCAAGAAGAACAAGGCCGACTGGATCAAGGGCAAGGGCAAGATCGTCGGCAAGGGCAAGGTGGAAGTCACCGCCGCCGACGGCTCGGTCCAGACGCTGGACGCCAAGAACATCGTCATCGCCACCGGCTCGGAGCCGACCCCTCTGCCCGGCGTCGCCTTCGAGGACGGCAAGGTCATCGATTCCACCGGCGCCCTGTCGCTGCCGGCCGTGCCCAAGAAGTTGATCGTCGTCGGCGCCGGCATCATCGGCCTGGAGCTGGGCTCGGTCTGGCGCCGTCTGGGCGCCGAGGTCACGGTGGTCGAGTTCCTGGACCGGATCACGCCCGGCATGGACACCGAGGTCGCCACCGCCTTCCAGCGCACCCTGACGAAACAGGGCATGAGCTTCAAACTGGGCGCCAAGGTCACGGCCGCCAAGTCGGGCAAGGACGGGGTGGAACTGACTGTCGAGCCGTCGGCCGGCGGCGCCGCCGAGACGATCAAGGGCGACGTGGTGCTGGTCGCCATCGGCCGTCGTCCGTACACGGACGGTCTGGGCCTGGAGAGCGTCGGCGTGACGCCGGACAAGCGTGGCTTCATCGACCATGACCACTTCAAGGTCGCGGACGGCGTCTGGGTGATCGGCGACGTGACCCACGGTCCGATGCTGGCCCACAAGGCGGAAGAAGACGCGGTCGCCGTGATCGACACCATCGCCGGCAAATACGGCCACGTCGACTATGCCCTGGTGCCCAGCGTCGTCTACACCTTCCCCGAAGTGGCCTGGGTCGGTCAGACCGAGGACCAGCTGAAGGCGGCCGGCGTTCAGTACAAGAAGGGCAAATTCCCCTTCACCGCCAACAGCCGCGCCAAGATCAATCACGAGACCGACGGCTTCGTGAAGGTTCTTGCCGACGCCGCGACCGACAAGGTGCTGGGCGTCCACATCATGGGCCCGCAGGCCGGCGAGATGATCCACGAAGCCGCCATCACCATGAGCTTCGGCGGCGCGTCGGAAGACATCGCCCGCACCTGCCACGCCCACCCGACCCGTTCGGAAGCCGTCCGCCAGGCGGCCATGGATGTCGAAGGCTGGATGATGCAGGCCTGAGTTTGATGATCCTCCCCCGACTTGGCGGGGGAGGGGGACCGCGAAGCGGTGGAGGGGGCGAACACGTCTCCGCCGTCGATGCCAGGTTTGCCGTCGACACCTAAGCGATTGGTGCGGCGTCCGCCCCCTCCACCATGCTGCGCATGGTCCCCCTCCCCCGTTTCGCTGCGCTGCTCGGGGGAGGATCTTCAGGTCAGACCCTTCAGCCGATAGAGTGCCTCCAGCGCCTCGCGCGGGGTCAGGTCGTCGGGGTCGACGTCGCGAAGCGCCAGTTCCACGGGGGAGGGGCCGCGTATCGGTTCCGGCTCGGCGACGGCGAACAGGGGCAGGTCGTCCAGGCGGGCGGCGGCGGCCTTTTCGCCTTCCAGCCGGTCCAGCACCGAGCGGGCGCGGGCGACGACGGAGGCGGGGACGCCGGCCAGTTTCGCGACCTGGACGCCGTAGGAGCGATCGGCCGCGCCGGGCGCCGCTTCGTGCAGGAAGACCAGTTCGCCATTCCACTCGCGCGCGACCATGGACAGGTTGCAGACGTGGTCCAGCCGCGTCTCCAGCTGGGCCAGCTCGTGATAGTGGGTGGCGAACAGGGTGCGGGCCCGGTTGGTCTCGTGCAGGGCTTCGGCCGTTGCCCAGGCGATGGCCAGACCGTCGTAGGTGGCGGTGCCGCGCCCGATCTCGTCCAGAACGACGAAGCTGTGCGGCGTGGCCTGGGTCAGGATGGCGGCGGTCTCGACCATCTCCATCATGAAGGTGGAGCGGCCGCGGGCCAGGTCGTCGCCGGCGCCGACACGGCTGAACAGCCGGTCCACCACGCCCAGCCGCATCGACCGCGCGGGCACGAAGGCGCCGGCCTGGGCCAGGATGACCAGAAGGGCGTTCTGGCGCAGGAAGGTCGATTTACCGGCCATGTTGGGGCCGGTGACGATGGCGAGGCGCGATCCGTCCTGGCCCGACCCGTCCAGCCGGGCGTTGTTGGGGGTGTAGGGATCGCCGCCCGCCTTGACCGCCGCCTCGACCACTGGGTGGCGGCCGGCCTCGACGCAGAAGGTCAACGTGTCGTCCACGATGGGGCGGGTCGCGCCGACTTCCTGGGCCCATTCGGACAGGGCGGCGTGGGCGTCCAGTTCGGCGAGCGCCTCGGCGACGGCTTGCAGGGGCTGGGCCAGGCGGGCGGCCTCGCGTCGCCAGCCCTCGAAGGTCTCGCCTTCGATGGCGAGCGCCCGGTGGCCGGCCTGGCTGATCTTGGCGTCTAACTCCGACAGTTCGACGGTGGTGAAGCGGACCTGATTGGCCAGGGTCTGGCGGTGGATGAAGGGGCTGTCGGGACCGGCGCGGAGCAAGGATTCGGCCGCCTTGGCGCTGGTTTCGAGGAAATAGCCCAGGACGGCGTTGTGCTTGATCTTGAACGGCACGCCGGACTCGGCGACGGCGCGGGCCTCCAGATCGGCGACGACGCGGCGGCTGTCGTCGCGCAGGGTGCGGGCGGCGTCCAGTTCGGGGCGATAATCGGGGCGCACATAGCCGCCGTCGCGCGCCAGATGGGACGGCTCGTCCACCAGGCCGTCGATCAGGTCGGCCTTCAGCCGCGAGACGTCGGGCGACAGGGTCAGGCGGTCCAGCGCTGAGGCGATGCGGCGCGGCTGACCGGTCAGGGGATCGACCTGTCCGACGAACAGACCGGCGACGCCCTCGGCGATCGACAGGCCGGTGCGTACGGCGGCCAGATCGCGCGGGCCGCCGCGACCCAGCGCCAATCGTCCGACGGCGCGGGCGATGTCCGACGAGGCCTTCAGCGCGTCGCGCAGGTCGCGGCGCAGGTCGCGGCGCTCCAAGAGCCATTCGACGGCGTCGAGCTGTTCGTTGATGGCCAGGGGATCGCGCAGGGGCCGGGCGATCCGTTCGGCCAGGGCCCGGGCGCCGCCCGAGGTGACGGTGCGGTCGATGCAGGCGAGCAGGCTGCCCTCGCGCTCGCCCCGCTGGGTGCGATCGATCTCAAGGCTGGCGCGGGTCGCCGGGTCGATGGCCAGAAAGCCGCTTTCGCCCAGACGGCGCGGCGGGGCCAGGGCGGGGACTTTGCCGGCCTGGGTCGTCTCCAGATAGGCGGCGATCAGACCCAGCGCCGAGACCTCGGCCTCCTCGAAGGCGCCGAAACCGTCGAGCGCCGAGACGCCGTACAGCCGTTCGACGCGGGCGCGCGCGGCCTGGGGTTCGGCGATGGCGCCGGCCAGCGCCTGGACCACGCCGCCCGAGCCGTCCAGGGCGTCGCGGGTGGTCTCGTCCGAATACATCCGGTCGGTGACCAGGACTTCGGACGGGCGGAAGGCGGCCAGGGCCGCGCCCAGATCCGCGATGGCGCAGGCGACGCTGTCGACCGCGCCGGACGACAGTTCGACCACGGCGACGGCCGCCCGACCTTTACGCACCGCGACCGCCGCCAGACGGTTGGCGCCGCGCGCGTCCAGCAGGCTGTCTTCGGTCAGGGTGCCGGGGGTGACGACCCGGACCACGCCGCGATGCACCACGGCCTTGCCGCCGCGCTTCTTGGCTTCGGCGGGGTCTTCCAGCTGTTCGCAGATGGCGACCTTGTGGCCGATGCGGATCAGGCGGGCGAGGTAGCCCTCCATCGCATGGACCGGGACGCCGGCCATAGGGATGTCCTCGCCCTGATGCTTGCCGCGCTTGGTCAGGGTGATGCCGAGCGCCGCCGCCGCGACCTCGGCATCCTTGAAGAACAGCTCGTAGAAGTCGCCCATGCGGAAGAACAGGATGGCGTCCGGCTGGCCCGCCTTGGCCGTCAGATATTGCGCCATGAACGGCGTCGCGCCCTCCAGCGAAGCGGCGATTTCAGGGGGATGGGAGACGGGGGCGTTCATGTGGCTGCAGGGTGACGGATCGCGCCCGGCGGCTCAAGGCCGTTAACCGGCTCTTGCACAGGCTTGTCGGCCCTGCGATAGGCCGCGTCAGGCGGTTAAGGGAACACGGTTTGACGCCGTGGCTGTGCCCGCAACTGTAGGCGGCGAGAGCGTCGTCCGTCCGGGGTTTCGATCCCGGCGCCACTGGGAAACTGGGAAGGCGAGGACGGCGGTTTACGACCCGCAAGCCAGGAGACCTGGCCGCCGACGTCGCTCGCTCCTGTCCGGGATCAGACAGCAGCGCGGTTTCTCCGTGGAAGCGACCCGACCTTGCGCCGTCCAGACCCTAAAGCGGTCTGGCGGGTCGGTTCGCTCATGACGGTCTCTCGCGCGCATTCGCGGGACCGAACACGGGGATATCGCTCAATGAAGCGTTCCATTCTTCTCTCGACGGCCGCTCTCTCGGTCGTCGCCATCGCCGCACCTGCCCTGGCCGACGACACGACCCAGCTGGACGAGGTGATCGTCACCGCCACCCGCATCCCGGCCATCGTCGCAGACACGCCCGGGGCCCGCGTCATCGACGGCAAGACCATCGAGCAGCGCGGCGCCGTGTTCGCCACCGACATCCTGTCGGACGTGCCTGGCCTGTCGGTCTATCGCGCCAGCTTCGGCGGCGTCTCCTCGGTGCGGATGCGCGGTGCCAGCCAGGACAAGACCCTGGTGCTGGTGGACGGCGTGCCGGTCAACGATCCGTCGCAGCCTGCGGGCGGCTTCGACTTCTCCGGCTTCGACCTGGGCGATGTTTCGCGCATCGAGGTGCTGAGCGGCCCGCAGTCGTCGCTTTGGGGCTCGTCCGCCATCGGCGGCGTCATTTCCTTCACCACCCGTGAGTTGAACGGCGTTTCGGCCAATGCCGAGGCCGGTTCTTACGGCACGGCGCGCGGCCGTCTGGGCCTGGGTGTCGCCACCGACAAGTTCGCCTACGGCGTCTCGGTCTTCAAGTTCCACAGCGACGGCTTCTCGGCCGCCGACAAGATCAATGGCAACACCGAGAAGGACGGCTTCGACAACACCACCGTCAACGCCCGCGCCCGTTATGAGTTGAACGACCGCTTTGGCGTCGACGCCAGCTATCGTCATTCCGACACGGACGCCGATGTCGACGGCTTCGGCCCGGTCGATGCGCTGGACACGGCCGCCACGGTCAATCAATCGGGTCTGGTGCGCCTGCGCGTCGCCGATGTCCTGGGCCTGGATCACAAGTTCACGGTCGCCGCCTCCGATATCGACCGCGTGAGCAAGAGCGCCTTCCCCTCGGTCTATAGCGGCGAACATCGCCTGTACCGCTGGCAGGCGGACAGCCGTGATCAGAGCGCCCGTCTGGCCTACAGCTTCGGCGCGGAGCATGAGGAAACTCAGGCCGACCTGGACGGTAGGGTCAAGGCTGAGTTGGACGTGGACTCGGTGTTCGGCGTGGCGCGTTTCAACGCCACGGATCGTCTGAGCGTCACGGCCGGGCTGCGCCATGACGAAACCGACAAATACGGCGGCAAGACCACGGGCCGCATTTCGGCGGCCTATGATCTGGGCGCCGGCCTGACCTTCAGCGGCGCATACGGCACGGGCTTCAAGGCGCCCTCCGTCGCCCAGACGGTTTGCGACTTCTGCTTCGTTCTGCCGAGCACCAATGTGGCCGAACTGGTCCCCGAAAAGGCAGAGAGCGGTGAACTGGCTCTGGGCTGGCGTTCGAACGACGGCCGTTTCGATGGTCGCCTGACGGTTTACCGTCTTGAGGTCGAGAACCAGATCGACGGCTACTACAATCCGGCCAGCTTCGAGTATTATTACGTCAACCTGATCCGCACGCGCACCGACGGGGTGGAACTGGAAGGCCGGCTCGATCTGGGACGCGGCTTTGATCTGACGGCCGCCTATGCCTGGACCGATGCCGAAAACGCGGTGACCAAGGCTCCCATCCTGCGCGTGGCGGAACACTCCGGGTCGGCGACCCTGGGCTGGACCGGGCGACGCCTCTCCGGCGCGGTGACGGTGCGGGCGGAAGGCGAGATGCCCGATTCGGGCGGCATGCGAGACGGCTTCGTTATCACCAACCTGAACGGCGCCTATGCGCTGACGGATAATGTCACCCTGACGGCGCGCGTCGAGAATCTGTTCGACGAACACTATCAGCGTCTGCTGGGCTATGGCGAAGCCGGTCTGTCCGGCTATGTCGGGATCAGGCTGCGCTACTGATCCGGGCGCGGGCGTCGGCGGTGAAGGCCGCCGGCGCCGCAAGCGCAAGCGCCGACCAGTCCAGGTTGGGGCAGGGGGCGTGGGCGGCGGCGACGATGGCGCGCAGTTCGGCGGCGGAGGCGACGCTGGCCACCACCTTGTCCACGCCCGGCAGCGACAGCGCGTAGGCCAGGGCGGCCTGCATAGGGTCGCAGCGCTGTTCAGCCAGGCGCCGGCGGGTGCGCGACAGGGCCTGGGCGTGGCTGGCCATTTCGGGCGGCAGGTCATCGCCGCCTGCGAACAGCAGGCCGTCTGCGAAAACGGCCGACAGATGAACGCAGGCCCCCGCGTCCGCGATGGCCTCCAGCGTCCCGTCCTGGGCCGCGCGCTGGTCCAAGAGGCTGCACGGCACCTGGACCACATCAGCTTCCAGACGGCGGGCAAGAAGCGCGGGACCGTCCTCGATCGTGGCGCAGAAACCGATGCGGCGGAACAGGCCGCGATCCTTCAGGCTGCGGGCGCGATCCCACAGGGCGCGGCCCTCGGCGCCGGCCAGATCGGCGGCGTTGGAAATCAGTAGCACGTCGCCGCGCGGTAGGCCCATCCGCTCCAGCGAGCGGCGAGCGCGGGCCTCGACCCGGTCCAGACCTTCGCTGACCGGCACGGTGCGGACCGTAACCTGGAAAGGCGAGGGGAAGGGCCAGGCCTGACCCAGCAGGCGTTCGCCGTCGCCCTCGGGCCGGGTGGCGATCAGCTTGACCCCGGCGTCGGCTCCGGTTTGCAGCAGAAAACGCATGGCTTCTTCGCGGGCGCCGGAGGGCGCGCTCATGAAGGCGCCGGGCGCGCGCTCGGGCTCTGTCACCACGGCGAGGGCCAGGCGATGGATGGGCGACGACGCCGAAGGTGTGGCGGGGGAATACGACACGCCCGAAACTATGATCGCCAATGCTTAAGGGACGCTGAGCGAGATCTTAAGCGAACCCTACTTATCCACCGCTGATATGCGCACTGAGGCGAAAATCAGGCGTCAGCGTCAGGCTGCAAGTCCGGGTGGGCCGAGGCGAAGGCGGGGTGGGCCAGGGCGGTCTGTTCGACCGCCAGCAGACGCGGCCAAGGCGACAGGTCCATGTTGAAGCGCCGCGCCGAATACATCTGTGGAATCAAATAACAATCGGCCAAGGTCGGGGCGTCGCCGAAGCTCCAGCCGGCGCCGTGTCGGGTGACCAGCGCCTCCAGCGCGTCGAAGCCCGGCGCAATCCACCGGGCCGCCCAAGCGTCCACGGCGGCCTGATCGGCGTTGAATTCAGACCGGATGGCTTTCAACACGCGCAGATTGTTCAGCGGGTGAATGTCGCAGCCGATCAGCGCAGCCATGGCGCGCACGGTCGCCCGGTCGTTTGCCTCCTTTGGCAGCAGGGCCGGGTCGGGGCGGGTTTCCTCCAGCCATTCCAGAATGGCCGGGCTCTGGGTCAGAACCAGGTCGCCGTCCTGGAGGGCGGGGACCATGCCCTGCGGGTTCAGCGCCACATAGTCGGGCGTCTTCTGTTCGCCCTTGCGCAGGTCGTGCGCGGCGTTGTCGTAGGCCAGCCCCTTTAGGTTTAGGGCGATGCGGACGCGGTAGCTGGCGCCCGAGCGCCAGTAGCCGTGCAGGATCATGACTGCACTTCGAAGCTAAGCGTCTCCAGACCGTCGATGGTGACAACGACGCGGTCGCCAGGCTTGACCGGACCGACGCCGGACGGGGTGCCGGTGAAGATCAGGTCGCCGGGTTGCAACGACCACAGGGCGGCGGCGGCCGCGACGATCCGGTCGGGGTTCAGGATCATGTCGTTGAGCACGCTGTCCTGTTTGGTTTCGCCATTGACGCTCAGACGGATGGCGCCGTCGGGCGACGGCAGGTCGCCCAAGGTGATGGGGCCGCAGGGCGCGGACTGATCGAACCCCTTGGCGGCGTCCCAGGGCCGGCCGGCCTTCTTGGCCTCGGCCTGAAGATCACGACGGGTCAGGTCGCAGCCAACGGCCCAGCCAACAATACAGACCCCGCCGTCCTCCCCCGGACCGATCGCGGCGACCAGTTCGGCCTCGTAGTGCAGGTTCGCGGTCGCCGACGGATAGGATGGGTTTGCGCCGTCCGAGACGATGGCGTCGCCCGGCTTGGTGAAGAAGAAGGGCGTCTGCTTGTCGGGGTCCGACCCCATTTCGCGCGCATGGGCGGCGTAGTTCTGGCCCACGCACAGGATGCGGCGAACAGGGAACCGCTGGTCCGATCCGACGATGGGCAAGGACGGGGCGGGGCGGGGCGCGAACAGCCATTGGGTCATGGCGACAGTTCTAGTGCGGCGAAAAGCCCGTGGCGAGAGGCGCGCGCCCGACCCACCTAAAGGAACCTCGTTGCGCATGTGGCGTTGCAACACGGGGTTCTCTATTCTACCGCCAAGCTTTCAACGGAGCGCGCACCATGGCCACCACCAAGGCTCGAGAAGACATCAAGGCCGACCTGAAGACCCTCAAGGAGGATCTGAAGACCGGCGCCCGCGAAGAGACCCAACGCCTGCGCGAAAAGGCCGCCGAGGCCGAGGCCAAGCTGCGCGCCAAGAGCGACGAAGTCCGCGAGCAGGCCCGCAGCTATTACGACGAGGCCCGCGTGAAGGGTCGCGAATATTATGACGACGCGGCCGAACGCTTCGATGAGGCGCAACGCTATGTCGTCGAGCGCGTGCAGGAGCGTCCGCTGCAATCGACCGCCGTGGCGCTCGGCGTCGGCGTCATCCTCGGCATGCTGCTGGCCGGCCGCCGTCGCTGATGTTCAAGGGCATCGTCAAAAAACTGGTGGCGACGGCTGTCGTCGCCGCCAGTGCGTTCCTGGCCGTCGTCTTCCTGGGCGTGGCCATTTTCTACGCGCTCAGCCTGACGCTGACGCCGCTCGGCGCCGCCGCCGTGACCTTTGGTCTGTTCGCCCTGGTCGCCCTGATCGTGACGTTGGTCTTCCTGAAGGGCGACAAGAACGACGACGCCGAAGAGGAAGATGAGCCTGAGGGCCTGCTGGGCAAGGTGATTCACATCGTTCGCGAGCGTCCGATCGTCGGCGCCGTGGGCGGTCTGGGCGCCGCCTTCCTGCTTCTGCGCAACCCGGCTCTGGCGGCGATCGTCGCCAGCATGGTCGCGGATCGCAAGATGGATCACGGCGGCTATTCGCGTCGTCGTCGTCGATAGACGGGGAACGGTCCGCTCAGCTTGACGTTGATGAAGCACACCGACGAACGGCTCTCGGGTCGCCGACGGCAACATCAACTCAGGAGAGCTAAACCCATGATGCGCTGGGCAATTATCTTCCTCGTCGTCGCCCTCGTCGCGGCCGTGCTGGGCTTCGGCGGTATTGCGAACTTCTCGTTCGAGATCGCCAAGTTTGTCGCCGTCGTCGCGATCATCCTGTTCGTCATCGCCTTGGTGGCCGGCGGACTGCGTGGACGGGGTTCGCCGAGACTTTAGGCTTGCGGCCATAATATCGAGAGAGGGGCGGGGCTCAGGTTCCGCCCCCTTTTTGTACCTGATCGTGCGTCAAAAAAGAACTTTACATCACAAAGTTTGTGAGTGATGCTGTCTCATCGGTTCGAGGAGGAGAGCATCATGACCCGCGAAACCCAAGCCATTCAGGACGACATCGCCTATATGCGCAGCCTGGCCCACGAGGGCCGCCATGCGCCGCTGCTGGCCGGCCCGATCCTGGTGACGGCCGGCATCGTGTTCGGAACCACCAGTCTGATCCAATGGGCCATCCAGTCCGGGCTCGTGCGGCTCAATCCCTGGTCCCAACTGTGGGTTTGGATCGTCGCCGCGGTGGTGTTCGCCGTCGCTCTGACTTTCCTGATCGGCCGCATCAAGTCCAAGCCCGGCGTCAACTCGGCCGGCAACAAGGCGGTCAGCGCGGCGTGGGAGGGCGTGGGTTACGGCATCTTCGCGACCTGGTTGGCGCTGGTGGCCCTGTCCCTGAAGACCGGACAATGGTCCTGGATGGCGCTCATGCCGACCGTGGTCCTGGTCGCTTATGGCTCGGCCTGGATGATCGGCGCGGCGATGACGCGGACGCGCTGGATGTCCTACACCGCCTTGGCCGCCTACGTCGGCGCGGTCGCCGTCGCCTGGTTCATGGGCAGCGCCACGATCTATCCTGTCTTCGCCGTGATCCTGATGGCCGTGGCGCTGGTCCCGGGCGTCGTCCTGATGCGTCAGGAACCGTCGGAGGTGGTCTGAGCATGGCCGACGACTTCGACATCAGCCGGATCGACGACGTCATTCACGGGCGCATCCGGCTGGGGATCATGGCCTTTCTGTCCGGGGCCGGATCGGCCGACTTCACCACCCTGAAGACCCGGTTGCAGACCACGGACGGCAATCTGTCGGTCCATCTGCGCAAGCTGGAAGAGGCGGGGTTTGTCGCCGTCTCCAAGCGTTTCAACGGTCGCAAGCCGCTGACGGAGGCCAGTCTGACCGATCAGGGACGCGACGCCTTTGTCGCCTATCTGGATGCGATGGCGGGCCTGCTGCCAGAGCGGTGAACATAGGCTAGAAACGCGGTCATGACCGACCGCCTTCACGCCTTCGAGGCCATCGACAACTTTCGCGACTACGGCGACTACGCCACAGCGGCCGGGCGGCGCGTAAAGCCCGGCCGTCTGTTGCGTTCGGCCCACCACGCTCGCGCCAGCGAGGCGGACCTGGAGCGGCTGAAGGCGCTGGACATCGGGGCCGTGGTCGATCTGCGCCGACCCAGCGAGCGCCGCGACCAGCCGTCGCGCCGGCCTGAAGGCTTCAGCGGGCAGATCATCGAAGGCGGCGTGGACGACGGGGCGGAGGCGCCGCACATCACCTTTCTGAAGACCGCCGACCTGACGCCGGACTCCGGGCGGCGCTTCATGACCCAGACCTATCGCAGCCTGCCGTTCGACGCCTCGCATCAGGACGTGTTCGGCCGCTATTTCCAGGCCCTGGCGGATCAGGCCGAAACTTCTCGAAATCGGGCGGTGGTGATCCATTGCGCGGCCGGCAAGGACCGGACGGGCTTTCTCGCCGCCCTGACTCACCATCTGCTGGGTGTGTCGCGCGACGATATGGTCGAGGACTATCTGCTGACCAACACCGCCGTCGACCTGGCGGGTCGGGCGCCCGGTATCGCCAGACAGCTGCACAGGATGACGGGCCGGGTCGCGTCGGACGACGCGATCGTCGCCTTCCTGGGGGTCGAGGCCGCCTATCTGGAAGCCGCCTTCGCCGAGGTCGAGGCGCGGCACGGATCGGTGGACGCCTATCTGAAGGAGGCGCTGGGCGTGGATGCGGCGCGGCGTGATCGGATCGTGGAGCGGCTGACCGCGTGAGCGAGGTATTCAGCCACACCGTCACGCGCGAGGCGCCTTGGGTCGATCCGGTCGAGGTGGCGGCGGGTCTCGGCGGCGGCGACGGCGCGTTAGCCCTGCTGTCGGACGGCGGGCCGGGCGGTCGCTGGTCTCACGTCGCCCAGGCGCCGGACGTGGTCCGGGTCGGACCGGTGGATGACGCCGCGCCGTTCCAGGCGCTGCGGGATCCGCTGTTTGCCGCCGGTGTTGTCGGTCTGGCCGCCTATGACGCAGGCGCCCGGCCGGCCACCGGACGGCGCGAGACGGTCTGGCCCGATCTGATGCTGGCCCGCTATCCCGCCATGCTGAGCTTCGATCATCAACGGCGCTCAGTGTGCGCCACGGGAAGAGGCGCGACGGCGGAGAAGGCGACGGCGGCTGCCGAGCGGGCTCTGACCTGGCTGGGCACGGCCGCGCCGGTCGTGACCCCCTCCGCGCCGGCCGAGCGGTTCGAGGCCGAGGAGCCGGCGAGCGCCTATCGCGACGCCGTCGCGGATGTGGTGGAGCGCATCGCGGCGGGGGAGTTGTTCCAGGCCAATATCGCCCGGGCCTGGTCCGGCGCGCTGAGGCTCGGCCGCGATCCGTTTGAGGTCTTTCTGCGGCTGCAAAAGGAGCGGGCATCGCCGTTCGGGGCCTATTGGCGGATCGGTGATCGGGCGCTGGTGTCGAACTCCCCCGAACTGTTTCTCGCCTTCGATCAGACGGACCGCTGCATCGAGGCCCGGCCGATCAAGGGGACGCGGCCTCGTGCGGACGAGCCGCGAGAGGATGCGGCCATGGCGGACGAACTGAGCGGCAGCGCCAAGGATCGCGCCGAGAACCTGATGATCGTGGACCTGATGCGCAACGACCTGGCCCGCGTGTCGCAGCCCGGATCAGTCAAGGTCGAGGCGCTTTTTGAAGTCGAACGCCATCCCACGGTGCATCACCTGGTTTCCACCGTCACCTCGACGGCGCGGCCCGGCGTCGGCCCGGCCGAGCTGCTGGAGGCGACCTTTCCGCCGGGATCGATCACCGGCGCGCCGAAGCATCAGGCGATGAAGGTGATCGCGGCGCACGAAGCGCCGCGCGGTCCCTGGTGCGGGTCGTTGTTCCTCATCGGCGACGACGGCGCGATGACGGCATCCGTCCTTATCCGCACGGCCGGTTTCGAGCTGACACACGACGTCTGGCGTTATCGCACCTTGGCCGGCGCCGGCATCGTCGCGGACAGCGATCCGGCCGCCGAGGAGGCTGAAACGGACGCGAAGATCTCGGCGCTGCGACAGGCGCTGGTTGGGTTGTCAGCCTAGCAGTCGGAACAGACGATCAAATCTGTCGTGCGAGGACGCAGATAAGCCATGCGCTTGAACCGCGTGGCGGCGGGCGCGATCTGATCGAAGGGCGAGTCGAAGTCGTAGTTGGCCTCGGCGATGATGACCGACTCCCCTTGGGCCAACATGTCGTCGGGCACCTTGGCTTCCGCCACCGTGAGCTTGCTTGCGATGCCTTTCCCGATGCTCCAGTCCACCCGGTAGGTGGTGGCGTTGACGCGGCTGACGCTGCTGACCCTCTGCGTCAGGGTGGTGGTGGCGAAGGGGGCCATGATGACGTCGCCGATCGCGAAAACGTCCTCGATCTGGCTCTTGACGAACTTGTCGTTCTGAGAGGTCAGGTCAGCGACCATGGCTGCGACGTGATCGGTGCGCTTCAAGGCCATATAGGCCTGACAGTATTCGACCATGGCGAAATACATCACGATCAGGACCGGCGCCAGAAAGGCGAATTCGATGGCGGCGACACCACGCGTATCGCGCGCCAGCCGCTTCCAGACGTAACGTTCCAGGGGCTTAGGACGCATTCCACGGCTCGTTCTGGAAGGCCGTCGCCGTGGTCAGCAGCACCTTTCCGACGCCGACGCGCGACACGGCCTGGCTGACGAAGGGCGTCGCCAGGGGGTGCACGTACCAGACGCGCACAAGGATGATGTTTCCGGGCTTGCCGCCGTCATAGATGGTCTTGGTGTCGTCGATCGCGCCGTTTGCGACTGGGTCGGTCGTGTCCGGTCGCGAGAACGCCGGGATCACCCGCACATCGACGGTCGCGCGGCTGGTGCAGTCGTTCTTGAACAGGATCATGCGATTGCACAGTTCCGTCTTGAACGCCGCCTTGTCGAAACGCCTTGCGTCCGCCTGCCCCGTGCGGATGAGGCGGCCGCTTTCCATGGTCGCCGTCTCCAGAACGGAATCCAGGATGAAGACGACCCCCAGTTCCAGGATCGAGAAGATCATCAGGAAGAAGGGGATGGCGACCATGGCGAACTCCACGGCCGCCGCGCCTTCGCGCCTTCGCTTGGAGCGCGCGGTCCGTGACTTCGACGATCTCCAGAAAGCCATCACCCGTGATCAGGGCGCGGTGGGCGCGGCGGCCGCCGATGAGGACGAGGATCGGACGCTGGGGGTGCAGGAGACACCGCAAGCCATTTCGGTGGCCTGGGCGCCGCGCCAGACCCGAACCGAGCCGGTCGAGCCGCCGGTCACCACCACTTCGCGCTGAAACAGGGTGCGGCCCACGCCGTCAACCGCGACCACTTCGGTCACGCCATAGCCCTTGCCGACGATGAACATGGTGTTGGCGTCAACCAGCGAGACGTCGGCGATCTGAGGATTACCGACGATGATGGAAGCGGCGGCCCCCCGAAGTTGAACGCGCGCCGAGCGGTCGATCTCGACATTCAGCGCGCCGTCCTGAGCGCTGGCGACGACGGGGGCTACGATCAGGGCGGCGGCGATCAGGAAGGACGGGATGCGAGACATCGGCGGCTCTTGAGAGTGGCGCGTGCAAACGCGGACGCGCGCATGATGGCGCCGTGATCCTCAACAAAGACTGAAGCGCCGGAATGGAAATTTTCTTTGGTAAATCGGGCCGTAACCAAACCTCGTAGCTCTGATTTAACGGGGGTCTGGCAGTTTGATCCTGCGTTTGGGGGTCAAGCGGGCTACCGGCTCCCCCCGCCAAGTTGCTCGCTAGACCATTTGAAAAAGGACCTACCCATGACCAAGTTCATCTCGCGCTTCGCCAAAGACGAATCGGGCGCCACCGCCATCGAATACGGCCTGATCGCCGCCCTGGTCGCCGTCGCCCTGATTACTGTGCTCGGCACCATGAGCGGCCAGCTTGAGGCAACTTTCAAGAAGGTTGAAACCGAACTCACCAAGGCCAACAGCTAAACAGCGATTTCCAGGCGTCGAGAAATCGGCGTCGAGAAATCGATGCCCAAGAACTAGGGGGTCGGAGCGTAAGCTCCGGCCCCTTCAGTTTTGGCAACCCAACCTTAAGTCCTATCAGCCATGATCGGCGTCATGGACATTCTGCTGCTCATTCTGCTTGGCGTGTTTCCCGCCCTGGTGATCGTCGGGGGGCTGCACGACCTCATCACCATGAAGATCCCGAACTGGATCTCTCTGGCCTTGGTCGGGGCCTTCTTCCCCATCGCCTTTCTGGTCGGGGCGGCGCCGATGGATGTCGCCATCCACTCCGGGGTCGGCTTCGCGGCCTTGCTGGTCGGGATGGGCATGTTCGCCGCCGGCTGGATCGGCGGAGGCGACGCCAAGCTGCTGGCGGCCAGCTGTCTTTGGATGGGCGTCAGCGGGCTGGCGCCGTTCCTGATCTGGACGGGCCTGGCCGGCGGCGCCTTCTGTCTGCTGCTGATGACCGCGCGTCAGTATTTTCCAATGGTCGCCCCGTCTGTGTCGCAAGGGTGGGTCATCAATCTGATGCAGCCCAAGGGGGATATCCCTTATGGCGTCGCCATCGCCATCGGCGCCCTGCTGGCGCTCCCAGAGAGCGGCTTGCTGCTGACCTTCGCGTCGGGTCGCTGAAGCCTGAATTGACGGGCTTTCGGGGCGCTTAGGAAGCGTTAACCCGCAAGGCCCATGATCGTTAACGGTAGGCGTCGGGGGATGAATCCGAAACAGAGCGCCCGCTGGAGACATCCTGGATGAAGCCCGCCCGCATCGTCGTCATCTGCATCGCCGCCGTCTCGGCTATTGGCCTGGCCCTCGTGGTCCGCGCCATGGGATCGTCGTCGAACGAGCCGGCCGCACCCGCCGCCGCCGCTCCGGTCGAAGTCCGGCCCATGGCCAAGGTGCTGGTCGCAGCCAAGGATCTGGAACCCGGCAAGCGTCTGGTGGAGGCTGACCTCGAATGGAAGGATTGGCCCGTCGATGAGGTCAATCCGATCTTCATCACCGACGGCACGACGCCGGTCCCGGCAAAGCCTGTCGCGGAAAATGCGACCGAGAAGGCGACCGACGCCGTCGCCCGTGTCGCCAAGGCGGCGACGGAACTGGCCACCACCGGCGCCAAGTCCGACTATATCGGCTCGGTGGTCCGCGAACCCATTCTGGCCGGTGAGCCGATCGTGTCGCGCAAGATCGTGCGCGCCGGCGACAGCGGCTATCTGGCCGCCTATCTTGAACCGGGCATGCGGGCGATGGCCATCGCCGTCACGGTGGAATCCGCAGCCGGCGGGTTCATCCTGCCGGGCGATCGGGTCGACGTGGTGCTGACCGCCGAAACCAGCCGCAACGGCGCCGTCGAGGGCGCGACCCGGTCCAAGTTCGCCTCGGGCGTCGTGCTGCAAAACATCAAGGTTCTGGCTATCGACCAGGCGACCCGCGTCGGCGACGACGCCCAGGCCGTGGTCGGCGCGACTGCGACGCTTGAAGTCCGACCGCAGGATTCCGTCTTGCTGGCCCAGGCCAAGTCAGAGGGCGAGCTGTCCCTGTCCCTGCGCTCCTATGCCGATACCGCAGGGCCGTCCGGCGCCACGCGCCGCCCCGTTGCGGCCGTGTCCCAACCCAAGGCCGTGCGCATCTATCGCGGCGGCGCGCCCGAAGTGGTGGCCGTGCCATGAGAGCTGAACCGATGCGTCGACCCATGATGCGCAAGGCCGCCGTCGCCGCCGCCTGCGCCCTGCTCGCCACCCTGACCGCCGCGCCCGTCGGCGTCGCCCAGACGAGAGCCGCCGTTTCCACGGGCGCGGCGCAGCGCCTGATTAATCTGCCGCGCGGAACCTCCTTCGCCGTCGACCTGCCCGCCGATGCGCGCGACGTCATCGTCTCCAATCCGCAGGTGGCCGAGGCCATGCTGCATTCGCCACGCCGCATCACCGTCATCGGCATCGCGCCGGGCGAAACCGACGCCGTGTTTCTGGACGGAGCCGGTCGCACGATCCTGAGCCTTCGGGTGCGGGTGGATGCGGGCACCAGCGCGCTTCAGGATACACTCGACCGCATGATCCCCGGCGGCGGCGTCAAGGCCGAGGCCGTCAACGACAGCATCATCCTGAGCGGGGTCGCCGAGAATCCGGCCCAATCGACCCAAGCCAGCCGCATCGCCGCGGCCTTCGTCTCGGCGCCGGACAAGGTTCTGAACCTGATCACCGTGCCGGGCTCCGACCAGGTGACCCTGAAGGTCCGCGTGGTCGAGGTGCAGCGCAACGTCATCAAACAGCTAGGCTTCGATACCTCGGCGGTCGTCGGGCGGTTGGGCGACGCCCAATGGATGCTGGGCAATGCCGCGACCTGGGGCGTCAACAGCGCCCTGCTGGGCGGGATCAGCGCAGGGACAGGCATCGACACGACGAAGAACTACCAGATGGAGCGGCCGTGCGTGGGGCCGGGCTGGCAGCCCGGCGCATTGTGCCCGTTTACGGTCAACGGGCCCCAGGACTCCCCGAACTGGGACACCGCGCAGCCCGGCACCGGCCCTGGTTCGGATGGGTTGAACAAGGGCGAGGCCATGTTGAAGGCCTTCGAGCGCGTCGGTCTGCTGCGGACCTTGGCCGAGCCAAACCTGACCTCCGTCAACGGCGAGGCGGCCAGCTTCCTGGCGGGAGGCGAATTCCCCGTTCCGGCCAGCCGCGACGCGATGGGGCAGATCACCGTTCAGTATAAGCCCTATGGCGTGGGCCTGGCCTTCCGTCCGGTCGTGCTGTCGGGCGGTCGCATCAGCCTGCAGGTCAAGGTCGAGGTATCGGAACTGACGTCGCAGGGCGGCCTGACGATCGGTGCGGGCACGGCTTCGTCCATCACCCTGCCGGGCCTGACGGTTCGCCGCAGCGAGAACACCATCGAAATTCCCTCCGGCGGATCGATGATGATCGCTGGCCTGCTGCAGCAAAACAGCCGCCAGGCGATCGACTCCCTGCCCGGCGTGACCAATCTGCCGGTGCTGGGCCAGCTGTTCCGCTCGCGCGACTATCTGATGGGCGAGACCGAGCTGGTCGTCATCGTCGAACCCTATATCGTCAGTCCGACCTCGCCGTCGCGGATGCAGACGCCGGCGGACGGCCTGCGCATCGCCAGCGACAGTCAGACTACTCTCTTTGGCCAGTTGAACCAGGTCTATGGGCTGCCGAATGCGCCCCCGGCCGGTTCGGTCGGCTATGTGATCGAGTGAGCACATCCATGACTCGCACCCTGATTGCCACGCTTCTGACGACCACGGCCCTGGCGCTGGGCGCCTGTATCGGCGGCCCCGCCAGCTTGGGCGGCGAGCCGCCGCTGACGCCGACTTCGCGCTATCAGCTTCAGGTCGAGCCTGATCTGGACCGGATCGCCCTGGCCGTGCACGACACCGGCTTGTCGCCGGCGCAGAACGGGGCTTTGCAGGCCTTGGTCGGGCGCTATCGCTACGTCGACGCCGTGCCGATGGTCATCGAGGCCCCGGCCGGAGACGATCCCGTCGCGCTGAAAACGGCGTATGACATCAAATCGTCTCTCGCGGCCTACGGCGTCGCGCCTGAGCGCATAACCTTGGTCAGCTATGCGGCGCCGGATCCGCGCGCGCCGGTCGTTGTCGGCTATCAGACGATCCGCGCCGCCGTGCCGCGTTGTGGAACGACCTGGGGCAATCTGAGCCGTACCGGCGACAACCAGTCGGCCTCCAACTTCGGTTGCGCGGTCACCGCTAATCTCGCCGCCCAGATTGAGGACCCGCGCGACATTCAAAGGCCGCGCACGATGACGCCCGCCGACGCCGGGCGCCGCACCGTGGTGCTCGATCTCTATCGCGGCGGCAAGCCGACATCGGCGGAAGCCGAAAGGCTGATCCGGGAAACCGCCGTGTCGCGTGCGGTGAACTGACCCATGAGCACCGCCCCCGCCCCTCGCGACTTCGACACCTTCGACGACGCGTTCGATGTCGACATGGAGTTCGCTGCGCCGATCGATGAGATGGCCGCCGCGCGCTCGCCGCTTCAGTTCACCGCACCGCCGGCGGAGCCGTCGCCGACTGCCCCACCCGCGCCGCTGGCGCCGGTTCCTGTCGCGCCCGCCTATGCACCCGAAGCCGCGGGCTTCAATCCGGTCGGCGACGTGGTGGCCCAGGCACAGGCCAGCCTGGTGGAGACGGGTCTGGCTTTCACCGGCCTGGCCCCGGCCAGCAACATCGGCGAAGTGTCGGTGCCGCGCATCGCCATCCACGTCTTCGCCGAACGCCAGGACACCCTGGCCTCGGCCGAGCGCGCGGCCCAGGATCGCCGACTGTCGCGCGCCACGACCCAGATCCGCATCGGCGGCGTCGCTGCGGCCGTCGAGACCTATCAGCATGAGCCGACGCCGCCGCTGATCATCGTCGAATGCCTGAAAGACCCCCAGACCCTGCTGTGGGAGGTCGACCAGCTGGCCGAGGTCTGCGACGCCGGCACCAAGGTCATTGTGGTGGGGGCGACCAACGACATCATCCTGTTCCGCGAACTGATGCGGCGCGGGGTCAGCGAATATCTGGTCGCGCCCTTGCAGCCGCTGCAACTGATCGCAGCCATCGGCGGTCTGTTCAACGATCCGGCCCAGCCCTTCGTCGGTCGCACCATCGCCTTCGTCGGCGCGCGGGGCGGGGCCGGGGCCTCGGCCGTTGCGCACAACACCGCCTATGCGATTTCCGAGCGGATCGGCGCCAATACGGTGATTGTCGACTACGACCTGCCGTTCGGTACGGCGGGTCTGGATTTCAATCAGGACCCGCTGAGCGGCGTCGCCGACGCCCTGGGCCAGCCCGAGCGGCTGGATTCGACGCTGCTGGACCGGATGATGGTCCGCTGCACCGACAAGCTGAGCCTGTTTGCGGCGCCCGCCAGCCTGGATACGGACTGGGACATCTCGACCGAGGCGTTCGAAGAGGTCACCAACCAGATCCGCGCCACGGCGCCCTTCGTCGTGCTGGACCTTCCGCATCTGTGGTCGCCGTGGATGCGCCGCACCCTGATCAGCGCCGATGAGGTGGTGGTCGTGGCGACGCCGGATCTGGCGTCCCTGCGCAACGCCAAGAACATGATCGATCTGATCCGTCAGGGCCGCCCCAATGACGCGCCGCCGCGCCTGGTGCTGAACCAGGTCGGGGTGCCAGGTCGTCCCGAGATTCCGGCCAAGGACTTCGGCGCTGCGCTTGGCGTGCATCCCAGCCTGATCATTCCGTTCGACGCCAAGACCTTTGGCGCCGCCGCCAACAACGGCCAGATGATCCTGGACGCCGGCGCGAAGACCAAGTCGGCCGAGGCCTTCCAGACCCTGGCCCAGATCGTCTCGCGGCGCGAACTGCCGATGGTGGCGGGACCCAAGGCCAAGCCGGGCAAGGCCGGCAAGGCGGAGAAGGCCAAGCCGGCGGATGGGGCGTCGAAATCCCTGTTCGCCAATATGTTCAGGAAGCGCTGACGGATGTTCGGCAAACGCACAGGTCAGCCCGGCGCCGCGCCCGCGCCTTTGCGTCCGGCCCCGACCCCGCCGCCCGCAGCCGGCGAACCTGTGTCGGCGTTCAGTATGGAGGCGGCGGCCCCTGCGATGGCGAAGGCGGCCAAGGCGCCGGCCTATGCCTATGCCGACGAAGACCTGGAACTGGCGGCTGACGCCTTCGACCGCGCGTCTGCGCCGGCTCAGCCCGCGCCGGTGGATCGGCTGGACGCCCTGGCCTCGCGACCCAAGCCCGCGCCGGAGGCTCCGCGCCCGACCGGCAACGTCGCCGGAGCCGGACCCAAGGCCACGGCGGGTCTTGAACAGCTGAAGAAGGCCCAGGCGGTCGCCGAGATCGTCCGGGAACAGAGCGACTACTATCACGCCACGAAGACGACGATCTTCAATGCCTTGATGAACACCATCGACCTGGCCCAGCTGGCGCATCTGGACCAGAAGGCGGCGTCGGAAGAGATACGCGACATCGTCGCCGAACTGGTGGCGATCAAGAACGTCTCCATGTCGGTCGCCGAGCAGGAGCATCTGGTTCAGGACATCGTCAACGACGTCCTGGGCTATGGTCCGCTGGAGCCGCTGTTGAGCCGCGACGACATCGCCGACATCATGGTCAATGGCGCAGGCCGGGTCTTCATCGAGGTCGCGGGCAAGGTCCAGCTGACCAATGTCCGCTTCCGCGACAACACCCAGCTGATGAATATCTGCCAGCGGATCGTGAGCCAGGTCGGCCGGCGCGTGGACGAAAGCAGCCCCATCTGCGACGCCCGTCTGCCGGACGGCTCACGCGTCAACGTCATCGCTCCGCCGCTGGCCATCGACGGCCCGACGCTGACGATCCGGAAGTTCAAGAAAGACAAGCTGACGATGAAGAATCTGGTGGAGTACGCCTCCATCAGTCCCGAGGGCGCGCGCGTGCTCGGCGTCATCGGCGCCTCGCGATGCAATCTGGTCATCTCGGGCGGCACCGGCTCGGGCAAGACGACCCTGCTGAACACCCTGACGGCCTTCATCGACCCGACCGAGCGGGTCATCACCTGCGAGGACGCCGCCGAGCTGCAACTGCAGCAGCCGCACGTGGTCCGCCTGGAAACCCGCCCGCCGAACATGGAAGGCCAAGGCACAATCACGATGCGGGATCTGGTCAAGAACTGCCTGCGGATGCGTCCCGAGCGGATCATCGTCGGCGAGGTGCGCGGACCCGAGGCGTTCGACCTGTTGCAGGCCATGAACACGGGCCACGACGGCTCGATGGGCACGCTGCACGCCAACTCCCCGCGTGAAGCCATCAGCCGGATGGAGTCCATGATCACCATGGGCGGCTACGGCCTGCCGTCCAAGACGATCCGCGAGATGATCGTCGGCTCGGTCGATGTCATCATCCAGGCCGCTCGCCTGCGCGACGGCTCGCGCCGCATCACCCACATCACCGAGGTCGTGGGCCTGGAAGGCGATGTGATCGTGACGCAGGACCTATTCGTCTACGACATCACCGGCGAGGACGAGAACGGCAAGATCATCGGCCGTCACCGCTCGACCGGCATCGCCCGGCCCCGCTTCTGGGACCGCGCCCGATACTACGGGCTGGAGCGCGAATTGGCCGACGCCCTGGACGCGGCGGAGTAGGGCGCGATGCTGCCGATCCTCGCCGCCGTTCTGGCCTTCATCACCATCGGCGGGCTCGGCTGGGTCTTTGTCGGTGGTGACGACTCCTCGGCCCAGGCCGTCAAGCGCGCCCAGAGTCTGGGCGAGGGCAAGAAGAACCCTGCGCTCGCCCGCAAGGCCGCCGCCGCCAATACGCCGGAGGCGCGGCGCAAACAGATCCTTCTCCAGCTTCAGGACGCGGACCGGCGCGAGCGCAAGGCGCGCACCACCCTGTCGTCGCGCCTGAAACAGGCGGGCCTGAGCCTGAGCGTGCGCACCTTCTACATCGTCTCGGCCGTGGTCGGGGTTGTGACCGGGCTGGGTGCCCTTGTGTTCGGCCTGCCGATCCTCGTCGTCTTGGGGATCGCGCTGATCTTCGGTCTGGGGCTGCCGCGCTGGGTCGTGGGCTTCCTCGGCAAGTCGCGGATGAAGAAGTTCTCACTGGAGTTCCCCAACGCCGTCGACGTCATCGTGCGCGGCATCAAGTCGGGCCTGCCGGTCCACGAGTGTTTCAAGATCATCGCCCGCGAAAGCCCGGCGCCGCTGGGCCCGGAGTTCCAGAGGCTGGTCGAGGGTCTGGGGGTGGGGCTGACCCTGGAGCAGGCGCTGGAGAAGATGTACGGCCGGATGCCGACGTCCGAACTGCGCTTCTTCACCATCGTCATCGCCATCCAGCAAAAGACCGGCGGCAACCTGGCTGAGGCGCTGGGCAACCTGTCGACGGTGCTGCGCGCCCGGCGGATGATGGGCGAGAAGATCAAGGCCCTGTCGTCCGAAGCCCTGGCCTCGGCCGGCATCATCGCTTCCCTGCCGCCTGCGGTCATGACGATGGTCATGTTCACAACCCCGTCCTACATGATGCCGCTGTTCACCGACTTCCGCGGCAACTTCCTGCTGTTGATCGCGGTCTGCCTGATGGCGACCGGCATCTTCGTCATGAAGCGCATGATCTCGTTCAAGTTCTGAGGCCGGGACCATGGAAGGCTTTATCCGCTTCGTCACCGACCCGCAGAACCTGCTCAGCATCGGCGTGGGCGTGCTGGTCTTCGCGACCGTCATGACCCTGCTGTCGTCGATGACGGGCGGGGTGAAGCTGGACAAGCGCATGAAGGCGGTCGCCGAACGCCGCGACGATCTGAAACGCCGCTCGCGCGCCAGCATGGCCGCAGGGCAAGGGGCGCTGCGTCACACCGACGACGGGTTCAAGAAGCGGATCGTGGATCGGCTGAACCTGACCAAGCTGCTGGAAGATCCCAAGGTCGCCGGCCAGATGGTGCAGGCCGGCTATCGCGGGCCGCGCCCGCTGACGACCTTCTACTTTTTCCGCTTCGCCTCGCCCTTCATCTTCATGATCGTGGCGGCCTTCTATCTGTTCGTCCTCAAGGTTGTGGACTGGCCGACGATGAACAAGGTGACCGCGACCATGGCGGCGGCGGTCGCCGGCTTTTATGCGCCGAACCTGTATCTGAAGAACCGGATCGACAAGCGTCGCGCCTCGATTATGCAGGCCTTCCCCGACGCGCTGGACCTTCTGCTGATCTGCGTCGAAGCGGGCATGTCCATCGAGGCGGCGATCACCAAGGTGAGTCAGGAAATGGGCCCGTCGTCGATCGATCTGGCCGAGGAACTGTCGCTGCTGTCGGCGGAACTCAGCTATCTGCCCGACCGTCGCGTGGCCTATGAGAATCTGGGCAAACGCACCAACCATCCGGGTGTGAAGTCGGTCGCGACCGCCATGACGCAGGCCGAGACCTATGGCACGCCGCTGGCCACCGCCTTGCGCGTCATGGCCAAGGAAAACCGCGACCTGCGCATGTCCGCCGCCGAGAAGAAGGCGGCGGCCCTGCCGGCCAAACTGACCGTGCCGATGATCCTGTTCTTCCTGCCGGTCCTGTTCATCGTCATCCTGGGCCCGGCGATCTTGAACGTCATCGACATGATGAAGGACGGGCGTTAGGCGCGCTCGGCCGCCGCCTTCAGACCCTCGGCGGCCTTTTCGAACGCGGCCTTGATCGCCGGACGGTGCTTGTCGTGGAACAGCTCGCCGCGAATGCCTGAAAAACGGATGCCGATGGCGACGATGCAGTTGCCTGGGGCCAACTCCTCGATCTGGATGTAGCGCAGGCTCTGGAACAGGAATCCGCGCCGTTCGGCCCAGACCAGACGCGCGCGCGGCTGCCACTCCACCACCTGGGCCGCCGACTGGCGTTCGGCCATGTCGGGCCAGGCCTCGGTCATGGTCAGACGGCCGCCATAGGCGATGGCGCCCTCGACGTCCTTGTCGATCGGGTTCCAGGCGCCCCAGCCGGACAGGTCGGCGACCAGGTCCCAGATGCGGTCCGAGGTCGCCTGAACGCCGACGCGTTTTTCGATGCGAGTGTCATCCATGGTTTCGCTCTGACACGGCTGGCTCCCGGAAGAAAGGCGCCGAGGCTCAGTCGGCCGCTTCGATCCGCTTCAACCGCCGTCCGTCGTCCAGCCCCAGCCGCGTCTTGACCTCGAACAGGTCCGCGCCGGCCGGAATGATCAGCAGCTTCTTGGGCTGGGCCGTGTTGACGGCGACGACGGCGCCCTTGGGACAGATGTCGAAACAGTCGGCGCCGACGACCGTCAGCTCGCCCTTGCGACCTTGTTTGCCCTTCTTCAGATGCAGATATTTTCTCAGCGCCTTCTTCAGCGTCAGATCGCCCCCGGGGCCGAAGCCGCCGTCCAGCTTTTTCGAACATTTGCGGCAGACCAGAACGACGTCGCGCCATTCGGTCTTTGCGCTCTTGAAGGCTTTCTCACCCATGCGGACAGAAATCGCCGTTCGCGACGGCTTGCACAAGCGGGTGCGGCGCCGTCACCTGTCGTCGGGCTGAAAATTTCACGGGACCTTCACATGCGCCGATTGTTCGCCGCCTCCACAATGGCGCTGTTGCTCGCCGCCGGCGCCGCTCAGGCTCAGGTCGATACGGCCAGCGTGGACGCCGCCGTGCAGCGCGTCATGCCAGAGGTCGTGGCCTGGCGGCGCGACTTCCACCAGCATCCCGAACTGGGCTTCGCCGAGACCCGCTCGGCCGGCGTGATCGCCGACCATCTGCGATCGCTGGGGCTGGAGGTCCGCACCGGGGTCGGCAAGACGGGGGTGATCGGCGTGCTGCGCGGCGCACGGCCGGGCCGGACGGTGGCTCTTCGCGCCGACATGGACGCCCTGCCGGTGCAGGAGGCGACGGGCCTGGCCTTCGCCTCCACCGCCACCGGGACCTATATGAGCAATACGGTTCCGGTGGCCCACGCCTGCGGCCACGACATGCATATGGCCATGCTGATGGGCGCAGCCGAGGTGCTTGCGGGGATGAAGGACCGGATCGCCGGCACGGTGGTCTTCGTCTTCCAGCCGGCCGAGGAGGGCGCGCCTCCGGGAGAGCCCAAGGGTGGGGCGGCCCTGATGATCGCCGAAGGGGCGCTGAACGATCCCAAGCCCGAGGCCATCTTCGGCCTGCACGTCGTGCCGGGCCGTCCGGGCAGCGTCTTCTATCGGCCGGAAGGGTTCATGGCCGCCTCGGACCGCGTGGATATCCGCCTGAAGGGCAAGCAGACGCACGGCGCCTGGCCCTGGCGCGGGGTCGATGTGATTGCGGTGGCGGGCCAGGTGGTCGAGACGGTCAACACGCTGACGGCGCGCACGGTCGATCCGACCACGACCCCGACCGTCTTCACCATCGCCACGATCAACGCCGGCGTCCGCTACAACATCATCCCCGACAGCGCGACGCTGTCGGGCACCCTGCGCACCTTCGATACGGCCCAGCGCGACGCCTTGGTCGCCCGAGCCGAGACCGCCATCGACCATGTCGCAGAGGCCTACGGCGCCACCGCCGAGTTCGGCGTCAAACAGAACGCCGCCCTGGTCTTCAACGACCCCGGCCTGTCCGCCTGGCTGGCCCCGGTCCTGACCGAGGCGGCGGGCGAGGGGAACGTCAACCCCGCCACGCCCCCGACCACGGTGGCCGAGGACTTCAGCTATTTCCAGCAGGTCATCCCCGGCGTCTTCTACCATCTCGGGGCCAGTCCCGACGGCGTCGATCCCGCGACCTCCGCGCCCAACCATTCGCCGGAGTTTTCCCCGAACGAGAAGGTCTTGCCGCTGGGGGTGAAGACGCACGTGCTGACGGCGTTGCGGTTTCTGGAGCGGAACTGAGCGCTCTCATGATTGCGCGTAGGTTATCGTTGGCGTTCGCTGTTGCGCTGGCGGTGTTGAGCTACTGGTTCATGATATCAGCTCCGGGCGTCGTAGACCCGGAGTTCGCCAGCACAATCTATGTGTTCTTTGCATTAGCCCTGACCGCCATCTTCGGACTGGCGTTTCTGGCGCTGCGTGTCGCTACGGCGGGCTCGCAAATTTATTGGGTTCCGGGCCTAGGCTCTCAACAGGTCGGTCGTATCGCGCTTCTGATTGCTACAGCGCTTGCAATCCATCTGTGCGTGAGTTGGTTTTTTGACCTTCAGGGGCGCCTGGATGAAACGGCGGGCGTCGTCGGTCTTATCGTGTGGACGACGGTTCCTGCAGTTTTTCTGACTTGCGGTCTTGTGTCGTGGCCGGCGCGATTGAAATCCGCGTCCAAGGTCAGGATCGTCGCCGTAGGTGTAGCGTCATTCGGCATTGCGGTGGCCATAAGCTATTTAAAGTTCGCCCATGCACCGGAAGAATACGGCATCCCGCCACTCAACAAGCTCTTGATCCAGCTTGCGGGATTGGTCGCTGCCGCTTCTGCGGAAGAAGTCGTCTTTCGAATTCTGCTGCTTACAGCATTGCTAAGTCTGACGCGATCTCGGTTCAACTCCGTCTTTTTGTCTAGCGTGTTTTTTGGACTTACTCACGCGCCGCTTGCTCTCATGCATCCCGTTGTACACGCGGATTGGCCGATGCTGGCCTATGCAGCCCAGAGCTATCTGCCGGAATTTCTGATGCAGACCCTGTTTGGATTGTTCTTGGGGGTCATCTGGCTGCGAACCGGCTCAATCGTCCTCATTGTCGCAACTCACGCCATAATGAATGTGGGACCGAGTCTGCTCAGCGGCTTCTGATCATTGTCGGCATTGGCGGAAAATCTCGGCATCACCATCAGGCGTCGTTACATTCGCTCGAACACCGTCTCGATCACCCGGCGATAGACGGCCGTCAGGGTCTCCAGCTCCGCCGTCGGCACGCGTTCGTCGATCTGGTGCATGGTCTGGCCGACCAGGCCCAGTTCCAGCACCGGGCACAGGGCGCGGATGAAGCGGGCGTCGGAGGTGCCGCCGGTGGTGGAGGCTTCGGGGCGGCGGCCCGCCACGGCCTCGACCGCGTCCTGAACCGCCTCCACGAAGGCGCCCGGCTCGGTCAGGAAGGCCTCGCCCGAGCACAGGTGCTCCAGAGTGATCTGAAGTCCGGTCTCGGCCTGCATGGCCCCGGCCTCGCGGTTCAGCCAGTCGATCAGGGCGTCGCCGGTGTGGCTGGGGTTGAAGCGGATGTTCAGCCGCGCCGTCGCTTGGGCCGGGATGATGTTGGTGGCCGGATTGCCGATGTCGATGGTGGTGATTTCGAGGTTCGACGGGGGGAAGGCCACGCTCAAGCAGTCCCGCTCCGCGAGCGGGACGCTAGCGTCAAAAGAAGGATAGCCTTCATCCAGGACGTGATCGTTCAGGCGGGCCATCAGCTTCGCGATCACCGGGGCCGGGTTGGCGGCGCGCTCGGGATAGGCGACGTGACCCTGTTTGCCTTGGACGGTAATCCAGGTGTTCAGCGAGCCGCGCCGCCCGACCTTGATCATGTCGCCCAGCTGTTGCGACGACGAGGGTTCGCCGACGACGCAGGCGTCGATGATCTCGCCCTCGGCGGCCAGGGCCTCGACCACCCGTTTTGTGCCGTGCAGCGCCGGGCCTTCCTCGTCGCCGGTGATCAGGAAGGAGAGGGAGCCGGCGGGTTCACCGTCTGCGATGACCTGGGACACGGCGGCGACCCAGGCGGCGATCCCGCCCTTCATGTCCACCGCGCCGCGACCGTACAGGACGCCGTCCTTGACCTCAGCCTTGAAGGGTTGCGACGACCACTGATCCGACGGGCCGGTCGGGACCACGTCCGTATGGCCGGCGAAACAGAGGTTGGGCGAGGCGGTCCCGCGTCGCGCATACAGGTTCTCGATCCGCGCATGGACGCCTTGCCCGCCTGGTCCCTCGAAGGCCAGCCGGCGGCAGGTGAAGCCCAGCGCCGTCAGATGCTGCTCCAGCACATCCATCGCCCCTTCGTCGGCGGGCGTGACGGACGGGATGCGGATCAGGTCGCGGGTCAGTTCGACAGGATCGATAACGGGAGTTGATGCGCGGCTCATGCGGCTATGCTTTAGGGATAATCCGCGTCTGCGAGAAGACGGTGTGCTGCTGCCGAAGCCGAGACCTTGACCACAGAATCCATCGCTGCCGGCCCCGCCGCCCCGCCCGTTCCGCCGTCTCCGTCATCTGGGGGGCCAGAAGGCCCGTCCAGCCCCTGGGGCATTCGCGACTTCCGCCTGTTGTGGTTCGGCCGCGTGGTGGCGGTGCTGGCGATCCAGATCCAGTCGTCGGCCCTGTTGTGGCAGGTCTATGAGATCGCCCGGCGGGATCATCCGATCGAGGAGGCCAGCCTGTATCTGGGGCTGGTGGGGCTGTGTCAGTTCCTGCCGTTGCTGGCCTTCACCCTGCCGGCCGGGGCGATGGCGGATCGGCGCGACAGAAAGCGCACGGTGTGGATCTCGATCCTGGTCGAGGCGGCCTGCGCGGGGTCGTTCCTGGCCATGGCCCTGCATGGAAACCCGCCGCTGTGGGGTCTGTTGGCGGTCGCGGCCCTGTTCGGCGCGGCGCGGGCGTTCCTGGCGCCGGCCAGCCAGGCGTTTCTGCCGATGGTGGTGGGGCGCAAAGCTCTGCCGCCGGCCATCGCGGCCCAGTCCATCGCGTTTCAGACCGGGGCCATCGCCGGCCCGGCCCTGGGCGGGGTGATCGTGGGGGTGAACGTGCCCCTGGCCTATGCGGTGTCGTTGGGCATGTTTCTGCTGGCCGTCGCCGCCTTCATCATGATCCGCACCAGCGGGAGACCTGCGCCTCAAGCCAATCCGCTGTCGCCGGTGGATTCGGTCAAAGAGGGGCTGGCCTATGTCTGGAAGACCAAGATCGTGCTGGGCGCCATTTCGCTGGATCTGGTGGTGGTGCTGCTGGCGGGCGTGGCGCTGCTGACGCCGATTTTCGCGCGCGACATCCTGCATGTCGGACCGCAAGGGTTCGGCCTGTTGCGGGCGTCGTTCGGCGTGGGGGCCATGGTCATGGCTATCTATCTGAGCCGCTATCCGATCCGTCAGAACGGCGGGCGCTGGATGTTCGCGGCGGTGGCGGTGTTCGGCCTGTGCACCATCACCTTCGGCCTGTCGCGCATCGTCTGGCTGTCGGGCCTGGCCCTGTTCATTGGCGGGGCGGCGGACATGATCAGCGTCAATGTGCGCCAGACCCTGATCCAGCTGGCCACGCCCGATCACATGCGCGGCCGGGTGTCGTCGGTGTCCATGCTGTTCATCGGCGCCTCGAACGAACTGGGCGAGGCCTATTCCGGCGTCATGGTCCGGCTGCTGGGCGCGGTCGGCGCGGCCGTGTTCGGCGGGTTCGGCGCCCTGGCCGCGACCGGGGCCTGGGCGACGATGTTCCCGGGGCTGAGGAAGGCGGACAAGCTCACTTGAGTGGCGAGTATCGCGTGACGAGTGGCGAGGACGATAGCGAACGGCTCGTCACTCGCCACTGACTACTCGCCACTCGGCGCGATCACCACGCCTTGAAGTGCTTCGACAGCTTCAGGCCCTGGTTCTGATAGTGGCTGCCGCTTTCGCCATACAGGCGGCTGGGGCGTTCGGTCAGGGGCTCGTAAACCAGGCGGGCGACGATCTGGCCGTGTTCCAGCAGGAACGGCGTGTCGTGGGTGCGGACTTCCAGCACGCCTTTCGAGCCCGCGCCATGCGCCTCGTCAGTGCCGAAGCCGGGGTCGAAGAAGCCGGCGTAGTGGACGCGGAACTCGCCGACCGACGGATCGATGGGAGTCATCTCGGCGGCCTGATCGACCGGGATTTCGACGTCGTCGGACGAGGCCAGGATGTAGAACTCGCCCGGATCCAGCAGCAGTTCCCCGCGACGAAGGCTCAGCGGCTCCCAGAAGTCGCGCGGGTCGTGGCCGTCGATATGGTCCAGATCGACCACGCCCGCATGGCGACGCCCGCGGAAGCCGACGATGTCGCCGCCCTGCAGATCGACGCCGACCGAGCGGGTCTCCAGCTTGGGCGGATCGCCGGCCTTGAGCCGCAGCTGGTTCAGGCGCGTGCCGGGACGGACGAGGATGGAGAAGGTCTGGGGCGCGACTTCCATATAGAGGGGGCCGTCATAGCCTTCGGCCACATCATCGAAGCTGGCGCCCTGATCGGTCAGCAGACGCACGAAAACATCGACGCGGCCGGTCGAGCTTTTCGGATTGGCGCGGGCGATCAACCCTTTCGGCAGTTTCAGCCGCTCCTGAAGGCGCACGATATAGACGCAGCCCTTTTCCAGCACGACGCCGGCCTCGGTGATCTCGATGGCGTGCATGGCCACGTCGGCGATGCGGTCCTCGACCTTGCGTCGGCCGGGCAGGAAGGAGGCGCGCACGCGCCAGGCCTGATCCGACAGCCGCAGGTCCAGGCTGGCCGGCTGGACCTGGTCGTGGTCGAAGGGCGTGTCGGACGTGACGGCGCCGGCGGCGATCAGCGTCTCGATGGACTGGGCGGGCAGGATGCCGGGACGGGGCGCTTGGAAGGAGCTCATGGCGTCTGTCTCACACGGTTTTCACGACTTGTCTCCAAGTCGCGCTTGCAGCCCGCGCGCGGCGGGGCGAGCATATAGCCCATGCACGATGGTCCTGCCTATACCGCCGAGACGAACGGCATCCTGATCCGGGTGCGGCCCAGCTATCTGGCGGGCCAGTCGGATCCCGACGAAGGCCGCTGGGTCTGGGCCTACCAGATCGAGATCGTGAACCTGACGGGATCGACGGTGCAGCTGATGGCGCGTCGCTGGACCATCACCGACGGCCACGGCCATGTCGAAGAGGTGCGCGGTCCCGGCGTCGTCGGCGAACAGCCGGTGATCGAACCGGGCGGCAGCTACGCCTACGCCTCGGGCTGTCCGCTGGGCACCGACAGCGGTTCGATGGTGGGCGCCTACTATATGACGGATGCGAACGGGCGCAGTTTCGAGGCGCAGATTCCGGCGTTTTCGCTGGATACGCCGGATGCGCGGCGGGTGCTGAACTGATCGGAGGGCGGATGGGGCTGCGTCAACCCGGATGAACCGCAGCCCCGCCCCTGAAGTCTCGCCGGCCGCTTGCGCGAACCGGCGAGGGGGAAGTCGGCTCCATAAGGAGCATCTTTTTGGCGCTACGTTCGCGACGCGGTCGCTCGCGACTTGAGCGCATTCGTGCGCCCTGCGCGAAGCGCCGCGCTCAAGCAGCGCGAAGCGCGATAGCGCTCCTTAGATGTAACGACGCAGGCTGCGAGCCAGATCGGAACCGCTTTCCTTGGAGCCGCGACGGACTTGCGGTTGGTAGGCGACACGGGCGTGTTCGACGCAATAGACGCCTTCCGACGAGCGGCGGCCGCAGAAGCTGAACTCGCGCGACGACGGGTCGCCGATCGGCCATTTGCACATGTGGGCGCCCAGGGTCATCACGGTCGCCGTGCCCGGCAAGTCCGGGATCGGGGCGGGGACGGGGGCTGCGGGTTCGACCGGCTTGGGCTGGACGGCTTCCAGACGGCGCGGAGCCGAAGGTTGCTGCGCCGGAGCGGCCGGCGCCGGGCGCGGACGCGCGGTGCGGAAGGTCGCGGCGACGGTGCGCGCCGGTTGCGACGGGGCGGCCCGGCCCGACAGGCCCAGACGGTGCACCTTGCCGATCACGGCGTTGCGGGTGACCCCGCCGCCCAGTTGTTTGGCGATCTGGCTCGCGGACTGGCCCTCAAGCCAGAGCTTCTTTAGCGCGCCTACGCGGTCGTCGGTCCAGCCTGCGGTCATGCCACCCTCCAGCGAGTTTGGATTCAATATCTAGGTCCAGGCTCCCCCTCCGGGGTCTTGACCTACAACTAATCGTAAACCAGCCGTTAAGAGACGCAAGATGTGCGAATCATCCTGTCCACAGAAACCAGATATTGAATCATCGTTAAGGTTAAGGCGGCGCCGTCGTTTTCGGGACGATCTCGCCTGATCTCTTGCGAAGCGCGGCGGTCGAGCGCATCTGGCGGGCCATGACCGATACGCCCGATCTGATCTCCACCCGGCCTGCCGGCCTGCCGCAGCCGCGTCGCTATCCGGGGATCAACTGGATCGGGGTGCAGACCCTGTATCTGCGCGAAGTGCGGCGCTTCTGGAAGGTGGGCGCCCAGACGGTGGCGGCGCCAGTGGTCACGACGCTACTCTATATGCTGGTGTTCGTGGTGGCGCTTCAGAATGCGCGGCCGCCGCTGCACGGCACGCCATTCGCCCTGTTCGTCGCGCCCGGCCTGATCATGATGGCCATGTTGAACAATGCCTTCGCCAACGCCTCGTCCAGCCTGATCCAGGCCAAGATCATGGGTACCGCGACCGACTTCCTGACCCCGCCGCTCAGCCCGCTTGAGCTGACGCTGGGCTTTACGCTGGGCGCCGCGACGCGCGGCCTGGCGGTCGGTCTGGTGACGGCGATCTGCGTGCTGCCGTTCGCGCCGCTGGGGATCGCCAACATCCTCGCCATCGTCTGGTTCGCCCTGGCCGCCTGTTTCATCATGGGCATGACCGGGGTGCTGGCGGGGCTGTGGAGCGAGAAGTTCGACCACCTGTCCGCGGTCCAGAACTTCATCGTCATGCCGATGACCTTCCTGTCGGGGACCTTCTATCTGGTCGAGAACCTGCCTGAGCCGTTCCGGGCGCTGAGCCGCTACAACCCCTTCTTCTATCTGATCGACGGCTTCCGTTACGGCTTCATCGGCCATGCCGAGAGCAATCTGACGGTCGGCGTCATAGGGTCGGCCGTGCTGATGGCCGTCATGGGCGTGTTCTGCTGGCTGGTGTTCCGCTCGGGCTGGCGTCTTAAGAGCTAGATCGCTACCTGTTGCGGATCGCTCCCCCGAGAGGTCCGCTTCATGCTGTTTCGTTCGCTCGTCGCCGCCACGGCCCTGTTCGCCGCCACATCCGCTTTTGGTCCCGCCTTCGCTCAGGAAGCGACGCCCCAGGCCGGCGACCGCCCCGACATCGCCGCCGGCGCCGCCCAGTTCATCAAGCCCACCAACGCCGAGCGGACCCAGGTTCTGGTCGGTTTCCTGACGACGCTGGGCTTCACGCCCGAAATCCAGACCTTCGAGGGCGGCAACCAGGCCACCGGCCCGATGGAAGGCGCCAATGTCGTCGTCACGGTGGGCGAGGGCGACAAGGACATCGTCCTGACCGCCCACTATGACGCGGTGAAGCTGCGCGACGGAACCCTATCGCAGGGCATCGTCGACAACGTCGGCTCGGTCATGGCGATGATGGAGGCGGCCAAGACGCTGGACATGGCGCTGGAAGGCCAGCCGGTCGCCCACCGCTTCGTCTTCGTCTTCACCGACCAGGAAGAGTTGGGCCTTCTGGGCGCCAAGGCCTTCCTTGAGAAACACGGCAAGGACCGGATCGCCGCCGTCATCAACGCCGATGTCGCCGCCTATGGCCAGACGGTCATGTATGGCGAGAACAATGGGCCGCAGTCGGCCTTCGTGCTGGAGACGCTGCGCGGCCTGTGCGCCGAACGCGGCTTCGACTGCATGCCCTATCCGACTTATCCGCCCAGCGACGACCGCGCCTTCTCGGCCGCGGGCGTGCCGGTGGTGTCGATGGGCACTCAGGATGCGGTCGGCGCCCACCAGATGTGGCTGGCCTTCAACGGCGGCAAGGACACCGGCCTGAAGGAGGGCTTCGTCCCGCCCGTCTTCCAGCGCATCCACTCGACCGAGGACAAGCTGTCGTATCTGAAGGGCGTCGACGTCGCCCGTTTCGGCCTGTTCATCGCCGACCTGGGCCTGGCCCTGGACAAGAAGCTGGTCGAAATCCAGGCCAAGGACGCAGCGGTCGCCGCTGAGACGGCGCCTGCTGCGCCGGCCACCACGCCCGGCGGCGTGTGACGACGGTCATCGAGGTTCGCGGCGTCCAGCCGACGCCGAAGGAAGGTCGGGCGGCCGTCAAGGCGTGGCCCGTCGTCCGGCGCTGGGCGAACCTGCCCGTCTTGTTCCTCGGCGGCGCCATGCTGGCGACCATCGCCCTCTGCCTCGGCCTGCCTTTGGAGCGGATCGGCTGGATCGTTGGCCTGCAGTTGGTCGGGCTGTATGGCTTTATCGGGCTGTCGGTCCTGGCGCTTTACAGGGTCATGGCGGCGGCGCGCCGGTCGCCGATCGCGCAGAGGCCAACCGACTGGCGCATCGATGACGGCGGTCTGGCGCTGTCGGGTGTGGACTTCGAAACCCGCATCGGCTGGCGCAATCTGGTCGCTGTGCTGGAGGAAAAGGATCGCCTGATCTTCGCGGCCTCGCCCAACACCAACTTCATCCTGCCCTTGCGCGTGCTGGAGACGGATCAACGGCAGGCGCTGCGTGTCTTGATCGCCGATGTGCGAGCGCGAGGCGTCCTCGGCGACGGTGTTGACTAAGACCCGCGCGCGTCCGACAACGCCTGACCGTATTGATCCGGCTCCGTCGCGCTCGCGCCGGGGCCGTCTCGCTTTTGGAGGTCTTGGTCCCGTGTCCACTGAACATCTGATGGGTGTCTACAATCGCGCGCCGCTGGAAGTGGAACGCGGCCGAGGCGCGCGTCTGTGGGCGACCGACGGGACCGAATATCTCGACTGCGTCGCCGGCATCTCGACCAACGGCCTCGGCCACGCCCACCCCGAACTGGTCCAGGCGGTCAAGGATCAGGCCGAGAAGCTGTGGCACGTCTCCAACATCTTCCGCATTCCGGGTCAGGAAGCGCTGGCTGACGCCCTGTGCGAATCCAGCTTCGCCGACGTGGTGTTCTTCACCAACTCGGGCACCGAAGCCGTCGAATGCGCGCTGAAGACGGCGCGCAAATTCCACTCGGCCAATGGCGCGCCTGAGCGGATCGACATCTACGGCTTCGACGGCTCGTTCCACGGTCGGACCTATGGCGCGATCAACGCCGCCGCCAACCCCAGCTATACCGAGGGCTTCGGCCCGCCGATGCAGGGCTTCCACCAGCTGAAGTGGGGCGATCACGAGGCGATCAAGGCCGCCATCGCCAAGCCCACGACCGCCGCCATCATCGTCGAGCCCGTGCAGGGCGAGGGCGGCTGCCGCGCCATGCCCGAACAGTGCCTGCGGGGGCTGCGCGAACTGTGCGACGAACACGGCGTCCTGATCATCTTCGACGAGGTCCAGTGCGGCATGGGCCGGACCGGCAAGCTGTGGGCCCACGAATGGGCGGGCATGGCGCCGGACATCATGGCGGTGGCCAAGGCCTTGGGCGGCGGCTTTCCCATCGGCGCCTGCCTGGCCTCGGCCAAGGCGGCCAAGGGGATGACGGTCGGCGTTCACGGCTCGACCTTCGGCGGCAACCCCCTGGCCATGGCCGTGGGTCAAAAGGCGCTGAGCCTGATCAACAGCCCCGAGACGCTGAACAACGTCAACGAGGTCGCCGGCTATCTGAAGCAGCAGTTCGCCGGCCTTCAGGAACGCTTCCCCGATGTGATCGCCGACGTGCGCGGCAAGGGTCTGCTGATCGGCATCAAGATGGTGCCGAACAACCGCGAGTTCATGGCCCTGGCGCGCGACACGCAGCAGCTGCTGATCGCCGGCGGCGGCGACAACTGCGTGCGCCTGTTGCCGCCGTTGAACCTGACGCTGGACGAGGCCCGCGAAGCCGTGGCTCGTTTCGAAGCGGCCTGCGAGGTCGCCCGCGAAAAGCTGGCGGCCTGAGCCCGACATCTGCTCATTTCCGCGAAAGCGGGGACCCAGTTCTTTCGAGAACGCGGGATCGACGGATGAAACACCCGACGGGCGGCTGTCGCCCACAGCACTAGGTCCCCGCGTTCGCGGGGATGAGCGGAGCTAGACATATGGTCCGGCACTTCCTCGACATGCACCGGCTGGACGCGGCGGATCTACGCGCCATCCTGGACGACGCCCATGCCCGCAAGGCCGCCCGCAAGGGCTGGCCCCAGGGGCGCGCCGACGCCGATGCGCCGGGCAAGGACCGCGTTCTGGCGATGATCTTCGAGAAGAACTCGACCCGCACGCGGTTCAGCTTCGACGCGGCGATCCGCCAGTTGGGCGGCTCGTCCATCATCGCCACGGCCTCGGACATGCAGCTGGGGCGCGGCGAGCCGGTGGAGGACACCGCCCGGGTTCTGTCGCGCATGGTCGATGCGGTGATGATCCGCGCCAACGATCACGAAGATGTCGAGCGCTTCGCCCGCGTCTCGACCGTGCCGGTGGTCAACGGCCTGACCGACCGGTCGCACCCGTGCCAGATCCTGGCCGATCTGCAGACGATCGAGGAGCATCGCGGGCCGATCGCCGGCAAGACGATCGCCTGGATCGGCGACGGCAACAACGTCTGCCACAGCTTCATGCACGCGGCGCCCAAGTTCGGCTTCCATCTGAACGTCGCCTGCCCGGCGGAATATCACCCGGACCTGCGCGATCTGGCCAAGGGCGGCGACGCCGTTACGCTGACCAGCGATCCGCGCGAGGCGGTCAAGGGCGCCGACGTCGTCGTCACCGACACCTGGGTCTCCATGGGGGATCAGGACTATGAGGCGCGCCTGGCGGCGTTCGAGCACTACGGCGTCGACGAAGCCCTGATGGATCTCGCCGATCCCGAAGCGGTCTTCCTGCACTGCCTTCCCGCCCACCGGGGCGAGGAAGTCACCGACGCCGTCATCGACGGTGCGCGCTCTCTGGTCTGGGACGAAGCCGAAAACCGCATCCACGCCCAAAAGGCTGTTCTGGCCTGGTGCTTCGCCGGCTGAACGAAAAAAGGGCGGACCCGATCGCGTCCGCCCTTTCTGGTTTCTGAAGCGTCGAAGCCTACAGCTTCACGTCCGACACGCCGCCGACATCCGGGACGCTCTTGGTCAGGTTGGCCTTGAGAACTTCATAGCCAAAGCCCAGAGCGCCCTTGTCGGAGACCCAGACGCGGCCGTCGTCGGCGTCGAAGCGGATCAGGGTCAGATGGGCGTCGTCCTTGCCGTCCGGGTACCAGGCGGCGACGATGGGGTTCCAGTATTTGTCGATGCGGCTGCGGTCCTGATCGATGGCCAGGCGGCCGTGGATGCAGGCCTGAACCTTGCCGTCCTTGGCCTGGTAGCAGAACATGCCGTTCTGGCCGCCGCCGGCGACGTCACGGGCGAAATCGGTGTCGTCGCGGGTGAAGAACCAGATGGTCCCCGTCTCGTCCTCGCCGAAACCGGTCATGGGTTGGTGGTGATAGCCGGGGCGATCGATGCCCAGCATGCCGGTGTTGGACTCCTTCAGGCTCTTCCAGAATTCCTTCTCGGCCTCGGCGGGGGTCAGTTTGTCAGACACGCGGTCTCTCCTTGAGTGGTTCGCAAGGTTCAACCGACCGGCCGTAATCGGGTTCCCGTCTCTAGGCGCCGGGTATCCAGGGCGCACGCTCGGCGCCGAATAGCGTCGCCAGGTGGATCAGCAGCAGCATGGCGATCGCCGCCGCGCCGACCATCAGGAACCGCCACGGCATCAGGCGCGGTCCCTTGAACGGATCGGGCGGCCGGGCGCCGCGCCATCCGCAAAAGACCATGACGGCGAGGGCGACGCCCAGCAGGACGAGTGTGGTGGTCAGGCTCATGCGCCGCAGGTGGCGAAACCCGCGCCGCTTGGCAAGCGAACCCTTGCCGTGAGGTTAATCTTCATGCCGCGTTAACCGAGATGATTCACAAATCCGGCGATCTGAGGCGATGTCCACAGGCTGGAATATCGCGGCTAGATATTGCGGTTAACCATCAGTTTACACCCTCGATATTGACGGTATAGCCTTCGTCGCATGGGCCGGGAGACGAATCAGTGAGCGCTGCAGCGCCTTGGAGCGTTAAGGGAATCGATCCCAAAGCACGCGAGGTCGCCAAGGATCTGGCGCGCCGGTCCGGCATGACGCTGGGCGAATGGCTCAACTCCATGATCATGGAAGACGAGGAGGAGGGCTACGCCACCCTGCCGCGTCGCTCCCAAGCCGCCGAATACGAACGCCGCAACCGCAGCCGCCGTCTGGACGACGCCTATGAGGTCGAAGACAGCCAGCAGCGGATCAGCGCCTCCATCGATGTGATCGCTGCGCGGCTGGAAGCCGCCGAACGCCGCTCGACCGTCGCCATTCAGGGCGTGGACCAGGCCGTTGCGGGCCTGATGCGCCGGCTGGACGGCCAGGAGGCCGAGGCCCAGGGCGCCGCCCGCCGCATCGACGACATCGCCGAGGAACTGCGCGAAGGGCATCGCCGCCTGCGCGCCTTCGAACGCGACACCGGCCCGTCGACCCAGGAAGCCTTCGGCAAGATCGAGACCTCGCTGGGCGCGCTGACCGGACGCCTGTACGACATCGAGGAACGCCAGCGTCTGGGCGTCAGCGATCTGCGCGAGCGGATGGAGGCGGTCGAGAAGGCCGCCGGCCCCGGCGTCGGCACGGACATGCTGGCCCAGGTCAGCGCGCGTCTGGACGAGGCCCAGAACCGCACGACCGAAGCCCTGAAGACGCTGGAACGCTCGTTCGCCGCGCTGGACCAGCGGATGCGCACGGCCGAAAGCCGCGTCGAGCCGGAAGGCGCGCGCGACCTGGCCCGTTTCGAGAAACTGGCTGAAAGCCTGTCGCGTCAGATCGACAACAATCGCGCCGAGATGATGCAGCGCTTGGACGCCGCCGAAACGGGCGCGCGCATCGACCGCATCGAACGCGCCGTCCAGGCCGTCGGCGATCAGCTGAAGGCGTCCGAAGAGAAGGGCGCTATCGGCCTTGAGGCCATGGGGCGCGAGGTCCTGCGCATCGCCCGCAACCTGAATGCGCGGGTCAAGAAGGTCGAGACGGACAACGACGGTCGCACCGACGCCGTCGCCCGCGCCGCCGCCGACGTCGTCAGCCAGACCATCGAGACCGAGGTCGCCCGCCGCGCCGCGCGCCTGGATCAGGAGTTCGCCCGCCACGTCGACCGCGTCGACCAACGCCTGACCGCCAGCGACGATCGCCATGCCATCGCGTTGGAGAAGTTGGGCGGCGAGATCACCCGCATCTCGGACCAGCTGAGCGATCGCATCGCCCAGTCCGAGCGCCGCTCGCAGCAGGCGCTGGAAGACATCGGCCGCCGCCTGTCGGAAAGCTCGGACAAGATCGAGCAGCGCTACGATCGCGCCTCCGGCGAACTGGCCGAGCGGATGCGTCTGAGCGAGGAACGCACCGCCCGTCTGCTGGCCGAGGCGCGCGAAAGCATCGACGCCCGCGCGCCCACGCCCGTGCGCGACAAGCCGCTGGACAATGAGTCCGCGTGGACCCCGGCGCGCCAGATTTTGGAACGCGCCGCCTCAGCGACGATACAGGCGCCGATCCAGTCTGCATCCATCGAAGGCGACTGGCGCGCCGCCGCCTTCCCCGATGAGACCTTCACCGACCAGGACGCCTGGTCCAGCGATCCGGTGACGCCCGAAGTCGCGACCGCTGCGCCCTTCCCGTCGGCCCCCGCCGTCCAGACCGAGGCCGAGCCCGTCAATGCCCTGGCCGACGACTTGCCGATGCGTCAGGTCGATCCCGATGGCGTCGAACCCATCATCCAGCCCTTCAGCGGTTTCGGCGGCGCCGACGTCGAGGATGCGCTGGAGGCGACGTCGCCGGGCTTCTCGACCGCACCGGCCGAAAAGCGTGACGCCGCCGTCCTGGACGCGGACGACGACGATTTCGGCGGCGAGACCGAGTTCGTGGATCCGCGCCGGCTGCGTTCCAGCATGGAAGCCGCCGCCGCCGCCGGCCGCGCCGCCTCGACCCGCAGCACCATCGACGCCGCCCGTGCCGCGATCACCGCGCCGGCCGAGCCGGAACCCGCGCCCCGGTCGGGCTTCGGCCTGAAGCGCGGCGGCAAGTCCAAGCTGCAGGAACGGCTGGACCGGCAGGCGTCCAAGGACGGATCGACGGTCAAAAAGACCTTTCTGGCTTCGGTCACGGCGGTCGCCCTGACCGGGGGCGTCTATGGCTATCTGTCTCTGACCGACGGCGGTGCGCCGGACTTCGAGATGCCCAGCTTCGGCGGCGGTTCGACGACCAACGGCGCCGTGCCTCTGGCGGCGTCGGCGGTGACGCCGACCGGCCCGAAAGCGACCTTCGACATCGGCGGCCCCGGCGCGGCGGATTATGAGGCGGCGATCGGCAAGCTGGAGGCTGGCGACAACTCAGGCCTGGACGGCATGAAGCGCGCCGCCAACCTGGGTTACGCCCCCGCCCAGACCTATCTGGGTCAGCTGTATCTGGACGGCGCCAATGGCGTGCCCGCGGACCCGGCTCAAAGCCGTCAGTGGGGCCGTCGCGCGGCCGAGGGCGGCGATCCGCGCGGGATGCATCTGTATGGGATGCAGCTCTATGAAGGCGACGGCGGCGCGACCAATCAGGCTGAGGCCCTGACCTGGCTGCTGAACGCGGCCGAGCGCGGCCTGCCGGACAGCCAGTACAATGTCGCGCGCATCTATGAGACCGGCGCCGACGGCGTGGCCAAGAATCCGACCGAAGCGCTGAAATGGTACATGATCGCCGCGCGCGGCGGGGATGCGGAGGCCCAGGCCGCCGTGACGCGCCTGCGTCCGACGGCCAGCGCCACGGCCCAGCGCGCTGCCCGCACCGCCGCCGACGCCTTCGTGGCTCAGTCGCAGGGTCAGTCGCAGGCCCAAGCCCAGGCGACAGGCTAGATTCCTAGGCGCCGGGCGGCTATCGGTCGCCCGGTCGTCCCCGACCTCGCCCGCCTGACGGCGATTCTTGTGTCCGCTCCAGCCGAAGGCGCGTCCTTTGGACATCTATCTGCCGATCGCCGAGGTTTCGGTGAACTGGCCGACCCTGGTGATCCTGGGGGCGGTGGTCGGATTCGTGTCCGGCCTGTTCGGCATCGGCGGCGGCTTCTTGATGGCGCCGATCCTGGTCTTCCTGGGCATTCCTCCGACCGTCGCCGTCGCCAGCCAGGCCAGCCACGTCGTGGCCTCCTCGACGTCGGGCGTTATCCGCTATGCCGGCGCGGGTTCGGTCGATTTCAAGATGGGGTCGGTGATGGCGGCCGGGGGCGCGGCCGGCGCCCTGGCGGGGGTCGAGCTGTTTCGCTACCTGCGCCTGCTGGGCCAGGCCGATCTGGTCGTGGCCCTGTCCTATCTCGTCTTCCTGGGCGCGATCGGCATTCTGATGCTGAACGAGAGCCTGACCGAGATCCTGCGCCGCCGCCGGGGCCTGCCCGCGCCGCACAAGCAGCGTCGGCGGCCGATGTGGCTGTATGGTCTGCCGCTGAAGATGAAGTTCCCGAAGTCGGGTCTGTATATCAGCGCCTTGCCGCCGTTCGGCCTGGGCGTCTTCGCAGGCGTCCTCTCGGCCATCATGGGGGTGGGCGGCGGCTTCATCCTGGTGCCGGCCATGCTCTATATCCTGCGCATGCGGGCGGGCGCGGTGGTGGGCACCAGCCTGTTCCAGATCATCATCACCACCGCCATCACCACCATCCTGCAAGCCGGACGAAACCAGACGGTCGACATCGTCCTGTCCACCATCCTGCTGCTCGGCGGCGTCGTCGGCGCCCAGATCGGCGCGCGCTTTGCCGGGCGGTTCCGCGCCGAGGAACTGCGGGCGGCGCTGGGCCTGATCGTTCTGCTGGTCGGGATCCAGATGGGGCTGGATTTGTTTGTGCGGCCCAACGACATCTTCATGATCGCGCCGGGGATCGCCGACTGATGCAGGCGCTTCCTCCCCCTCCGCCCGCTATTGCGGCCCCGCCGCTCGATCGGTCCGAAGCGACGACGGGCGACCTGCGCGTCGCCGCCGCCCTGACCGACGCCCAGGTCCGCGTCGACAGCAGTTTCCGGGGCGCGTCCATCGTCCTGTACGGCGCGGTGTTCAATCCGACGCCCGAACCTGCGGACGTCGTGGTGGTGGTGCGGGGGCCGGACGCGCCGATCCGCCTGGTCAAGAAGACGCGCACGTCCGGCGTCTGGCTGAACAGCCGGCCGGTGTTGTTCGAAGGGGCGCCCGGCTTCTACATGACCGCCTCGACGCGCCCGCTCAGCGACATCGCGGACTTCGGCCAGCTGCGCCGCCTGGGCGTCGGCGTCGATCACCTGCGCATCGACGCGCCCGAGGAAAGCCGCACCGTCACGCGTTACGGCGTACGCGATGTGGTGGTCAGCCGTCTCGGCGACGACTATCTGGACTGGCGTCGCGCGGTGATCCGCCTGAAGGAGGCCGCCGCCCTCTACGACACCGATTCCGAAGGGGTGGAGTTCGTGGACAGGGGCCTGTTCCGCGCCGAGGTCAAACTGCCGACCGTGGCGCCCACCGGCAAATACTACGCCGAGGTCTGGCTGTTTCAGGACGGCGAGCCGCAGTCGGTGTCGAACCTGACCCTGACGGTCGAGAAGGTCGGGCTGGAGCGCGACATCTATGAGTTCGCCCACCGTCGGCCGTGGCTGTACGGCGTGCTGTGCGTCGTGCTGGCCGCCCTGACTGGCTATGGCGCCTCGCGCATCTTCAGCCGGCGGAGCTGAAGCCCAGCTCGGCGCGCAAGCCCTCGGCCGTCAATCCGCCGGCCCTCAGCTCAGCCAGGGTGATAGAGCGATCGCGCTTGGCGTAGCGCCGCCCGTCCGGCCCTGTTAGCAAGGTGTGATGACGATAGGTCGGCGCCGGCCAGCCCATCAAAGTCTGGATCAGCCGCTGCACGTGCGTGGCTTCGAACAGGTCCTGGCCCCGGATCACATGGGTGATCCCCTGCAGGGCATCGTCATGGGTCACGGCCAGATGATAGGCGACGCCCGTATCCTTGCGCGCCAAGACGACATCGCCCGCCGCCTCGGGATCGACGGCGACGACGCCGCTTTCGCCGTTCGGACCCTCGCCCTCCTCGACGAAACTCAGGCCGTTCCAGGCCGCCTCGCCCAAGGCCCCCCGCGCCCGATCCAGCGAGAGCCGCCAGGCGAACGGAGCACCCGAGGCCAGCAGATGGGCCTCCTCGTCCGCTGAATGCGGACCGGGCCTCGCCGCTTCCATCGCCCCGTGCGGCGCGTCGCCGATGGCGTTCAGGATATCCTTGCGCGTGCGGAAACACCGATAGAGCAGGCCGCGCGCCCGCAGAGTTTCGATCGCGGCGGCGTAGTCGCCCAGATGGTCGGACTGGCGCCGGACCGGCGTCTCCCAGTCCAGACCCAGCCAGGCCAGGTCCTCCAGAATGCCCGCCTCGTATTCCGGCCGGCATCGCGTCGGATCGATATCCTCTATGCGCAGCACGAACCGCCCGCCTGCCGCCTTCGCCGCCGTCCAGGCGGTCAGGGCCGAGAAAGCGTGGCCCTTGTGCAGGCGGCCGGTAGGCGAGGGGGCGAAGCGGGTGTTGAACACAGCTCAGTCTTCGTCCGGGGACAGCAGATGGGTCCAGTCGCGCGCGGCATGAAGGATCCGCACGACTTCCACGTCGCCAGTCACGCGATAGAAGATCAGATAGCTGCCTTCGGCGCGTTTGCGCAGATCGGCGACTCCGGCCTCTGGATAGCGTCGGGGATTTTGGCCAAGGGTCTCGCAGCGTTCGAAAAGCGTCCTGACCAGTTTACGGGCTGCATTTGGGCTGTCCGACACCACATGGCTCTCGATGGCGACGAGATCGCGCAAGGCGGCGTGGGTGAGCCGAACTCTCATTCGCCTTCGGCAGCCCATCGCGCTTCGAACTCGGCGCGGACATCTTCAAGCGGCTTCGTCCGTCCGCCATCAGCGTCGGCGACGCCCTCTTCCAGCTTGCCGAGCAGGGCCGCCAGCCGAGCCTCGTGCTCCTGCACCAGTCTGACGCCGGTGCGCAGGACCTCGCTCTTGGAGCCGTAGCGACCGTCGCGGACCAGACGGTCCACTACCTGTTCCAAAGCTCCAAGCTCGACGGTCATGGTCATGACAAGATCCTCAATGAACCGACCAATAATAGTTATTATCCTCAGCTGTCGCCAGCCGAAATCCGCCAAAGCCTCCATTCCCTTAAAGGCCGCCTCGCGCCATAGGTAGCCGATGCCGTTCGCACCCACGCCCGATGACATCGCCGCCGCGCGCCAGGCGCTGGTCGCCGCCGATCCGGCGCTCGCTCGGGTGGACGCCCAGACGCCGCCGATGGAGTGGCGGTTGAGAGTGGGCGGGTTCGAGGGGCTGTTCCGCATGATCGTGGAGCAGCAGGTGTCGGTGGCCTCGGCCGCTTCGGTATGGGCGCGACTGCGCGAAGGCATGGGCGGCATCACGCCCGAGCTGTTGCTGGCGCACGATCTGGAGCAGCTGCGCGGCATGGGGCTGTCGCGACAGAAGGCGACCTATGGTCAGGGCATTGCGCGGGCGCAGATCGCGGGCGAGATCGATCTGGAGCATCTGGCCAACCTCGATGACGAGGCGGCGATCGCGTCCCTGACGGCGCTGAAGGGCGTGGGCCTGTGGACGGCCGAGGCCTATCTGATGATGTGCGAGGGGCGGTTGGATGTCTTCCCCGGCGGCGACGTGGCCTTGCAGGAGGCGATCCGTTGGGCGGACGGCGCAGAAGTGCGGCCCGATCAGAAGGGCGCCTATGCCCGCGCCGAGATTTGGCGGCCCTATCGGGCGGTCGCCACCCATCTGCTGTGGGCCTGGTACACGGGCGTGAAGCGCGGCGAGATCGCGCTGGATGCGCCGGCATGACCCCGCTCGATCCCGCTCTGACCGAACCGCTGCGCAATCCGCAGACGGTGTTGACCGCGCTGGATTTCGCCGGCGTGGCGGTTTTCGCCGCCACCGGCGCCCTGGCCGCCGCGCGCGAGAAGCACGACGTGGTCACCTTCGCCTTCTTCGGCGCCATCACCGGCGTGGGCGGCGGGACGCTGCGTGACCTGCTGCTCGGCCTGCCGGTCTTCTGGGTGCAGGACTGGCGCTATCTGGCGGTCTGCCTGTTCGCCTCGACCGCCTTGTGGCTGGTGGGGCAGCGCGACTGGCGGTTTCGCGCCCTGCTGTGGCTGGATGCCGTAGGTCTTGCGGCCTATGGCGTGATGGGGGCGGCCAAGGCTGAGGCGGCCGGGGCGCCGGCCCTGATCTGCATCGTCATGGGCACGCTGACGGCCTGTTTCGGCGGGGTGGTGCGCGACACCCTGGCGGGTCAGCCGTCGATCCTGCTGCGGCGAGAGATCAACGTCACGGCCGCGATCCTGGCGGCGACGGTCTATATGGTGCTGAGGACGCCGGGCGTCGGCGTCTGGCCCGCCGCCATCGTCGCGGCGCTGTCGGGCTTCCTGCTGCGGGCGGCCGCCTTGCGCTGGGGCTGGACCCTGCCGGGGTTCCCGACCCACGCGCGCCGGGTCTGAGGCAGGACGTCACGAAAACGCTGCACACTGGTCATGGCGATGAGGGGGAATCAGGGGTAGGCTGATCTCACAAGACTAGGGAAGGAGACGTGTCCTCACCTCTGTCGCCTCAAAATCCCCCCGTCGGCGCGGGAGGGCCTGATGCAGGTTCTTCATCGACCGCCTTCTGGCTTTCCCGCCTTGGTGTTGAACGCCGACTTCCGGCCGCTGTCCTACTATCCGCTGTCGCTGTGGCCGTGGGAGGAGGCGGTCAAGGCGGTCTATCAGGACCGCGTGGACGTGGTGTCCCTGTATGACAAGGTCGTCCGCTCGCCGTCGATGGAGATGCAGCTTCCCAGCGTGATCGCGCTGCGCAGCTATGTGGATCAGGACCGCAGCCCCGCCTTCACCCGCTTCAACGTCTTCCTGCGCGACGGCTTCGCCTGTCAGTACTGCGGTCAGTCGGCCGAACTGACCTTCGACCACGTCATCCCGCGCTCACAGGGCGGACGCACGACCTGGGACAATATCGTCGCGGCCTGCAGCCCCTGCAATCTGGCGAAGGGCGGACGAACGCCGCGCCAGGCCATGATGCCGATCCGCCGCGAACCCTATCGCCCGAACGCCTGGCAGCTACAGGACGCCGGCCGACGCTTCCCGCCGCACTATCTGCACCAGAGCTGGCTGGACTATCTTTATTGGGACATCGAGCTGGAGCCCTAGGGCCGCAGGACGGCGACGCCCGGGCGGCTGGTTTCGACGCGGCGACGGCGCAGGCGGCGATCCAGACGGTCGATCTCGGTCAGGGTCATATCCGGGTAGCGGCGGAAGGCTTGGCGCAACTGTTCGATCCGGCCGGGCGCCCAGGCGGCGGCGACGCCGGCCGCGCCCGCTAGAAAATCGATGACGGAGACGCTGCGGCCGGTCAGGGCCTGAAGCAGTTCCGCTCCAAAGGCGGCGGCGATGACATAGAGGGCCAGGTCGTCGCGGCGCTGGTTCGGCGCGATCAGGAACAGGCCGCTGGCCACGCCATAGAAGGCGATGACGTGGGCGGCCTTGTCGTTCAGGCCGAAGACCTGTTCCAGTCCCTGGAACGGTCCCAGCATCAGGACGGCCATGCCCAGCGCCGCCAGGGCGAAGCCGAGGCGGGCGGCCATGACGATGCGGCGGGGCGTGAGCATGAGGCGGGTGTCCGTGACCTTGATCCGCCGTCATCCTGCATCGCCGTCCGCCAAGATGCGGTGAAGCGACGTGCTGAACGCTTTACGAACAGACTATCGCAGGATCGCCCAATCCAGGGCGTGGACACGGTCGCGTCCCAGAGCGGCGGCCAGCGGCGGGGCGGCGAACAAGTCGGCGATGGCGGGATCGCGCACGTTCAGCCCGCCGGTGAAGGCACCGAAGGCCGGCAGGACGATGCGCGATCCGTCGGTGACGAAGCAAGGACGGCGCACGCCGCGCCCATAGGCGGCGACCTTGGCGGCGGGGTGAAGGTGGCCTGCGACCTCGCCATGCCGATCGTCGTCGGCGGTCAGAGCCTCCGGCTCGTGGGTCAGGCGCAACGCGCCCAAGGCCATATCGCCGACGATCCGGCCGGGCAAGCGGGACGCCGTGTCCGCATCGCGAGAGAGCGCCTCGCGGTCGTGATTGCCCTCCAGCCACAGCCAGTCGCGCCCCGCCGCCAGCCCGTCCAGCCGCGCCCGGTCGTCGGCCGCCATGCGGGGAATGGCCTTGGTGTCATGGAAGCTGTCGCCCAGCAGCACGACCATGGCCGGGTCCAGTTCGACAATCTCGGCTTCCAGCCTGTCCAGCGTGGCGCGGCTGTCATAGGGCGGCAGAAGCTGGCCGCGCACGGCGAAGGCTGACCCCTTTTCCAGATGCAGGTCCGCGACGATCAGGGCGCCGTGGGCCGGCACCCACATCGCTCCGGAACAGCGCAGCACACAGGCCTCGCCCGCGATCCGCACGCTCAGCGAACCGCATGTCTTGCGGGCCGGGGACAGGGTCTGGCGCAGGGCGGCGTTCATGCGGCACCCGACGGGCTTGGCGGCTCGGCGTCGTCCATGACCTCGGCGATCAGCAGGTCGGCGCTTTCGTCCAGGATCATTTCGGCGGCGTCCCCGCTGACCCGCTCGCGTCCGATCTGGACCAGCACGGGCACGCAGAAGGGCGAGGCGCGGTTCAGGGGTTGGTGGCGGATGCGCCCCTCGATGCGCGTCAGCATCTGGCCCAGGCGCGCCACGTCCAGCAGGCCCGAGGCGGCGTCGGCGCGGGCGGTCTTCAGCAGCAGATGGTCGGGTTGGTGGCGGCGCAGCACGTCGTAGATCAGGTCGGTAGAGAAGGTCACCTGCCGGCCGGTCTTTTCGGCGCCGGGCTGGCGGCGTTCGATCAAGCCCGAGATCAGGGCGCAATTGCGGAAGGATCGCTTCATCATGAAGCTTTCCTCCAGCCAGGCTTCCAGGTCGTCCCCCAGCATGTCCGGCTGGAACAGGGCGTCCAGATCGATCGCGTCCATCGGCTTGATCGACCATATCGCCAGCGAATAGTCGGTCACGACAAAGCCCAGCGGCCCGACGCCCATCCGGTCCAGCCGCCGGGTCAGCAGCATGCACAGGGTGGTGTGGGCCAGATTGCCCTCGAACGGATAGGCCACGAGGAAATGCCGGCTGCCGCGCGGAAAGGTTTCGACCAGCATGGATTCGGCGTCGGGAATGACCGAACGGGTCTCTTGCAACTCCAGCCATTCCTGCACGTCGGGCGGCAGGACGCGCCAGTGGTCGCGGTCGTGGATCATGGTCCGCACCCGGTCCGCCAGCGACGTGGACAGCGGGAACTTCGAGCCGCCCCATGACGGAATCTTGGGGTCGCTGTCATTGGCGTGGGTGACCAGAGCGTCGGTGCCGGTGATGCCCTGGAACGCCCAGGTCTGGCCGGCGAACTGGAAGGTGTCGCCGGGCGTCAGCTGTTCGAAATACCACTCCTCGGCCTCGCCCACCTTGCGGCCGCCGATCAGTTGGCGCGAGGCGCCGCCGCGACGACTGGCGACGCGAACGTTCAGCGTTCCCGCCGAGACGATGGCGCCGACGTTCATGCGGTGCCGCTGGGCGATGTGCTGGTTGCGGACCTTCCAGCGGCCATCCGGCGTGCGCACGATCCGGGCGAACCGGTCGTAGGTGCGCAGCGCATAGCCGCCGGTGGCGACGAAATCGACCACCTCCTCGAACTGCTCCCACGTCAGGACGCGATAGGGGCCGCAGCCGGTGATCTCGTCATACAGGACCTGCATATCGAACGGCTCGGAACAGGCGACGCCCATGACGTGCTGGGCCAATGTGTCGAGCGTGCCGATATGGACCGGCTCCCAGTCGAAGGCGTTGTCGGCGACGGCCTCGCGCGCCGCCTGGCACTCCAGCATCTCGAACCGGCTGGCGGGCACCAGAAGCGCGCGAGACGGTTCGTCCAGCCGGTGATTGGCGCGGCCGATGCGCTGGACCAGGCGGCTGGAGCCCTTCGGCGCCGCCATCTGGATGACCAGATCCACGTCGCCCCAGTCGATGCCCAGATCCAGCGTCGAGGTGCAGACCACGGCCCTGAGGTCCCCGCGCGCCATGGCCGCCTCGATCTTGCGCCGCTGCTCGGCCGCCAGCGAGCCGTGGTGCAGGCCGATGGGCAGATTCTCGTCGTTGATGGCCCAGAGCTGCTGGAACACGAACTCCGACTGCCAGCGGGTGTTGACGAAGATCAGCGCCAGGGTCGAACGCTGGATGGCGGCGTAGACCTCTGGAATTGCGTGCTGGCCCGTGTGGCCGGCCCAAGGGACCTTGCCCTCTGAAATCAGCACGTCGATGACCGCCGGCGCGCCGGGGTCGCCGCGGACCAAGGCCACCGCGTCAAGAGCCCCTCCACCGCCTTCGGCGGTCCCCCTCCCCATGGCATGGGGAGGAGACAGGTCGGCCGCCGTCTCCTCCCCGCTTTGCGGGGAGGGGGACCGCGAAGCGGGGGAGGGGCTCTTTGTCTCCGCATCGCCCGGCGCCAACCACCCCCGGATCAGATCGGGATCCTCGATGGTCGCGCTCAGACCCACCCGGCGCATGTCGGGGGCGAAACTCTGCAATCGCCCCAGACCCAGAGACAGCAGGTCCCCGCGCTTGCCGCTCCAGATCGCATGGACCTCGTCCAGCACGACGCATTTCAGATCGGCGAAATAGGACCGGGCGCCTTCCCAGGCGCAGAACAGAGCCAGCTGCTCGGGCGTGGTCAGCAGGATGTCGGGCGGAAAATCACGCTGTCGCTGGCGCTTGGATTGTTTGGTGTCGCCGGTGCGCGTCTCGACGTGGATGTTCAGCCCGATCTCGCGGATCGGGGTCATCAGATTGCGCTCGACGTCCGTCGTCAGGGCCTTCAGCGGCGACAAATAAAGCGTATGCACGCCCGACCCCGGCCCGGTCGTCGGCTTCGGTCCGCGCTCGGCCAAGTCGATCAGGCTGGGCAGAAACCCCGCCAGCGTCTTGCCCCCGCCGGTGGGCGCGACCAGCAAGGCGTGGCTGCCGGCCTCCCCCGCCGCGACCATCTCCAGCTGATGCCGCCGGGGCGCCCAGCCGCGCGACGCGAACCAGTCGGCGAACAGGGGCGGAAGCGTTGCGGGAGCGGCGGCGGTCGTCACGGACGGGATATAGCATGTTCCCGTTCCGTTTCAGCCCCAGGCTCGCTATCTATCGGACGTGTCCGACGAATCCGTCATTTCCGAAAACCGCCTGACCGGCGCTCAGCCGTGGGCGGACTTGCCGCCAGCGCTCGCCACGCCGCCCGGCGCTGGGGCGGTGTGCGACAAGGCGGGGACCAAGAAAATCGGGCGCGGGGCGGCCGAGGGGTTCTTCAGCACCGGGCCGGTGATGGTGGCGCATGCGTCGCTGACGGCGCGCCGGTTGGGTCTGACGCCGCCGCCGCGATCGACTGAGTTGATGGACGTGCTGGAACTTTACGCCTTCGTGCGGCCGGCGCGCTTCTGTGCGCCGTCGCCGACGGGGCTGGCGCTTTCGCTGGGGCTGGCCGAGCCGAAGTCGGCGGAGGAACAGGCGGCGGCCCTGCGCGAGGCGGCGGGACTGCTGCTGCGCGAACTGGCGCAACCGGCCTATCCCGAGCGGGAGGCGGCCTATGGGCTGGCGCTGACGATGCAGCGCGCCGAATGGGCCTGGGGCGCGCGAGTCGTTCAGGCGCTGGAGGCCGGCGGCGTGCGGGCGCGCCAGCATCGCGGGTCTGGGATGGATGTCTGGTCGCGGTTGACCGAATGGGAGGAAGAGGCGCCGCGCGGCGAGGCGGGATCGGCGCCGGTCGATAGCGAGAGCGCCCGCATCCGGCTGGAAAAATTGCTTCAGGCTTCGGGCCTGGACGAGACGCGGCCGACCCAATCGGACTACGCCGCCGAAGCCGCCTTCGCCTTTTCGCCGCGGAACGAAGAGGGGCGGCCCCGCGTCCTGCTGGCCGAGGCGGGGACCGGCACGGGCAAGACCCTGGGCTATCTGGCCCCCGCCTCCCTGTGGGCCGAGCGGAACCAGGGCGCGGCGTGGATTTCGACCTATACCCGCGCCCTGCAGCGCCAGATCGACCGCGAGAGCCATTCGCTGTGGCCCGATCCGGCCGAGCGCAAGAAGAAGGCGGTGATCCGCAAGGGGCGCGAGAACTATCTGTGCGTCCTTAATCTGCAGGACATGGTGCAGGCGGCCCAGCTGGGGAATGGCGACCTGATCGGCCTGGCGCTGGCCGGGCGGTGGGCGCTGCATACGCGCGACGGCGACATGACGGGCGGCGATTTTCCCGGCTGGCTGCCCGGCCTGTTCGCCATGCCGGCGGCCCATGCGGCGGGAGCGGCCAATCTGATGGATCGGCGCGGCGAATGCGTCCACGCCGCCTGTCCCCACTACCGCACCTGTTTTGTCGAAAAGACGATCCGCGCCAGCCGCCGCGCGGACCTGGTCATCGCCAACCACGCCCTCGTTTTGACCCAGGCGGCGTTCGACGGGGCGCGCTCGGCGCGGGGCCAGAAGCAGGACGGCGAGACGGCGGCGCTGAAGCGGATCGTCTTCGACGAGGGCCACCACCTGTTCGACGCCGCCGACAGCGCTTTTTCCGCCTGCTTGTCAGGCCAGGAAGCGGCTGAGCTGCGGCGCTGGATCCGGGGTCCGGAGGGGCGGGGGCGTCGCGGTCGCGGGCTGGAACAGCGGCTGGGCGACATGGTCAACGACAATGAGGCGGCGATGAAGGCGCTGCAGGACGCCATCCGCGCCTCCGCCGCCCTGCCGGGGGAAGGCGTGTCGGGCCGCGTCGCGCCGGCCTCGGGCGAGGTCAACCCCATCGGCCCGATCGAGGCCTTCCTGGCCGCCGCGCTGGACCAGCTGCGCGCCCGCACGGCGGAGACCAATACGTACGGCGGTCCCGAGTTCGGCATGGAGTGCGCGCTGAAGCCGGTGATCGATCCGGTCGAAGAGACGGCGCGCGCGGCGGCCCAGGCCCTGGCCGCCATCGAGGCGCCGCTGTTGGCCCTGTCGCGGCATCTGGAGGACATTCTCGATGACGAGGCGGCCGAACTGGACGGCTCGCAGCGGTCGCGGATCGAGGGGGCCTTGCGGGGGCTGGACCGGCGCGCGCGCATGACCCTGCCGGGGTGGCGGTCGATGTTGGCGGCGCTGGAGGACGGGCGCGATCAGCCCGATCCTGATTTCGTCGATTGGCTGTCGGCCGAGACCGCGTTCGGCCGCATCCACGACGTGGCCCTGCGTCGCCACTGGATCGACCCGACCGTTCCGCTGGAGGCGGCCGTGATCGTGCCGTCACACGGGGTGCTGGTGACCTCCGCCACCCTGTCCGATCCCTTGCAGGAAGACCCGTTTGACCTGGCGCGGATGCGGACCGGCTCGGCGCGTCTGATCGAGCCGCCCCGCACCCTGAAGGTCGAGAGCCCGTTCGACTATGCCGCCAACAGCCGGGTCATCGTCGTCAACGACCTGGTCAAGGACGATCCGCGCCAGACGGCGGCGGCGATGCGCGAACTGTTCCTGGCGGCGGGCGGCGGGGGCCTGGGCCTGTTCACCGCCATTCGCCGATTGAAGGCGGTCTATGAGCGGCTGGGGCCGGATCTGGCGAAGTCGGGCGTGCCTCTGTATGCCCAGCACGTCGATCCGCTGGAGGTCGGGGCGCTGGTGGACATGTTCCGCGTCGAGGAGAATTCCTGCCTCTTGGGCACCGACGCCGTGCGCGACGGGGTGGACGTGCCGGGACGGTCGCTACGGGTGCTCGCTTTCGATCGCGTGCCATGGCCGCGGCCGGATTTGCTGCACAAGGCGCGGCGCGAACGGTTGGGAGGGAAGGGTTATGACGATGCGCTGGCCCGCGCCCGCATCGCCCAGGCGTTTGGCCGGCTGATCCGGCGCGGCGACGACAAGGGGGTGTTCCTGATGCTGGACGCCGCCACCCCCACTCGCCTGTTCGCCAGTTTGCCGCCCGGGACCGAGGTCCAGCGCATGGGCCTGGCCGATGCGGTCGAACTGACTCGCAGCTTCCTGAACCCCGAGACGACGTAGGATGTCCAAGACCACGCCCGCCACCGTCGCCCTGACCAAGGCCGGCGTCGCCTTCGCTCTGTTTCCCTACGACTATGATCCCGACGCGCCGCGCGTGGGATTGCAGGCCGCCGAGGCGTTGGGCGTGGCGCCGGAACAGGTGTTCAAGACGCTGATGGTCCTGGTCGATGGCGCTCCGGCTTGCGTCATCGTGCCGTCCGACTGCGAGGTCAGCATGAAGAAGTTGGCGGCGGTGCTGGGGGGCAAGTCGGCCCAGATGATGAAGCCTGCCGACGCCGAACGGCTGACCGGCTACAAGGTCGGCGGGGTCAGCCCGTTCGGCCAGCGAAAGGCCGTGCCCACCGCGATGGACGAAACCGCCATCCTGTTCGAGCAGGTCCTGATCAACGGCGGTCAGCGGGGGCTTCTGCTGGGTCTGGCGCCGGAGGATGCGCGGCGGGCGGCGAAGGCGGTGCTGGCCGACCTGACCGCCTAGAAGCGCCAGGTGCGTCGCGCTATAGGTCCGGCATGACCGACGCCTCGACGACCAAGCGACACAGCCGCAAGGGCCTGTATGCGTCCTTCATCCTCGTGCTGATCGCGCTGACGGCCTGGACCGGATGGTGGATCTTCCTGACGCGCCAGATCGATACGCGGCTTGAGGCCCAGGTCCAGACCCTGCGTCAGGACGGCTGGGACATCCGCTTCGCCGACAAATCCATCAACGGCTGGCCGTTTCGCACCCGTGTGGCGTTGACGAACCTGATCGTTCAGGCGCCGTCGGGCCATGCGATCAAGGCGACCGAACTGACCGCGGAGGCCAACGCCTATCAGCCGACCAAATGGGTGGTGGTGGCTCCGCAAGGCCTGATGCTGACCCGCGCCGGCAAGGGCGAGGCGGCGGTCAAGGGTGACGCGATCCGCATGAGCGCCAGCGGCATCGATCAGCGTTGGCCCAATCTGGCGCTGGAGATGGTCAATCCGGTCTTCACGGCCCAGACCGGCGCCGAACCCTTCCCCATCGCCCGCGCCGCGCGGATCGAATTCTATGCTCGGCCGCATCTGGAGGGCTCGACCGCGCCGACCGACGACGTCGATGTCATGTTTCGTCTGGTGGACGGGCAGGGGCGGGCGGACGGCCCCGTCGAAGGCTTCGCCCAGGACGGCCGCCTGACGACCCAGCTGGAGGCCGAGATCGGCCAGGCCAGCCTGCTGAAGACCGGCGGCGACGCGGCGGGCGTCTTCTCCGCCTGGACAAAGGCGGGCGGAACCTTCCGCAATGTGCGCGGCGATCTTCAGGCCGGCGACAGCCGTGCGACGCTCTCCAGCGACGTGTTGAGAGCCGATGCGAACGGCCGGCTGACCGGCCAGGTCCAGCTTCAGGCGCAAAAGCCTTTGCCCGCCCTGGCCGGCCTGATGGCGACGCGTCAGGGGCCGGTCAACCGGATCGGCGCGGCCGGGGCCGCTGCAGCAGCGGGCGCGGCCGAGGCCACGAGCCAGGAGCAGTTGCCGCTGACGCTCGTCTTCCGCGACGGCCGCACCTGGCTCGGCCCCTTCCCGCTGGCCCCGGCGCCCAAGCTGTTCTGATGGCGCTGCTGGACGAACCCGAAGCCGACGACGCCCTGCTGGCGCTGGATCGCGCCTTGGTCGAGGCGGTGCGGGCGCGGGTCGCCGCCGGTCCGCGCGACCGGGCCGACGCTTCGGCCATCGCCCTGCGTCAACTGCTGGACGGCGCCTCGGCCGATGAGGCTGCGGCGGTCAAGGCGGTGTGGGGCCGGATCGAGGTGGCGACCGGACCCGCGCTGGTCGTCTGCGGCGGCGTGGCCCAGGCCCTGGCGACAGACCGCCATGGCCTGCGGTCGCGGCCTATGTCCGCCGACGAGGCGTTGAAGGCGGCCGAGGCGGGCTCGCGCGCCGTGATCGACCTGTCGCCCGACCGGCCGTGGTGGGGCCGCCTGCTGGCGCGGCCCGAACTGAAGATCGTCGCCGCCCTGCCGGACGACCGGCGCGGCCGACCCCAGGTGTTCGTCGTGTCCAAGGAGATGTCCGGCCCGACCGGCGACGACCGCAGCTTCTGGGTCACTGACAGCGGTTGGTCCGAGGCCAAGATCGTGGACGCCCTGGGCGACGCGGGACTGGTCGCCGATCCGCTGGCGGCGGCGGGCGGGTTGAAGCTGTTCATGCTGACGGGCTATGTGCAGGTCGATGACGGGCGGCTGAAGAGCGCGCCCGGACGAATGAGCGGCGTGATCGGCGCCGCCCCCATCTTCTGAGATCAAGGCTTTCCATGACCGACGCGACCGCGCCACACGGCCCTGCCCCCAAGCCCGGCATCCTCGACATCGCCCCCTATGTCGGCGGCAAGTCGTCCATCGCCGGCGTCGCCGAACCGATGAAGCTGTCGTCCAACGAGAACATGCTGGGCGCGGGCGAAAAGGCGCGTGCGGCCTATGAGGCGGCGATCAAGAATATCCACATCTATCCCGACGGCCGGGCGACCAAGCTGCGGAACGCGGTGTCGGAACTGCACGGGTTGGAGCCTGAACGGCTGATCTTCGGCAACGGCTCGGACGAGGTCTTCGCCCTGTTGAACCAGACCTATCTGACGGCGGGCGACAACATCGTCTGCGGCCAGTACGGCTTTCTCGCCTACCGCATCAGCGCCCTGGGCTGCGAAGCCCAGGTCAAGCTGGCGCCCGAGCCGAACTTCAAGGCCGAGGTCGACGCGCTCCTGGCCCAGATCGATGAACGCACCAAGATCGTCTATGTCTCCAACCCGTCGAACCCGACCGGCAGCTACAATACGGGCGAGGAAATCCGCCGCCTGCACGCCGCCCTGCCGGCCCACATCATCCTGGTCGTGGACGAGGCCTATGCGGAATATGTGACCGAGGCCGACTGGGAGACCGCCTTCCCGCTGGCCAAGGACGCCGAGAACATCGTCGTCACCCGCACCTTCTCCAAGATCCACGGCCTGGGCGGTTTGCGTATCGGTTTCGGCTATGCGCCGCTGAAGGTCGCCGAAGCCATCGACCGGATTCGACTGCCGTTCAACGTCTCGGTGCCGGGGCTTGAGGCCGCAACGGCCGCGCTGTCGGACGAAGCGCACCAGACGGCGTCGCGCGATCTGATCTCGAACTGGAAGCCGCGCCTGACCCAGGCCCTGCGCGGCTTTGGGCTGAACGTCCTGCCCAGCGCCGGCAATTTCGTGCTGGTGCTGTTCGACAGCGCCAAGCGCGCCGCCGCCGCCAACGACTATCTGAACACCAAGGGCATCATCGTCCGCCCCGTCGGCGGCTATGGCCTGCCCCAGGCCCTGCGCATCACCATCGGCACCGAAGACCAGAACCGCGCCGTCATCGACGCGCTGAGTGAGTTCGCGGCCACCTGATCAAAGGGCAAGAAGCGGCGACCGCATCCGCAGCCGCCGCCTTGCTATCAGCCGCCGAAGCGACGGGCGATGAAGACGCCGGTGCGGACGGCGTCGTCGCTCTGCGACAGGGGGCTGTCGGCCACGTCGCCCAGGCGGCGTTCGTAGTTGATCAGGCCGCCCGCACCCCATTTGTCGCCGATCGGGACCAGCAGGACCAGGCTGGCGCCCGCGCCCTGCAGGCCGCCGCCGGGGGAATAAGCGCTGATGCCGTTGGCGGCCGCCTCGGCGGTGCTGACGCCATAGTAGGCATCGGCCAGTTTGGAATCGCCGCCGCGCACATAGACCGAGGCGTTCAGCAGGCCGACCGACGTCACGCGCTGATGACCGACGGAGGCATAGTATTCCGTGCCCTCGCTGACGTCGGACACGTCGCGGCTGATCCGACCGCCGACCACCACATTGCCGGGCAGACGCTTGTAGGCGTAGGCGGCCAGGTCGGCGCCGAAGCCCGGACGATCCAGCGTCAGGCCTTCGATATCATCGGCCGAAAAGCGCGGGCGCAGTTGCAGGCCGGCGCGGAAGTCGTCGGTCTTGATCGCGTTCCAGCCCAGGCCGTCGATCGGGTTCAGATAGACTAGGTCGCGATAGTTGGCCGAAACCCACGGGGCGACCGTTGTCTTGGAGCCCGTGTCGCCGTTGGAGTCGTTGCGATAAAGGACGCCCGCGCCGAGATCGACGGTCCAGTTCTGGGGGGCGGGCCGGATCTGCTCATACGGTTGCGACTGGGCCAGAGCGGAGCCGGCGACGGCGGCGAAGGCGACGGAGAGCAGAAGGGGACGAAGCATCGGGCGTTTCCATGGTGGCGCCCGAGCGGGGAGGTCAGGCCGGTTCAGAATGCGCAAGCTGGGCCTTTGGCTCCAGCAGCGCCAACGACGCCGTCTCTATGCGACTTTCCAGCAACGCCATCATGGCCCCGCGCTTCAGCTGGGCCGGGATCGGCTCAAGGAATTCGAACACGACCGTGCCGGGATACCGGCGGAAACCATGAGCCGGCCAGTGGACGCCGGAGTTGGTGGCGACGGGCCAGCAGGGGCCTTCCAGATCGCGATAGATTGCGGCGACGCCGGGCTTGTAGTCGCCCGGCACGCCCGGATCGTTGCGCGTGCCCTCGGGGAAGATGACGATCTGGCGGCCTTCGGACAGGCGGTCGCGCGCCTGTCGCGTCATGTCTTTCAGCGCCTTGGCGTGGCCCGCGCGATCCACGGCGATCATCTTGGCCTTCCAGGCGAACCAGCCGAAGAAAGGCAGGGGCATCAGCTCCTTCTTCATCACGAAACAGGCGTCGGGCAGGACGGCCAGCAGGGCCACGATGTCCAGCATCCCCTGGTGTTTGGACGCGATTAGGGCGGCGCCGGACGGGGCGTGCTCCAACCCGCGCACCTCGACCTTCACCCCCGCGATCCAGCGCAGGCCGAACAGGACGATCTTCGCCCACAGCTTGCACACGCCCTGCACATAGCGGTGCGGCAGCAGCAGGACCGGCGACAGGCCGATGGCGATGATCGGCATCGACAAATAGAGCCAGGCGGTGAAGATCAGGGAACGCAGGGTGTTCACTTAGGACGCGGCCTTTTCGTCAGGGGCGGTTTCGGTCTCGGCCGGTACGGCGGCGGGCCGGTCGCGGGTGATGCGACGCACGCCCTCACGGCCCAGGACGGCGAGGTATTTCATATATTCCAGCGTCATCCGACGCGCGGTCACCGCCGCCCGCCACCAGCGCGCATTGTCCAGCGACGGGGTGGAGATGGCGTAGGGCGTCAGTTTCACGCCCGGCAGCTGGCCCCGGATTTCGACCAGCGAACGCGGCATATGATAGTCGGAGGTCACGACGATCAGGCTGCGATAGCCCTTGGCGCGGCTCCAGGCGGCGATTTCCTGGGCGTTGCCGACGGTGTCCTCGGCCTCGAAACCCAGATCGACGCAGCAGTTGAACAGGCGGCTGGAGCCGGGGGTCAGCTCGCGCAGCTCCTGACGGCGCACCTCGCGATTGACGCCGGAGATCAGCACCCGCTCGCCCTTGCCCTGTTCCAACAGGCGGATGGCGGTGTTGACCCGTTCGGACGACGGACCGGTCAGGGCCACGATGGCGTCGGCGCGGGCGGGGTCGTCGGCGGGGGTCAGCTCGCGCACCCGGTGGGCGAAGGCGAATAGGCCGACCAGCCAGATCAGACCGGCGATGAAGATGACGCTCAACAGTCTCATGCGCCCCCTCCCTCTGTCGGCCCAGATGCGCGTCCCGCTGACGCCAGCACTCGCATGGCGGCGAATCTCGCCGCGAGAACCGCAACCGTAGCCGCGAGCAGCGGGCAAGGCGAGAGCAACGCCAGGTCGCTCCAGCTGATCGGCAGGGCCGCCGTCAGGCCGCCCGATCCGCCGATGAACCGCAGGAGGATCAGAAGGACTGCCGCCAGCCCGGCGCCGATCGCGCCCGCGCCCGCCGCCATCAGGCCGAACCGTCGCTGGAACAGCCAGGCGATGGCCCCGTCGGTCGCGCCGTTCAGGCTCAGGGTCTCGATCACGCCTTGACCGGCCGCCAACCCCGCGCGGGTCGCATAGGCGATGGCGGCGGCCGCCGCGAAGGCGACGGCCAGAAAGGCGGCGCCGGCCAGGATCGTGATCATGCCGGCGGACCCCTCGACTTCGCCGCGCCATAGGCTGTGATCGTCCACCGTGGCGTCCAGCCCGGCCTCGGCCAGGGCGCGGCTCAGGGTGACGGCGCTAGCGGGGGCGTCGCGGTTCAGCCGCACCGTCACCAGATGGGGCAGGGGCAGGTCGGGCAGGACCGCGTCGCCCAGCCAGGGGCGCAGCAGATCCTCGGCCGCCTCGCGGCTGAGGGCGGCGGCCTCCTCCACCCCATCGACGCCGGACAGGGTCTCGGCCGCGCGGGCGGCGGCGGTGTCGCCGGTTTCGCCGACGCGGGGGCGGACCTGGACGGTGGCCTCGGCGCCCAGCTGTCGGGCCCAGCCGTGCGCGGCGCGGTCAGCGGCGGAGGCGGCGACGGCGGCGAGGCAGGCCAAAAAGCACAGAACGGCGATGACGGTCATCAGCCACGGCTCGCCGGCCGCGGCGGGCGGCAGCAGGCCGGGCCGGCGGCTGGAGAGGCTGAAATCGGACATGCGGATCATGCGGCGGCCCGCGAGGGTTCGCTGAGCCGTCCGGCCTCCAGCCTCAAGACGCGCGCGCCGGATCGCTGGGCCAGGGCCTCGTCATGGCTGGCGATCAGGACGGTGGCGCCCAGTTTGTTCAGCGACTGGAACAGCCGCAGCAGCTTGTCGGCCATGACGGCGTCCACGCTGCCGGTCGGTTCGTCGGCCAGGATCAGGCCGGGGCGGGTGATGACGGCGCGGGCGATGGCCAGCCGCTGCTTCTCACCGCCGGACAGGGCGGGGGGACGGGCCTCCATCCGGCGACCGAGGCCCACCCATTTCAGCATCTCGCGCACGTCGTCGGCGTACTCGGCCTCGGATTCGCCCGCGAGACGCAAGGGCAGGGCGACATTGTCGAAGGCCGACAGATGACCCAGCAGGCGGAAATCTTGGAACACCACGCCCATCCGCCGCCGAAAGGCCGGGATGTCGCGACGATCGATGCGCGTGACATCCGATCCGAACAGGCGGAGGGTTCCCGTTCGGGGTTGGTCCGCCAGCGTCAGCAGACGCAGCAGCGAAGACTTTCCGGCCCCGGACGGCCCGGTAAGAAAGTGGAAAGAGCCGCGCGGCAAAATGAGGTTAACGTCCCGCAGCACGTCGGGCGCGCCGACATAGCCGAAGCCGACGCCGGACAGGCGAACGGTCTCGGTCATAGCGGCGGGTTCGGCGGGCGAGGACGGCATGGTATGTGTTTCAGGAACAGGGCGCGGCGTCGCGCCTTACGGGAGGGGGCGACAGCCTCGCAGTCAGCCACATGATACTGACCTGCCCCGCCTGCGCCACCAGCTATTTCATTCGTGACGAAGCCGTAGGCCCCGAAGGCCGCAAGGTGCGCTGCCAATCGTGCGGCGAAGTCTGGCGCGCCACGCCCGACGAGCCGCTGGAACTGACCTTGGCGCCCGACCCGGCGGTCGCCGCCGCCGCCACGCCTGCAACCCCGCCCGAACCCGATCCCGCACCGACCGCCGCCAGCCTGGCCGAAACGCCGGCGCCGGAGTTGCCCCGGGCGTTCCGCGCTCGCGCCGATCGCCAGAAGAAGCTGCGCCGCGCCGCCACCCAGGGCGTGATCTGGGCGGGTCTGGCCAGCGTCTTCATCGGCCTGATCGTTTCGGCCTTCCTGTTCCGTGTCGAGATCGTTCAGGCCTTCCCCCGAGCCGCTTCGGCCTACAAATTCTTCGGCGCGCCGGTCAATCCGGTCGGGTTGGACTTCGAAGCCCTCAAGGCCAAGGCTGCGCCGAACCATCCCGGCATGGTCGTGGTGTCCGGCGCCATCCGCAATGTGCGCGACGTAGAGATCGTCTCGCCGCCGATTCGCGTGGCCCTGCTGGACGCCGCCGGCGCCGAGGTCGGGTTCAAGATCGTAAAGATCGACGCGGCGCCGGTCCTGCCGGGCAAGGTCCAGGGCTTCGCCGCCCTGATCCCCGATCCGGGCGGCCACGGGGCCGGGATCGGCGTCGACTTCGCGCCGGCCGGCTCTGCGCTCTCCAAGCCGACCGCCGAACACGATGCCCATGATGCGAAGGCAGCGCCCGCTCACGCAGCAGAGCCGGCGGGCGAGACCGCCAAGGGACTGCGCTCGGCGACGGCGCCGGGGGCGGAGGCGCCGAACACGGCCGCGCCGATCGACGCGCGACCCGTAGGCGCTGTGGACAAGGGGCATGGTGAGGCGGTATCGGCCTCGCATCATGGCTGATCCCTCCCCGACGCCGACCGTTCTTCTGTCCGAGGCCGAGGTGGCGCGCATCGTCGCCGCCCTGGCCCAGCGCATCGCGCCCGTCGTCGACGACGATACGGTCGCCGCCGTGCTGCTGACCGGGGGCCTGTGGTTCGCCGCCGACCTGACCCGCGCCCTTTCGCGCGTCGGCCGCAACGTCCGTTTCGACGCCCTGTGGCTGGCGTCTTACGGCGACGACAAGACCAGCCGCGGCAAGATCGACGTCTATGCGCCGTTCCAGCGTCCGATCGCCGGACGAAAGGTGCTGATCCTGGACGACGTCTTCGACACCGGCCTGTCTCTGGCCGAGGCCGTGCGCATCGCCCGGGAGGCGGGAGCGTCCGAAGTGCTGACCTGCGTCTTCGCCAGAAAGCCGTGGCCAAAGCCGCGCGCGCCCGAGCCGGACTTTGTCGGCTGGGAGGCGCCGAACCGCTTTCTGGTCGGCTATGGCCTCGACAATGCGGGCGGTCTGCGGGGCTTGCCCGACATCTGCGCGTTGGACTGACATCGGGTTCGCGACAGCGGGGATAATCCGTCCGGGGCTGAATTTCCGCCCGGTTCGGCGTTGACTCTGCGACGCCCTTCCGTATATGTCGCCGCTCTTCGCCGCCGGGGCCCTCTCCGGGGGCGTATCTTTTTTTGCGTTTGCGCTGAGGCTTCAACATGTACGCGGTGATCAAGACCGGCGGCAAGCAGTACCGGGTCCAACCGGGCGACACCATCGTCGTCGAAAAGCTCGACGGCGACGCCGGCGCTGAGCTGAAGTTCGACAGCGTCCTGATGCTGGGCGGCGACAAGGGCGTGACCCTGGGCGCCCCCCTGATCGACGGCGCCTTCGTCGGCGCGACCCTGGTCGAGACCCGCAAGGGTGAGAAGATCAAGATCTTCAAGAAGACCCGTCGCCAGGGCTATCGCCGCACGAACGGCCATCGCCAGATGGAATCGGTCCTGCGCATCACCGGCATCGAAGGCGCCGGCGAGACCGCCAAGTGGGACGGCAAGGTCGATCTGACCACCAAGGCCGAGATCAACCTGCGCGCTCGCAACCTGGCCGCTCGTGACGCCACTTCCTCGCTGGGTTCGACCGAGACGGTCGTGACCGACGTGGACGGCGCCGAGGTCAAGGGCGTCGTGGTCGAGAGCTCGGCTCCCGCCAAGAAGGCCCCGGCCAAGAAGAAGGCTGCGCCCAAGGCTGAAGCCGCCGGCGACGAAGCCTAAGACATTCACCGGCGCCTCGGCGCCAGACCTAAGTTACGGACGCGCTCAAGTAGGCTGAAAGGCCGGTAGCGCACCAAGAAAGTACGGAGCGGCAAGATGGCTCACAAGAAATCCGGTGGTTCGTCGCGTAACGGTCGCGACTCCGAGTCGAAGCGCCTGGGCGTGAAGAAGTATGGCGGCGAGCGCGTGCTGGCCGGCAACATCATCGTGCGCCAACGCGGCACCACCTTCCACGCCGGTGAGAACATGGGCATGGGCCGCGACCACACCCTGTTCGCCCTGACGAACGGCGCTGTGAAATTCACCACCAAACGTGGCGGCCGTTGTTACGTGTCGATCCTTGCGGCCAATGACGACGCCGCTCAGGCGATGGCCGCCGAGTAACGCAGTCTGGACCTTCCCGGATCGCGTTGCTCCTGCCAGCAGCCGATCCGGACCAGGGATGATAATCCGCGGGGAGTCTGGATCACCAGGCTCCCCGTTTGCGTTTCCCCGCCTCGAAGACCGTCCGAGCCCTTCAAGGAGATGGTCGACAATCCGAGGCAACGCCCATGTGCGTCATCGAAACCTCTCCTGTCGTTGAGACCCGGCGCCTGATCCTGCGCGCGCCCGCGCCCCAGGATGCGCCGCGCATCGCCGCCCTGGCCAATGATCTGGACATCGCGCGCATGACCAAGCGGATGCCGCATCCGTTCCAGATGCGCGACGCCGACGACTTCGTGCTGCAGGTCGCCTCGCAGGACCCAAGACGAGCCAACACCTTCGTCATCGACCATGAGGACGTGGGGCCCATCGGCGTCATCGGCCTGTTCGAGGGCGAAGACCGGGTGCCGGAAACCGGCTACTGGATCGGGCGCGAATACTGGGGTCGGGGCTTCGCCACCGAGGCGCTGGACGCCGCCCTGGTCTGGGCCAGCCGCAAGTGGAAGCGCCGGGCGCTGGTCGCCGGGCATTTCGCCGACAATCCGGCTTCTGGCCGCGTGCTGGAAAAGGCGGGCTTCCTCTACACCGGCGAGACGCGCCGGGCGTGGAGCCGGGCGCGTCGGGCCGAGGCCGATACGCGCATGATGGTATGGCTGGCCTGACGGCCAGCCCGCAGGGTCAGCCGCCCGCCAAGGCGGGCCCATAGACGGCGGCGAGGGCGATGGCGCCCACCACCAGCATGGCGCCCGCGCCGGCGATGAAGGTGGCGATGGTCTTGGACCGGCGACGCCGCATGCCGCCCGCTTTATATTGGCGGATGATGACCGACGGCCCTCGAGTAAAGGCCTCGGATCCTATGATATTGTGTTGGGACAAGAAAAAAGCTCCCCGAACTCTCGCACAGAAGCAGCGATCACTCCGGGGCGCTCGTGGTCAGAAGATGGCGATCCGCGTTACCGGGGTCGCATCTTCGTGAGAAGGGGCGCGCGGGTCACAGGGTGACGGAGACGACCCGGCCGCCGCGCGTCTGCACCGACTGCATCAGCACCAGGGGCGCATCGCCCGAGGTGACCGGCACGATCAGGAACCAGCCGCCGTCCGGCAGGCCGTCGAAGCGGAAACGGCCGTTCTCGCATCGCTCGGAGCGGACATAGTTGCGATAGTCGGCGTTGGCGTCGGCGACGGTGCGGGCGCGGACGACGGCGGCAGGCACGGCTGCGCGCTGGGTCGAACCATAAAGGGTGCGAAAGCGGGCGCGCGTATAGGGGGTGTCCGGCGTCAGGCCGACGCTGGCGACGCAATCGAAGGCCTTGCCGTCCCGGGCGAAGGCGATCTGGCCCTGGATGCTGTTGCGGCCGGGCATTTGGGACCAGCCGAAATCGGCCTCGTTGAAGGCGGCGGGGCCCCCGTTCGGCAGGCCGCCGCCGGCAGTGGGCGCACAGGCGGAGAGGGCTGCGGCGGTCAGGGCGAGAGCCAGGCCAGGGGCGGCGAACGAACGGATCGACATGGGGCTTCCTCCGGGATTTCGGGGTCGTGGCGGACGACAGGCCTCACTATCGCACGACAGGCCGGGCGACTTCCACGCTCAAGATTCCCCCTCTGGACCCGGACCCGACAACGCGCGAAACAGGCCCGACAACGCGCCCAGTCGTCGAGGCGCGACAGCTCGGAAACGCCTCGCATGACCGTCACCTTCGCCGATATCCAAGCCGCGCGCACCCGGATCGCCGGCGCGGTCGACCGCACCCCGACCCGTTATTCCAGAAAGCTGTCGCAGCTGACGGGAGCCGAGGTCTGGGTCAAGTTCGACAATCTGCAATTCACCGGCAGCTTCAAGGAGCGCGGCGCCCTGAACCGGCTGCTGATGCTGAGCCCCGAGGAGATGAAGCGCGGCGTGGTGGCCGCCAGCGCCGGCAACCACGCCCAGGCCCTGGCCTATCACGGCGGACGGCTGGGCGTGCCGGTGACCATCGTGATGCCGGAGGGCACGCCCTTCGCCAAGATCAACGGCACCCGCTCGCACGGGGCGACCGTGGTGATCGAGGGGCTGGACTTCACCGGCTCGACCGAGGCGGCCAAGCGGCTGGAAGCTGAAAAGGGCTATGTCTTCGTCTCGGCCTTCGACGACGAAGGCATCGTGGCGGGCCAGGGCGTCTGCGCGATCGAGCTTCTGGAGGATGCGCCCGAGGTTGAGGCCCTGATCATCCCCATCGGCGGCGGCGGGCTGATTGCGGGCTGCGCCATCGCGGCCAAGGCGATGAAGCCGGACATCAAGGTCTTCGGCGTCGAGGCCGCGCGCTATCCCTCCTTCACCGCCAAACGGGCGGGCCAGCCGCCGGTCTGCACCGGCCAGACCATCGCCGAGGGGATCGCCATCAAGGCGGTGGGCGACATTCCGTTCGCCCTGGCCGACCCGCTGGTGGACGAGGTCTTCGTCTGCGAGGAGGCCGATTTCGAACGGGCCGTCGCCACCTATGTCACCTATGAGAAGACGGTGTCCGAAGGCGCGGGCGCGGGCGGTCTGGCGGCCCTTCTGGCCTATCCCGACCGGTTCAAGGGGATGAAGGTCGGGCTGGAGCTGTGCGGCGGAAACATCGATGCGCGGATGCTGGCGGTTGTGCTCAACCGCGAGATGGTCCGTGAGCGGAGATTGATCGTCTATCGCATCCTGGGCGACGATCGGCCGGGCATGCTGTCGGCCATGGCGGCGGTGATCGGCGGCCTGGGCGGCAACATCATCGACGTGGTCCACAACCGTCTGGCGCTTGACGTGCCGGCCAAGGGCGCCGAGTTCGACATCATGGTCGAAACGCGCGATAGCGCCCACGCCGACGAGATCGGCGAGGCCTTGAAGGAACGCGGCTATGAACTTCGGATGGGGTAAGGCGGCAGTCATCGCCGCCTTCTTGCTGGCGGGCTGCGGCCAGGCCGCGCCGGTCGATCCGAACGCGGGCAAGGCCGAGGCGGCCGCCTTCATGGCCAAGAACGCCAAGGAAGAGGGCGTCCAGACGCTGCCCAGCGGGCTGCAATACAAGGTGGTGCAGGCGGGACCGGCCGGCGGCGTCAGCCCTGACCGCAACGACCTGGTCAAGGTCGATTACGAGGGCAAGCTGGTCGACAACAGCGTGTTCGACAGCTCCTTCGCGCGCGGCGCGCCGGCGGTGTTCACCCCCGAGGAGGTCGTCAAGGGCTGGACCGAGGCGCTGCAGAAGATGCGCGTCGGCGACGAATGGCTGCTCTATGTCCCGCCCGAGTTGGGCTATGGCGAGCAGGGCAATCCCAAGATCCCCGCCAACTCGGTGCTGATCTTCCGCCTGAAGCTGCTCGACGTGGCCAAGGTGCCCGGCGGTGGATCGGGCGTCGGCACGGCGATGGGGTGAGGACCACTGTCTCCTCTCCACGTCGTGGGGAGGTGGCGCGGCGCTAGTGCCGCTGGCTAAAGGGCTGTTTGATCGCCCAAGTCGTCATTCCGGGGCTGAGCGGAGCGAAGAACCCGGAACCCAGAGCCGCAGTCGCGCTCGCCAGGCGCATCCGACGCCGGGTGCGAATCTCCTGGGTTCCGGGTTCGTCCGTCGGACGCCCCGGAAAGACGGCGAACCTACGCCGTTTCGCGTCCGCCAGAGAGAAGGCGCGGGGCCGCATCACCCTTCTTCGAAAAAAGGCGGAAAGTGCACTGCAGCTTTTTAGAATGCACTTTCGTGCAGATTTTTGCGAGCGGTTTGCAGTTATCCGGCGGAAGTCAAAAAGCAGCACGCAGTATAGACCGGGCCGATCGTATGGTCAGGTAGAGGTCGCTAGCCGTCTTCAGGGCGTTGAAATCATTATAGTTCGTCGTGGCGATTGCGCGGGCTAGGTGGGTTCCAGGCGCCGCCATTCGCTGAGAACATGGGCGTCGGTTTCGGTCGTCGCCTCGGCCAGGGTCGCGAACGCGCCGGCCGGCATCAACTCCGACAGGGCCCAGACGGCGGCGCCGCGCACCAGGGCTGAGGGGTCGGCCAGCAGGGCTTGTGTCGGGGCGATGAGGGTCGCGTCGCCCGAGTTGCCGACGGCGTAGAGGACGTTCCTGAGGAAGCGGTCGCGGCCGATCCGCTTGACCGGGCTCTTGTTGAACAGGGCGCGGAAGGCGGCGTCGTCCAGCGCCAGCAGATCATGCAGGCGCGGGCTTTCGAAGGCCGGGCGGGGCGCCAGCCGGATCTCGCGCGCTTCCTGCGCGAACTTGTTCCACGGACAGACCGCCAGACAGTCGTCGCAGCCATAGATGCGCGATCCGGTCAGGGTGCGGAACTCGACCGGCCAGGGACCGGCGAACTCGATGGTCAGGTAGGACAGGCAGCGCCGGGCGTCGAGCTGGAACGGGGCGGGGAAGGCCTTGGTCGGACAGGCGTCGAGACAGGCGGTGCAGCGGCCGCAATGTTCGGTCTCGGCCGCGTCCGCCTCGATCTCGGCGGCGGTCAGGATGGTCCCCAGGAACAGCCAGTTGCCGTGGGTGCGGCTGAGCAGATTGGTGTGTTTGCCCTGCCAACCCAGGCCGGCGCGCTGGGCCAGCGGTTTTTCCATCAGTGGGGCGGTGTCGACGAAGACCTTGATGTCCGCGCCGTTGCGCGCCGCGATCTGGCCCGCCAGCTGTTTCAGCCGGCCCTTGATGACCTCGTGATAGTCGTCGCCACGCGCATAGACCGAGATGTAGCCGGCGGAACGGTCAGCCAGCTGATCCAGCGGGTTCTGCTCCGGGCCGTAGTTCATGCCCAGGACGATGGCGGTCCGGGCCTCGTCCCACATGGCGGTCGGATGCTGGCGGCGATCCAGCGTGGTTTCCATCCATTCCATGTCGCCATGCCGGCCCTCGTCCACGAAACGCCGCAGCCGCTCGCCCGCCAGCCAGGCGTCGGCCGCCGAGGCGAACCGGCAGACATCGAAGCCCAGCTCGGCCGCGCGCTGGCGGATGAAGGTTTTCAGGCGATCGGACACGGGCGGGGGATAGCATGAAGTCTCCTCCCTGCGGAGCGGGGAGGTGGCGCGGCGCATCTTCGCGCCGTGACGGAGGGGGCCTTCAGCGCATCACTGGCGTTTGTGGGAGTTCAAGAGCCCTCCACCGCTTCGCGGTCCCCCTCCCCATTTCATGGGCAGGAGACGGTCATGCGCCGTCGAACAGTTCAAGAAGCTGGGCCTTAATGTCGGCCGGCCAGGGGGCGATCAGGGCGACCAGACGATCGCGGTCGCCAGCGAACAGGGCGCGGCTGGCCTCTTCGAAGTCGGGGGCGTCGCCGGCCATCTCGACCATGAAGCCGTAGGCGGCGTCGGTGCGGCGGCGGCGCGCATCGTCGTGGGCGCCGGTCTTGCGCGCCTGCTCCACCAGACGGCGCAGGGCGGCCGAGGCGCCGCCCGGCTGGGTCGCCAGCCAGTCCCAGTGACGGGGCAACAGCGTGACCTCGCGCGCGGCGACTCCCAGGCGCGGACGGCCGCGCTTTGGAGCCGACGCCGGTTTTTGTTCGCGGAGGTCCAGGTCGACCGGCCGACCGGTCGCCAGATCGAACACGCGCAGCGCGGCTTGAGGCGAGGCCGCCAGGGTTTTGCGAAAGGCGGCCGCCACGGCGGCGTCCGAGCCTCTTGCGATGCGTCGGGGGCCGTCGAACAGGACCAGATCACGATCTTCGTCGCTCATGTATTTACCCGGGTGAAATTGTCTGTCATGTTTATACCCGGATAAATAAGAGAGCGCCATGACCCCGACAAATCGCAAGAGCCTGATCGCCGAATATAAGGAGCGCGCGACCATCGCCGGGGTCTATGCCGTGATCTGCAGCGCGACGGGTCAGGCCTGGGTCGGCAAGAGCCGCCACATCGACACCGAGCAGAACGGCCTGTGGTTCGCGCTGCGCCACGGCGGCAGTCCGTATCGGTCGCTTCAGGCGGCGTGGAAGGCGCACACGCCCGAGGATTTCCGCTTCGAACAGCTGGACCGCCTGCCGGAAGACACCTCGGATCTGAGGCGCAAGGACGAGCTGGCTAGTCGCGCCAAGCTGTGGATCGCCCGGTTGGGCGCAGAGGCGCTTTAAAAATCCAGATCCGCGTACCAGGCCGAGGGCGGCACGCCGACGAAGCGGTCGGCGAGCAGGGGGCGGAAGCAGGGGCGGGACTTGAGCTTGGAGTACCAGGTCTTCAGTCCGGGCCAGGTCTTCCACTGGATCTCGCCGAAATAGTCCAGCACCGACAGGTGGGCGGCGGCGATCAGGTCGGCCTGGGACAGGCGGCGGCCGGCCAGCCAGTCGCGGGCGGCGACCAGGTCCTCCAGCATGGCGAGGTGGGATTTCAGGGCGTCGCGCCCGTCGCGCAGGGCGCGGGCTTCGGGCGGGCCCAGCTTGAGCAGCGGTTTTTCCATCCGCTCGTGCAGCAGCACGGCGTCGACTTCGTCCATAAAGCGGCGCTCGAACCAGCCGGTCAGGCGACGCGCCTCGGCGCGTTCGGCGAGGTCGGCGGGCAGCAGCAGCGGACCCTTCTGCTGATCCTCGATCCAGCCCAGGATGGCGGGCAGTTCGCACAGCACCAGCGGGCGGCCGCGATCCATCGTCTGGATCACCGGCGGCAGGCCGGACGGATTGAAGTCATTGACCGGGCAATCGTCCTCCCACGGACGGACCGGCGCATCCGTCCATTCGATCCGCGCCTCGCCCAGCGCCAGTCGCGCGGCGCGCGAGGCGGGCTGGAAGGCGAAGTGGAAGAGAACGCAAGGGTCGGCCATCTAAGGGTGATGCGCCCGGACCCGTTAAATCGGCGTTTACCGCATCAGGACCACGGCCCCTTGGGCGCGGGGCCGGTCTGGGCGGGGGCGGCTTGCGGTTCGGCGGGTGCAGCGGCCGGGATTGCGGGCTGCGAACGGGCGTGGCCGCGCGGGTCGGCGTGGATCAGGATGTCGGCGGTGGGGTACTGGGCCAGCACCCGGTTTTCGGCGGCGACGACGATGGCGTGTGCGGCGTCCAGCGTCTGGTGCGCGTCCAGATCGACATGCATCTGGACCATCATCACCTGACCGGACATGCGGGTGCGCAGCTGGTGCACGCCGAAGACCTGGGGGTCGGCCAGGACGGCCTTGGTGATGGCGGCGCGGTCGGCCTCGGGCACGGCGCGATCCAGCAGGTGATCGGCGGCGGCCTTCAACATGCCGGTCGCGCCCCAAAACAGCCAGACGGCGACGACGATGCCCGCGGCCGCATCCAGTCCCGGCGCGCCCAGGAAGGCGCCTGAAATCACGCCGATCAGCACCACGACGTTGGCGGCGAGGTCCGCCGCATAGTGGGCGCGGTCGCCGGCGACGGCGACGGAGCCGGTCTTCTTCAGCGTCTGGGTCTGCATCCAAACCAGCCAAGCCGTGATGACGATGGTGGCGACCACAATCCCGCTCGCCCACCCGCCGGCGGTCACGGGACGGGGGTCGAAGATGCGCTGCACCCCCTCCCAGGCGATGAAGATGGCCGAGGCGAAGACCAGCCCGGCCTGGACCAGGGCTGACAGCGCCTCGCCCTTGCCATGGCCATAGCGGTGGTTCTCATCGGCCGGGGCGGCGGCCCAGCGAACGGCGAAGAAGGTGGTCAGGGACGCCGCCAAATCCAGAACCGAATCCGCCAGGGTCGCCAGGATGGAGACCGAGCCTGAGGCGCCCAGCGCAAAGGCCTTCATCGCGATCAGCACCACCGCGACCCCGACCGACAGGCGGGTGATGCGGCGGGTGGCCAGATGGGCGTCGTCAAGCGAGGCGGGGGCGGGGGCGGGCGTCGTCATTGTCGGCTTCTTCTCGCGCAATCATGGCTGAAAGCCAACCGCTGGCCCAAACGGGTCGTTCCGTCAGAAACGATCATGCTCTAGGGGGAAGGCATCCGGGCGTGGCGCGTTCCGGGCGCATTGGTTTTCGAGGGTCTCATGTCGGACTGGCTTGCCGCCATCATTCTGGGTCTGGTCGAGGGGCTGACCGAGTTCATTCCCGTCTCGTCCACCGGCCATATGCTGCTGCTGGGCCATTTCATGGGCTTCGAGAGCGCGGGCAAGACCTTCGAGATCGTGATCCAGCTGGGCGCCCTGCTGGCCATCGTCAGCGTCTATTTCAAGAAGCTGTGGACCCTGGCGACGCGCTGGCCCTTCGACGCCGAGGCGCGGCGGTTCCTGATCGGCCTGCTGGTCGCCTTCGCGCCGGCCGTCGTGATCGGTTTCCTGGCCTATGACTTCATCAAGACGGTGCTGTTCGAGACGCCGCAGGTGGTGTGCATCGCCCTGATCGTCGGCGGGGTGATCCTGCTGCTGCTGGACCGCATGGACAAGAAGCCCAGGTGGCTGGACGCCGAGGCCTATCCGATGCGGATCTATTTCCTGATCGGCCTGTTCCAGTGCCTGGCCATGATTCCCGGCGTGTCGCGGTCCGGCGCCACCATCGCCGGCGGCCTGCTGCTGAAGACCGACAAGCGGTCGGCGGCCGAGTTCAGCTTCTTTCTGGCCCTGCCCACCATGGGGGCGGCGGTGGCCTATGATCTGTTGAAGAACCACAAGACGCTGGATTTCAGCGATATCGGCCTGATCGTCGTGGGCTTCGTTGTGGCCTTCATCTCGGCCCTGGCGGTGGTGCGGTTCCTGCTGGATTTCGTGTCCAAGCGCGGCTTCGGCGTCTTCGCCTGGTGGCGGATCGTGGTCGGGGTCGTGGGTCTGGCGCTGTTGCAGGCGGGGTTCTGAGACCATGACCACGCTTCTGTACGGCCGCCCGCCCGTCGTCTTCGATCCGCCCGGCGATGCGACCCAGACCTCGCCCCTGATCCCGGACTCGGCTGCGCTGGAGGCGCAGGACCCTGGCTCGGCCGACAGCGTCATGATCTACGCCCCGCCCGGCGTGCTGGAGCGGCGCTATGTGCTGGCCCTGGCGCTGAGGGCGCTGAAGGTTGGAGGACGGCTGGACGTCATGGCGCCCAAGGACAAGGGCGGATCGCGCCTGGCCAAGGAACTGAAGACGTTCGGCCTGGAGGTCGCCGAGACCGCCAAGGCGCACCATCGCCGCTGCGTCATCATTCGGCCCGAAACGGTCGAGGGGCTGGACGAGGCCATCGCCGCCGGCGGGCCGCAGATCGTGCCGGGGCTGGAGGCCTGGTCGCAGCCCGGCGTGTTCGCCTGGGACCGGATCGATCCGGGCTCGGCGCTGCTGGCCGAACATCTGCCGGCGATGAAGGGCGAAGGGGTCGATCTGGGCTGCGGCTATGGCGCGCTGTCGATCGTGGTGCTGCGCTCGCCCGCCGTGAGCAAACTGAAGATGGTCGATCTGGATCGCCGCGCCATCCAGGCCGCTCGCCGCAATATCGAGGACGACCGCGCCAAGGTCTGGTGGTCGGACGCCCGCACCCTGGAGGCTAAAGGCGACAAGGATTTTGTCGTCAGCAATCCCCCCTTCCACGACGGCGGGGCCGAGGACCGTCGGCTGGGTCAGGCCTTCATCCGCAAGGCGGCCGAGCTGCTGAAAAAGGGCGGCGTCGCCTGGGTCGTGGCCAACCGGCACCTGCCGTATGAGGCCGAGTTGAACGCGGCGTTCAAGCGGGTGCGGCTGGTCGCCGAGGCGGGCGGCTACAAGCTGTTCGAGGCGGTGAAGTGACCGCGCTCAAGCAGTCCGAAGGGCGGTAACGCATGAAGAAAGTCCCGACGTCGAGGGTCGATCGTCTGCTGGGCTCGATGGGCTATGGATCACGCGCCGAGATGGCGCGGATGGCCAAGGCGGGCGGCATCGTGCTGGACGGGGCGGACGTGACGGACGTGTCCAAACGCATTGCGGTGACGCCGGACCTGCCCACGCGAATGGAGATCGACGGCGAGCCGCTGGATCCGGTGCAGGGTCTGGTGATCCTGCTGAACAAGCCGCTGGGCATGACCTGCTCGCACAAGGAAGAGGGGGCGCTGGTCTATGACATCCTGCCGGGACGATGGCGGGCGCGCGATCCCGCCATCTCGACCATCGGACGACTGGACAAGCAGACGACGGGCCTGCTGCTGCTGACCGACGACGGCGATCTTCTGCACCGGGTGATCAGTCCCAAACGCCATGTGGCCAAGGTTTACCGGGCCGGTCTGGCGCGGCCGTTGACCGGAACGGAAGGCGCGCTGTTCGCCTCGGGCGAGCTGGTGCTGGAGGGCGAGGATAAGCCGTTGGCGCCGGCGGTGCTGGAGGTGGTGTCGCCGACCGAGGCCCTGCTGACGGTGACGGAGGGGCGCTATCATCAGGTGCGCCGGATGTTCGCGGCCGCCGGCAACCATGTCGAGACCCTGCATCGCGAACGGCTGGGCGGACTGGTCCTGCCCGCCGATCTGGCGCCCGGTCAGTGGCGGCTGGCGACGGCGGACGAGGTCGCCTCGATTTTCGCCTGATTAGACACGGGGCGACCGGATGGCTATCTTGATGGCCATGTCCAGCTACTCCGTCGCCGAAGCCAAGAACAACCTGCCCAAGCTGCTGGATCGCATGTTGGCGGGCGAGGCCGTGACTATCACGCGACGCGGCGTGCCGATCGCGCGGCTGGAGCCGGCGCAGGAGGTCGTTCCGACGTCGGGGCCCATTGACGTCGAATGGTTCAAACGCGTTCGCGTGAAGCCGACCGTACCGATGGATTCCGTCACACTCGTGCGGATGATGCGGGACGAAGAGATTTGACGGTCTATCTGGACACCAGCGTGCTGGTGTCGCTGTTGCACGAAGATGATCACACCGTCCGTGTCCTGGATTGGGCAGGAAGTGTTGATGCACTTGTCTTGAGCGCTTGGACCGCGACCGAGTTCACATCGGCCTTATCCGTGCAGTCGCGGATGAAACGACTGATCGATCGTGATCGACGCAGGCTCGAACTCGATCTCGACCATTGGTTATCGACACGCGTCGTTCTGGACGTTCTTAACGCCGATATCGTCGCTGCGCGTCGATTGGTGAGAAACGACGTTCGGTTGCGCGCGCCCGACAGTGTCCATCTAGCCCTTGCCATGCGGCATGGCTGTATTCTCGCGACGCTTGATGGAGATATGGCCGCGGTCGCGCGCGACATCGGCTTGTCGGTGATCGTGCCATGACGACCAAGATCAAAATCTGCGGACTGACCACGCCGGACACGCTGGACGTCGCCTTGGAGGGCGGGGCGGACTTCGTGGGGGCGGTGGTGTTTCCCAAAAGTCCGCGCCATCTGGAGCCCGAAGCCGCCGCCGTCCTGTTCGAGCGGGCGCGGGGGCGGGCGAAGATCGTGGCGGTGACGGTCGATCCCCACGACGCCCTGCTGCAGCAGATCGCCCGGACGCTGAGGCCCGACTTCATCCAACTGCATGGGACCGAGGCGCCGGCACGGGCAGAGCGCGTCAGGGCGCTGACGGGCGCTGGGGTGATCAAGGCCCTGCCGATCCGGCAGGCGAACGACTTCGTCGCCGCCGACGCCTGGGATGATGCGGCCGATCATCTGATGTTCGACGCCAAGCCGCCGGAGGGTTCGGCTCTGCCCGGCGGGGTGGGGCACAGCTTTGACTGGACCCTGCTGGCTGGCCGCGCCTTTCGCCATCCGTGGTTCCTGGCGGGTGGTTTGAACCCGGACAATGTCGCCGAGGCGCTGAAGATGACGGGCGCGCCCATGGTGGATGTGTCCTCTGGCGTGGAAAGCACACCGGGTGTTAAGGACGCAGGCCGGATCGCCGCCTTCATCCAAAACGCGCGCCGGTCGTAATTGCGACGCCTCCCCGCGTGAAAGTCGAACCCGTGAACGCCCAGACCCCCATCGTGGCCCCCATCCAAGCCGCCGATTCCACCCAGCCGCTGTCGAACGCCTACGCCTGGCCGGACGCGCAGGGTCGCTTCGGTCCGTACGGCGGTCAGTTCGTGGCCGAGACCCTGATGCCGCTGATCCATGAGCTGGATGCGGCCTACAAGGCGGCCAAGGCGGACCCCAGCTTCCAGGCCGAGCTGGACAGCTTTCTGACCCACTATGTCGGTCGCGAAAGCCCGCTGTATTTCGCCGAGCGCCTAACCGAACATTTCGGCGGCGCCAAGATATGGCTGAAGCGCGAGGACCTGAACCACACGGGCGCGCACAAGATCAACAACTGCATGGGCCAGATCCTGCTGGCCCGCCGCATGGGCAAGACGCGCATCATCGCCGAGACCGGCGCGGGTCAGCACGGCGTCGCCTCGGCGACCGTATCGGCGCGCTTTGGCCTGCCCTGTACCGTCTATATGGGCGCGGTGGACGTGGAGCGGCAGCAGCCGAACGTGTTCCGCATGCGTCTGCTGGGTTCGGAAGTCTTCTCGGTCACGGCCGGCGCCGCGACCCTGAAGGACGCGATGAACGAGGCGATGCGCGACTGGGTCACCAACGTCTCGGACACCTATTACATCATCGGCACGGCGGCGGGTCCGCACCCCTATCCGGCCATGGTGCGCGATTTCCAGTCGGTGATCGGCAAGGAGATCAAGCGCCAGTCGATGGCCCGGATGGGCAAGCTGCCCGAAGCGGTGGTCGCCTGCATCGGCGGCGGCTCGAACGCCATCGGCGCCTTCCACCCCTTCATCGAGGACGAGGGCGTGCGGCTGATCGGCGTGGAGGCGGCCGGCCATGGGCTGGATACGCCGGACCACGCCGCCTCGCTGAAGGGCGGGCGGTCGGGCGTGCTGCACGGCAACCGGACCTATTTGCTTCAGGACGAGGACGGCAACATCGTCGAGGGGCACTCGATCTCGGCGGGTCTGGATTATCCGGGCATCGGGCCGGAACACGCCTGGCTGCACGACATCGGCCGGGCCGAATACCGCTCGGCGACGGACAATGAGGCGCTGGAGGCGTTCCAGCTGTGCTCGAAGCTGGAAGGCATCATTCCGGCGCTGGAGCCCGCCCACGCCCTGGCGCGGACGGGCGAAGTGGCGCGCGAAGTCGGCAAGGGCGGCGACGTCGTCCTGCTGATGTCGGGGCGCGGCGACAAGGACATCTTCCAGGTCGCCAAACATCTGGGAGTGAACCTGTGATCCGTACACTTCTTGCGGCGACCGCCGTCCTCAGCCTGTCCGCCGCCGCTGCGCAGGCCCAGACGCCTACCCCGACGCCGGCCCCCGCTGCGCCGCAAGGCGGTCCGGCCGACGTCGGCCTGTTGCCGGGCGCGGAGCTGTCGCCCGATTGCGGAGGGCTGAACAATCTGACGGGGCGGGCCTATTGCGTGACCGCACAGCTGGGCCAGATCGGCGCTCTGGCCGACGCCTATATCGCCGATCTGGAAACCAAGAACTGGCTGGCCGCCGGCGGCGACGACAACCGCGTCGTCTTCATAAAGCGCCGTGAGGCCGGCGGCTGCGACGGCATGCAGATGGTCGCCTTCTACGACACCACCAAGACCGCCGTCGCCGAACTGCCCGGCTATCTGGGCTTCGCCACCATTCCGGGCGACGTGTGCGCGGCTGCCGCGGCCGCGACACCGCCTGCCGCCGCCGGATCGCCGCAACAATGACCACCGCCCGTATCGACGCGCGCTTCAAGGCGCTGAAGGCCGAGGGCCGTGCGGCCTTCATTCCCTATGTGATGGGGGGCGACCCGTCGCGCGAAGAGGCGCTGGCGATCCTGAACGGCCTGCCCGCAGCGGGCGCGGACATCATCGAGCTGGGCTTTCCGTTCAGCGATCCGATGGCCGAGGGGCCGCCGATCCAGCGGGCGGCGATCCGGGGCATGGCGGCGGGTTTCGGCCTGCGCTCGACCATGGATCTGGCCAGGGAATTCCGTCAGGGCGACGACGCCACGCCGATCGTGCTGATGGGCTATCTGAACCCGATCGAGAGCCTGGGCTATGACGCCTTCGCCGCCTATGCGGCCGACTGCGGCATCGACGGGCTGATCGTGGTGGACTGTCCGCCGGAAGAGGCCGGGCCGCTGATCGAGGCGCTGGACAAGGTTTCGATCTCGCTGATCCGCCTGGCGACGCCGACCTCGGACGACGACCGGCTGAAGATCGTGGTCCAGGGCACGTCGGGCTTCGTCTATTACGTCGCCGTCGCGGGCGTGACGGGCGTCAAGGAAGCCAACGCCGACATCGTGGCGCCTGCCGTGGAGCGGGTGCGCAAGGCCTCGGGTCTGCCGGTCGCGGTCGGCTTCGGGGTCAAGACGCCGGAACGGGCCGCCGAGATCGCGCGCGTCGCCGATGCGGTGGTCGTGGGTTCGGCCCTGGTGGACGAGGTGGCGGCAGCGCTGGAGGCGAACGAACCCGTCGCGGCGCGCGTTCTGGCCCGGGTGAAGGCGCTGGGCGATGCGGTTCGATCCGTCGCCGCTAGTGCTTCCGTGGCGGAAACCGTCTAAGAGCGCGCGGATGAACGACAAGACCAAGCCTCAGGAAAAGCGCGGCGGCTGGCTGAACCGCTTTGCGCCCGGCGTGCGCAAGATCGTGTCGCGCCGCGACACCCCGGACAATCTCTGGGTCAAGGATCCCGACAGCGGCGAGATGCTGTATCGCTCGGACCTGGAGGCCGCCCTCTGGGTGACGCCGTCGGGCCGGCATATGCGCATCGATGCGCCGACCCGCCTGAAGGCCACCTTCGACGGCGGCGTCTTCCAGTCCATCGACACGCCGGACGTGCCCGAAGATCCGTTGAAATTCTCGGACGGCAAATCCTACAAGGATCGCCTGAACGCCGCGCGCAAGGCGGCGGGCCGCAAGGACACCATGGCCATCGGCTATGGTTCGGTCGGCGGTCAGGACGCGGTTGTGATCGTTCAGGACTTCACCTTCATGGGCGGGTCGCTGGGCATGGCGGCGGGCGAGGCCTTCATCAAGGCGGCGCGCGAGGCGGTCAGCCGCAAGGTTCCGCTGGTCTGTTTCACCGCCGCCGGCGGCGCGCGGATGCAGGAGGGCGCCCTGTCGCTGATGCAGATGGCGCGCACCACTCTGGCCATCGAAGAGCTGAAAGACGCCAGACTGCCCTACGCCGTGGTCCTGACGGACCCGACGACGGGCGGGGTGACGGCCTCCTACGCCATGCTGGGCGATGTGCATCTGGCTGAGCCGGGGGCCCTGATCGGCTTCGCCGGACCGCGCGTGATCGAGGCGACCATCCGCGAGAAGCTGCCGCCCGGCTTCCAGCGCGCCGAATATCTCCAGGAAAAGGGCATGGTGGACCGGGTCGTCACCCGCGCCGACCTGCCGCGCACCCTGGGTCAAATCCTGTCCATGCTGATGGACGGCGCCCGCGCCGCCGCCTGAGACCGTCTGAAGGGCCAGTCGATCGCGGTCGAGGCCCACAGGCACCACCAGACGATGACCGGCTGAAACAGCAGGCGCGGGCCGTGATAGGCCCAGCCTAACCCTGCGCCCGACGTCATAAAGTTCACGGCATGCTGGATGTTGGCCGGATAGACGCAGACGGCGTAGGCGGCCAGCGCCCAGCCGGCGGCGATCCGCAGGCGCGGGATCATCAGACCCGCCGCGCCCAGCAGTTCGGCGATCCCCGTCAGGGCCACGACCAGGGCCGGCTGCGGAACCCACGCCGGCGTGATCCGCACGAAGGGGCCGGGGACCATCAGATGCAGCACGCCTGCGCCCAGGAAGACGGCCGCGAGGACGAGGCGCGCCGCGGTTCTGATCTGAGGACTGGATGTCATGTCGCGGTTCTCGAAATCAGGGGGTAAAGGAGGCGGATGGATCCCGTCTCCGAACGATTACGCGCGCGCCACCCCCAGCGGATCGACCTTTCGCTGGAAAGAATGCGCGTGCTGTGCGCGGCCCTTGGCGATCCGCAGCACAAGCTTCCGCCGGTGATCCATGTGGCGGGGACCAACGGCAAGGGGTCGACCGTGGCCCTGATCCGCGCCATCGCCGAGGCGGCGGGGCTGAAGGTGCACGCCTACACGTCGCCCCATCTGGTCCGGTTCAACGAGCGGATCCGACTGGGTGGAACGCTGATCGAGGACGATCATCTGAACGCGATCCTGGACCGGATCGAGGCGGTCATGGCCGAGACGGACAGCGAGGCCACGGTGTTCGAAAGCACCACCGCCGCCGCCTTCCTGGCCATGTCCGAGACGCCCGCCGATCTGGCCATCATCGAAGTGGGGCTGGGCGGGGTGCTGGACGCCACAAACGTGATCGAGCGGCCGCTGCTTAGCGTCATCGCCCCGGTCGATTACGACCATGCGGAGTTCCTGGGCACGGATCTGGCCGCCATCGCCTCGGAAAAGGCAGGCGTGCTGAAGGCCGGAGCGCCGGCCGTGATCGCGCGCCAGAAGGAAGAGGCGATGGCGGCCATCGAACGTCGCGCCGCCGACGTCCATGCACGGCTGACCGTGCTGGGAGTCGACTTCGACGCCTGGGCCGAGCGGGGCGGTCTGGCGTTCCAGACGGCCGAACTGTTCATGGACCTGCCGGCGCCGGCGCTGGCAGGCGCGCACCAGATCGACAATGCGGCCCTGGCCGTGGCAGCGGCGGTCGAACTGGACCTGCCCGAGGCCGCGATCGCCGAGGGGCTGAAGCGCGTGCGCTGGCCCGCACGGCTGCAACGGATTTCGGGCGGCCCCTATGGCGCTGCGGCCAAGGCGGCGGAGGCGGAGTTGTGGCTGGACGGGGGGCATAATCCCCACGCGGCGCGGGCGCTGGCGGTGTTTCTGGCCGAGCGTCAGGCGCGGGCGCCGCGTCCCCTGGCCTTGATTTGCGGCATGTTGAACAACAAGGATGCGGGCGGTTTCTTCGCCGCGTTGAAGGACAGCCAGGCCACCGTCTTCACCGTCGGCTTCGACGGGGCCGCAGCCGAGCCGGCGGCGCTGGCGGCCGTGGCGCGCGGGCATGGGCTGGCGGCGACCCCGGCGGGATCGGTGGGCGAGGCGCTGGACCTGGCGCTGCGCCTGGGCGCGGGCCGGGTCGCCATCTGCGGATCGCTGTATCTGGCCGGCGAGGTCCTGGGCGCCAGCGAGGAGACCTGGCCGGTCTAGCGCGTCATCCAGGGCTTGGACTTGCCGGCGGCGATGCGGGCGGCCTGTTCGCGCTGGAAGCGACCGCCGCGCGGCGGCTTGGCGCGCGCATCCAGCCTGGCGTTCTTCAGGCGCAGGGCCTTCTGGACCGGGGTCTCGCCGGGGATATCGTCAGTCGGGTTCGGGGTGTCTTCGTCGCTCATGGCGCCATCCTAGCATGAAAAACGCCCGCCGGTCGGACCGGCGGGCGCTTGATCCGACAGGGTCGAAAAGGCTCAGGCCTTGACGCCGGCCTCGGCCAGCCATTCGACGATCTTGCCCTTGGGCATGGCGCCGACCTTCATCGAAGCCATCTGGCCGTCCTTGAACAGCATCAGGGTCGGAATGCCCTTCACGCCCAGCTTGGACGGGGTCATGGGGCTGTCGTCGATGTTGATCTTGGCCACGGTGACCTGACCGCCCAGTTCGTCGGCGATCTGTTCCAGCGCCGGGCCGATCTGTTTGCAGGGGCCGCACCATTCGGCCCAGAAGTCGACCAGGACAGGGGTCGAGGATTTCAGGACGTCGGCGTCAAAGCTTTCGTCGGTTACTTTTACAGTCGCCATGAATGGCTCCTTGGGCGCTATCGCTCGGCGCGCGGCGCCTCGCTGCATGAGCGCGTGTTGGTGTTGGCCGGATGTGTCCGGGTTCGGTGGCAGATGTGGGAGCGAATCGCGGGCAATTCAACTGCCGCCGTCGCTCCCTCTCTCCGTCCGTCATCCTCGGGCCCGACCCGAGGATCGGATGATCCGCCGCTCGTGCGAAGACGGCGACGCACAGATCGACCGGCGCCCGGTCCTCGGGTCAAGCCCGAGGATGACGGGGGTTAGGGTTTGAGCGCCGCCGCTAGCAGGGTTTCAGGAATGGGCATCAGCTTGGGCCCGTCGGTCCAGACCAGGGCGGCCTCGACCGGGCGGTCGGGGTAGAGGCGCTTCAGCACGGCGACATAGACGGCGGCCTGCAACACATAGGCGGGATCGACCGACTCGACGGAGCCTGGCGCGGGGCGGTTGGTCTTGTAATCGACGACCAGAACCTTCTCGGGCGTGACCACCAGCCGATCGATGCGGCCGTTGATGGCGACGCCGGGCGGCAGGTCGGGCGCTGAACCCGTGAGGGCGACTTCGGCGCGGGAGCCGGGACCGAAGACGGGGGCGAAGCGGGCGTCGTCCAGCACAGAGAAGGCGGCGGCGATCATCTCGGCGCGCTGGGCCTCGTCCAGATCGGTCTCGCGGGCCAGCAGGCGACGGGCGGCGTCGGGGCGGTCGGCCGGCGCGATCTCAGGCAGGCGTTCCAGCAGCCGGTGGATCAGGTCGCCGCGCCGGAACCGGCCCAGCGACACAACCCCCGCCTCGGTCCTGGCCAGGGGCGAGGGAGCGGGAATGCGGGTCGCGCCGCCCTCCATCCGCGACGGCGAGGCGAAACGGGCGGCGGCGTCGACCGGGGGCGGCGAGGCGGCCCAGGCGGGCAGGGCGGCGACGGACCGCGCTTCATCGGCGGCGACCGGGCGACGCTCGGGATCGACGCCATAGCGACGCACGCCGTTGTCGACCTCGCGCACCTGATCGCCCAGGCGGTCGAAGGTTTCCGAGAGGATCGACCACCAACTGCCGGCCTCGGCCCCCCGGCTGGAGGCGCGGCCCATGACGATGACGCGGTCCCGCGCGCGGGTCAGGGCGACATAGAGCAGGCGCAGGGTCTCGTCGTCAGTGCGGGCCTGGCGCGCGGCGCGGGCGTCGGCCGAGGCCGGGCAGTCGTCCTTCGCCGAGCCGGGCGCCATAAGCCAGGCCTCGCCCTCGCCCTCCGGCGTGACCGCGGGCATCAGGGACGGACCTTGCGCCTTCGCCTTCATGGTGGTGTCGGGCAGGATGACGATGGGCGCCTCCAGCCCCTTGGCGCCGTGGACGGTCATGACGCGGACCTCGCCGCGCGCGCCCTCCAGTTCGCGCTTCACCTCGACGTCGGCGGCCTCCAGCTGGGCCAGGCAGGTCTCCAGGTCGATCGCGCCCCGGTTCTCGGCGGCCAGCACCTGGTTCAGGGTCTCGTCGATGGCTTCTTCCGCCTCGCGCCCCAGTCGGGCCAGGATGCGGGCGCGGCCGGAAACCCCTAAGTCGTCCACCCGGTTCAGGGCCTGGGAGAAGAAGGCGAAGGGATCTCCGCCGCGTGCGCCGATGGCGGCTTGCAGCGCATCGCGCGCGCGGGCCCATTCTGGGCGTTCGTGCGCCCGGTCGCGCAGGTCGCGCCACAGTTGGCCGGCCTTACGCTCTTCGCGGCCGGCCAGCGCATAAAGGCCGTCCTCGTCCACATCGCACAGCGGGCTGCGCAGCACCTCGGCCAGGGACAGGTCGTCGTCGGGGAAGAGGGCGAAACGCGCCAGCGAGATCAGGTCGTCGAAGACGATATGGCTGGACAGCTTCAGCCGGTCCGCGCCGGCGACGGGCACGCCTTCGGTCTTTAGCGCCCGAATGATCTCCTCGAAGGTCGCGTCACGGCGGCGGACCAGGACGATGTAGTCGCCATAGCCGGCGGGGCGCAGGTCGCGGGTGCTGCGATCAAAGACGGCGATCCCGCTTTCGACCTGGCGGCGGATCTCGCGGGCCAAGTCGCGAGCCAGGCGCTTGCGGGCGCTGCCGGCGCTTTCCTGATCGACGGGATCGTCCCAGGCGTCGGTTTCGGGCGCGGGCTCGTCCAGGAACAGGGGCCACAGGTCGATGGCGCCGTGCTGGCCGATGCGGGCGGGCAGGTGTCGGGCGATGTCGCCCTGCGGGCCGGTCAGGGCGCGGGTGCGGTCCGGGTCGGCGAAGACGGCGTCGACGAAGGCCAGCACCTCCTCGGTCGATCGGTAGGAGGTGTTCAGTTCCGGCCCGGCGAACGGTTCGCCGGCGCCCTCGGCCAGAGCGAGGAAGGCCCCGCGTTCCTGGCGCAGCCGTTCGGGGCGGGCGCCCTGGAAGGAATAGATCGACTGTTTCTCGTCGCCGACGGCGAAGACGGTGCGGCCGGACTTTTCGCCGGAGTAGAACTCGCCGGTCAGGGCGCGCACGATGGCCCATTGTTCGGGGGCGGTGTCCTGGGCTTCATCGATCAGGACGTGATCGACCCCGCCGTCCAGCTTGTACAGCACCCAGGCGGCGGCCCCGCTTTGGGTCAGCAGGGCGGCGGCGCGCGCGACCAGATCGGGGAAGTCGAGCGCCCCGCGCTGGGCCTTGGCGGCCTCGTAAAAGGCGGCGTGGGCGCGGGCCAGGGTTAGGACCTTGACCGTATCGTCGGCGACCTTGGCCTTGCGCAGCGCCTCGCGCGTGGCGAGGAATTTGGTCTGAAGGTCCAGCAGCCAGCCGACCGCGCCCTGCGGCGCCGACTTTGTGCCCATGCTTTTTCGCGGTTCGCCCGCCTGGGTGCAGAAGACCCCGGCTAAGGTTGCGAAGCCGGCATAGGGCGGGGCGGCGACGCTCATGGCGTCGGCGATCTTCTTGTCGTTGGCCGAGCCGGTTTCCATGGCCTCGGCCATGCGGTTCCATTCGCCGGGATCGATGAAGGCGACGAAGTCTTGCTCCAGATCCTCCGGGCTGCGGTCGCGCTCGGCGCCGGTCAGGGACCAGGGATCGGGCGCGGTTCCGGCCTCGGCGCGGTCGATATAGTCCAGCAGATCGGCGCGCTTGGCCTCGATCATCGACAGCAGGGCCTGGAACCGCTGCCAGTCCAGCTCGACGGCGAAATGGCTGTAGGCCTGGCCGATGGGGCCGTCAGGATCGGCGACGGCGGCGCGGGCCAGGTCTTCGCGCGCGGCGTGGCTGAGGGCGGTCGCCGCCTGGTCTTCCAGCACAGTGAAGCGGGGCGAGACCCCAGCCTCCAGCGGGAACCGGCGCAGCAGCTTTTCGCAGAAGGCGTGGATGGTCTGAATCTTCAGTCCGCCGGGCGTTTCCAGCGCGCGGGCGAACAGCTTGCGCGCGCGGGAAAGCGCGGCGTGATCCATCGCCTGCGGGTCGCCGTCGTCCAGCCGGGCCAGTTCGCGCGATAGTGCGGCGTCGTCCAGCACGGCCCAACCGCCCAGCTGGTCGAACAGTCGGGCCTGCATCTCGGCGGCGGCGGCCTTGGTGTAGGTGACGCACAGGATGGCGCCGGGATCGACCTGATCCAGCAGCAGCCGCGCCACCCGGTTGACCAGGGTGGTTGTCTTGCCCGAACCGGCGTTGGCGGTGACGAAGACGGTCAGGCGCGGATCGGCGGCGACGATCTGGGGGGCGATGCTCATTCTTCGTCCCCATCGCCGATCACAGACCATTCCCAGACGCGGGCCAGATGATCGTAGTTGCCGCCCTGGTTGCCCATGAACTGGGGCGCGGCCCAGGAGACGTAAGGCGTGTTCTCGTCGTCGAACCGTTCGACGCGGCGCTTCAGCCCGTCCAGCGCCGCCTGGGCCAGGTCGGCGGCCTCAGAGCCCGAGGCGCGGGTGACGACTTCGCCCGCCGTCTTGCGCCCGACCACGCGGACATAGGTCAGTTCGTCGGGCGTGACCGGGCCGTTGGTGTCCTTGAACCCGCCGTCGGCCAGGATGGCGGCAGTCAGGGTCAGTTGCGGGGCGAAGCCGGACTTGACCTGTTTGGCGGACGGCGCCGCACCGGTCTTGAAGTCCATGACCGCCGCGCCGTCCGACGCCAGTTCGATGCGGTCGGCAAAGGCCTTGACGGTGAAGGGGCCGGCTGGGGCGTCGAAGGTCATCGTCCCCTGCTGTTCCACCAGGATATCGACGCCGCGCGCCCGACGCCGTCGCTCGAACTCGGTCAGCCAGCGGGCGCAGTTGCGGGCCAGCGGCGCCTCGCGGGCCATGGCCGCATCCTCGAACCCGCGTGCGCCCAGTTCGCGCAGCAGATGGTCGTGCAGGATGGCCTCGCAATCGTCGGGCAGGTCGTTCGGCCAGTCCAGCGTCAGCCGCTCGATGGCGGCGTGGACGGCGTTGCCGCGCGCCAGCGCTTCGGCAGACGCGCCGGGCCGCTCCATCGCCTCCAGCCCCAGCACCCACAGGGCGTAGATGGCGTAGGGGTCGCGCACCCAGCGTTCGATGCGGGTGACGTACAGGCTGCGCGGACGGCGATGCACGGGCGGGCGCGGCTCTGGGCGTTTGGCGAACTGCGGCGGGCCGGGCGGCGGCGCATCCAGGGCGCGGGCCCAGTCGATGACGGCGGCCGGGCGGGCGATGGCGACGGGCGTTTCGACAGCGTTCGCGCCGCGCGTCAGCATCTCCAGCCGCCACAACCAGCGCGAGCGGACGGCGGGCTGGCCGCCGCGCCGCTCGCTGTGGATCAGAATGACCTCGTCGCCGCAGGCGGCCTGGACGAAATCCTGCGCCGTCTGGCCCAGGCGACGCTCGGGCGGGGGCAGGCCCAGCGCCTTTCGCATCGGGCGCGACAGGAAGGGATCGGTCGGGGCCGCCTGGGGCCAGACGCCCTCCTCCAGCCCGGCCAGAATCATCCGGTCCGCCCTGACCAGACGCGCTTCGATGGCGCCGAGAATGCGCAGCGACGGATGTGTCGCCCCGCCGGTCCGCACGACGTTTTCCTTGACCGGGGACGTGACCAGTTCGGCCAGTTCCGCGCGGCGGATGCGGCCGAGCGACGCCCCGCCTTCGATCAAGCCGGACAACAGGGCTGCGACGGCCTCGCCGTCGGGACCCGCCCAAGCCTTCTGGCCGGCCAGGGTTTCGATCAGCCGGGTCAGGGCCGAGGCGGCGACGTTCAGATCCGCGTCGGGGGTGAAGGCGGCGGTCGCGGCCTCGACGGCGGCCTGAAGCTGATCGACAAGGCGGGTCGCGGCCGACAGCCGGGCCTGTTTCCATTCCGGCGGCGCCTTGCCGCGCCGGTCGGGCTGGACCGCCTCCAGCAGGCGGCGATGGATGGCGGCGAAGTCGCGCGGGCGGGGACCGCGCAGGGCGTGTTCCTCCAGCGCGGCGACGGCGGCGGCCTGAGGAGCGTCGCCCAGGTCGAACTGGACCAGCGGATGTTTGACGACGGCGAGCAGCAGATGGGGCTGGACCGGATCGGCGATCCAGCGGGCGCACAGATCGATCAGGGCCCCGGCAGGCAGGCGCGACAGCGGGGCGCCGGCGGACGAATCTGGGATGACGCCCCAGCGTTCCAACCGGGCGGCGACGCGGCGACCCAGGGCCTGATCCGGCGTGACCAGGGCGCAGGTCTTCCCCGGCGTTTCCAAGGTCTCGCGCATCATCAGGGCGATGGCGGCGGCGGCCTCTTCCTCGGCGCGCACGCTCAGCAGCGACAGGCCCTGCAGCCCTTCGGCGATGGGGTCGCGCGCCTCGCCGCGCGCGGCGGCGGCCGAGCGGAGGTCGCGGATGGCGCGGCGCCAGTCGTCGGTAGCCTCGGCCGGACGCAGGGCTTCGTTGACAAGCCGCTGGCGCGCCAGTCCGCGCGCCTCGACGGCCGCAGGAACGGCGGGCCGGAACCAGGGGCGGACGCTCTCGCACGCGATCTCGCAGCGGTCCAGCAGCCGCTTCATCGCGCTTTGCGGATGTTGTTCGTCCAGCCGATCCCAGACGCCCGCGTCCAGATCCAGGTCGAGGCCGGGCAGGACGACGCAACCCAGCGGCGCCCGCGCCACGGCCTTCAGCACGTCGCCGGCGGCGGGGACGGTGCCGGTCGAGCCGGCGGCGATGACGGGCTGGCGCGGCGGTTCGCGGTCCCACAGCTCGGCGAGGCGGCGCAGCAGAGTCGCGCGACGCCAGGCCGGATCGACCAGACCCAGTTCGGCCAGACGCTTCGGCCAGGCCTCGACGGCGAGGCCCAGAAACTCGGCCGACCGTTCCCAGTGTTCGGCCATCTCGCCGTCGACCAGTGTGGCGATCCGCTCGGGGTTCTGAATCTCTTCCAGTTGGCAGGAATCGAGGAAGCCGCCTAGCGCATCGGCCAGATCCAGCGCGCGCATCGGGCTCAGGGACGCATCGAACCGTTCGACAATCATCCGCGCCATCTCGAATCTGCGTGTCAGGGCGGGGATGGCGGGCGGCAGGTCCAGACCCAGGGCTCCGGGCGTAAACGGTGGCTCGTCCTCCTCCAGATCGCCCAGCGGCCGCACCTGAGGCAGCAGGATGGGGCGATCCTGCGACAGCTTGGACAGGGCGCCGGTAAAGGCGCGCGCGGCCCGGCGGTTGGGCAACAGGATGGTGGCGTCCGACAGGGTTTCGGGCGGCAGATCGCCCAACCAGGCCAGGACGCCGGCGGCCAGGTCTTCGAGGAACGGCCGATGCGCCGGTATGGCGTACCAGCGGGGCGTGTCGCCTAGGAATGGGTCGAAGGCGCTCACGCCTCTCCCGCCAGTTTCGCCTCGGCTTCATCCCGCGCCTGCGGGTCGCCGACGTGCATCCAGTCGCCATCCAAAACACAGCCGAACAGACGTCCCTCGGCGGCAGAATTGCGCCACAGGGGGCTGAGGGAGAAGGGGCCGTGGGGACCGTGATCGGCGTATCCGGGGCGCGTGATGTGGACGCCCATATAGGCGAACGGCGCGGACTGTGCGTCGCCACGGAACGTCAGCGTCCCGTCGTCGGCCATGAAGAAATCGCCGTCGCCATCAAAGCCGATGGAGCCTTCGCGGCGGGCCAGCAGCAGGGCGGCGTCCATCGTCTCGGGGTTCCACAGGCGGATCAGATCGGCGAGGGCGTCGCCGCGATCGATCCAGACGCTGTCGATATTGGAGACGAAGACGGGATCGTCGCCCAGCAGGGCGTGGGCCTTCTTCAGCCCGCCGCCGGTCTCCAGCAGCACGGCGCGTTCGTCGGAAATCACGATCTCGGGGCCGCGATTTTTAGGATTTTGGCCGCGCGCCGCCAGATGCGCTTCCAGCCGGTCGGCGAACCAGTGGACATTGACCACGGCGGTTTCGACCCCGGCGTCCGCCAGTCGGTCCAGCACATGGTCGATCAGGGCGCGGCCCTGCACCTCGACCAAGGCCTTGGGTCGGTCGTCGGTCAGGGGGCGCATGCGCGTGCCCAGGCCGGCGGCGAGCACCATTGCGGTCTTGGGGGCCGTCTTTGGAGCGGTCATGCGCGCACCTCGGCAGGAACGTGACGGTCGAACCAGCGGGCGACGGGTGCCAGGGCCGGCTGGTCCAGATTGGCGTTCAGGTGTCGCCACATGCGCGGCAGGAAATGGCGGTATCGCGGCTTGCCGTCGCGCGCGATCAGCCGGGCGAAGATGCCGATGATCCGCGCCTCGTTCAGGCCGGCGAGGCCGGCGTAGTCGGCCATGAAGGCGGCGCGGTCGATGCCGGGCCGCAGCGCGAAATAGCGGTCCAGCGCCTCGGCCTCCAGCGCCGGCGACACGTCTCGACGGGCGTCCTGCAGCAGGGAGTGCAGGTCCCACGACGGGTGGGCGCGCACCGCGTCCTGGAAGTCGATCATGCCGACGCGGGCTGGGCCGTCGCGCTGGGGCAGCCAGATCAGGTTCTCCGCATGATAGTCGCGGTGGGCCATGACCGAAGCTCCGGCCGCGCCGGAGGCGACGATCGGCGCCCAGGCCGCGCGCCAGTCGCCGATGGCGGCGGCGTCGAAGCGGACGCGGTCGTCGAGCTTCGGCAGCCATTCGACGAACAGATCAGCCCCGCCCTGAAGCGCCGTCTCGTCATAGGTCAGCAGCGGCCAGTCGCCGCCGGGGCCGTGCAGGGTCTGCGGCGGGTTTCCGGCCTCGTGCAGCACGGCAAGGGCCTCGATGGCGGCCAGATAGAGGGGCGTCTCGTCGGCGCCGTCTTCGATTACGCGCGCGAACAGGTCGTCTCCGAAATCCTCCAGCACGGCCAGGCCGTCGGCGGCGTCCAGGGCCGGGATCTCAGGAGCGGACAGGCCCAGAGACTTCAGATGGGCGGCGACGGCGGCGAAGGCCTCGATCCGGCCGGCGGACAGGCGGGCGACGGCGTTCCAGCCGGCGGCGTGACGCTGCTCGGGCGTCCAGCGCGGATCGCACGGCTGGCTTTCGGCGGCGGGCGCCTGATCCATCAGCATCAAGGTCGGACCGGTCGTCGGCGTCAGCCGCTCATACCGCCGCGTCGAGGCGTCGCCGGGCAGGGGCGCGCGCACGGCGTCGGCCAGGCCGGCGGCCTTCAGGAAGTCGAGACGGAGGGTTTCGCGGTCAGACATGCAGTTCCTTCAGCCCCGTTTTCCATCGGCCTACGCCGGAAACGGTCGCAAGCCTTCCTTGCAGAGCCCTATCGACGGGCTCGCGGAGCCCGTCTGCTTGAGGGCGTTCCGAGGCCGCGTCGAGGGTGATCTCGGACAGATGAATGATGAGCTGGTCCGGCCCCAGGAACCGGCCCGGTTCCTCGCCCAGGCGCTCGGGCCATTCGATGACGACGCACCCCTCGTCCAGCGCCTCGTCCAGCCCGATCTCGAACGCCTCTTCCGGCCGGGTCAAGCGGTAGAGGTCGAAATGGGCGACCGGCGGGTCGGACTCATAGAACTGGACCAGGGTGAAGGTCGGGCTGGGCACGTCCTCATCCGGCGTGGTCAGGGCGCGGATCAGGCCGCGCGCCAGGGTCGACTTGCCCATGCCCAGCGGCCCGTAGAGCAGCAGACTGTCGCCCGCCGCCAGCAGGGGGGCGATGGCCTGGCCCAGGGCGGTGGTGGCCTCGGCGTCGGGCAGGGCGATCTTCATGCGAACACTGCGTCAGGATCGGCGGCCAGGGTGCGTTCGGTGAAGGTCTTCAGCGCTTCGGTGGCCTTGGCGGCGTCCAGGTCCAGCCGGTCGGCGGGAATGGGCAGGCCGACATCGACGCCGAACGGCTTGCCTTCCTTATTCAGCAACTCATGGAACAGGGTCACGTCGCGCAGCTCCTGCGACACCTTGTCGAACAGGTGAAACAGCCGGCTGTAGGGGCCGGTGACATGCATGGGCACGACCGGCGCATCGTATTTGCGCGCCATCGAGGCGGCGGTCGGGGCCCATTCGGGATCGGTCAGGACGCCGTTCTTCTCGCGCGCCAGACGACCGGCGGGGAACATGACGACGCAGCGTTCGGCCTCGAACGCGTCCCTGGCGGCGTTCAGGGTCGCGCGGGTCTTTTCGCGGGTGCGTTTGTCGTGGACCCACTCGACGGGGATGATGGTCTCGTCCAATCGCGGCGAGACGCGGATGGCGTCGGCGTTGGCGAAGAAGATCATGTCTGTGCGCCGCTGTTTGATCGCGTCGAACACGGCGACCCCGTCGGCGATGCCGGTGGGGTGGTTGCAGACGACGACGCAGCGGCCGGTCGCCGGCAGGCGCTCCAGATTCGTCGTCGTCACCTTCAGCCTCAGCAGGTCCGAGACGTAGTCGAAGGTCTCGGTTCCCGACAGGTCGCGGATGGCGTCGGCCATTCGCACCGCCGCCCCATAGCCCAGCACGCCGTAAAGCGCCGGCCGCACGACCGGCCACAGCGGCGAGGCGGTCAGGCGCGGCGCGCGTTCGGCGATCAGCACATCGACGATGTGGGGCTGACGGCGGGCGGGAAGGGTGGCGGCGGTCATGAAAGATCTCTTGTCGCCGGTTCGGTCGGAGGGGGCAAGATGCGCGGCGTCGTGGACGCTTGGCGATCGGACGGGCGGCCCCTATCACTGTCGAAAAGCTTTGGGGAATGAAGACATGACGCGTTCACGCTGGATGGCGGCGGTCGCCTTTGGAAGCCTGATCCTGGCCGCCGCGCCCAGCCTGGCGCAGCAGGCCTCGCCCGCGCCGGCCTCCGCTCCGGCGCCCGCATCGCGCGGCCTGTCGCTGAAGGATCTGGCGATGATGGAGCGGGTCAGCGAGCCGCGCGTCTCGCCGGACGGCCGCCAGATCCTCTACGCCGTGCGCACCACCGACTGGGACGGCAACAAGGGCGTCAACGGCCTGTGGCTGGCGGACGTGTCGGGTGGCGAGCCGCGCAAGTTGGCGATCTCGGAAGGCGGCGCCTCGGGCGCGCGCTGGGCGCCGGACGGCGGGGCGATCTATTTCCTGTCGTCGCGGGGCGGATCGAACCAGGTCTGGCGCACGGATGCGGCCGGGATGGCGGCGGCCCAGGTGACGACCCTGCCTTTCGACGTGTCGGGCTTCCGCATCGCGCCGGACGGCACGTCGCTGGTCCTGGCCGTCTCGGTCTTCGTCGATTGCGACACCCTGGCCTGCACCAAGACGCGGCTGGATGCCCGGGGCAAGTCGACGCTCCAGGCCTATGACCGACTGCCGCTGCGCGACTTCGACCATTGGGTCGATACGCGCCGCACCCATCTGTTCGTCCAGCCGCTGAACGGGTCGGGTTTGAGTGGCGGCGAACCGCGCGATCTGATGGCGGGTCTGGACGCCGATGTCTCGGCCGGCGATTCCAGTTTCGACATTTCGCCGGACGGCCGGACCCTGGTCTACGGCACGCAGACGCAAGGCGCGGGCGAAGCCTTCACCAGCAACAGCGACATCTTCCGCGTGGCGCTAGATGGCGGGACGCCGGTCAATCTGACGGAGGCGAACAAGGGGTCGGACGGCAATCCGGTCTTCTCTCCGAACGGTCGCCAGCTGGCCTGGCTGTCGGCGCCGCGCGAGAATGTCGGCGGGGATCAGACGGCGGTCTGGGTCGCTGAGGCCGACGGCTCCGGCGCCAGGAAACTGACCGACTGGGATCGCGGCGCGGGCGGCCTGCAATGGCGCACCGATGGCCGGTCGCTGCTGGTCTCGGCGGCGGACGAGGGCCAGAACCGGCTGTTCTCGGTCGACGCCCGCACCGGCCGGATCAAGCCCCTGACCGGAAACGGCACGGTCGGCGCCTATGAGGAGAAGGCCGGGGTCTTGGCCTATGCCCACGAAAGCTTCGTCGCCCCGACCCAGATCTTTGTTCAGACGCGCGGCGAACCCCGCCAGATCAGCCGCCAGAACGCCGAGGTGCTGGCGCAGATGGACCTGCCCAAGGGCGAGGCCTTCACCTTCGCCGGCTGGAACAATGAGCCGGTGCAGGGCTGGGTGTTCAAACCGGCGGGCGCGGTCGAGGGTCGGCGCTATCCGGCGGTCTATCTGATCCACGGCGGGCCGAAATCGCCCTGGACCGAAAACTGGTCCTACCGCTGGAATCCGCAGGTCTATACAGCCGCGGGCTATGCGGTGGTGATGGTCAACTTCCACGGCTCGCCCGGCTATGGCCAGGCCTTCACCGACGCGATCAACGATCACTGGGGCGACCGGCCGCTGGAGGATCTGGAGAAGGGTTGGGCGGCGGCGCTGTCGAGCAATCCGTGGATCGACGGCGACCGGGCCTGCGCGCTGGGCGCCTCCTACGGCGGCTATATGGTCAATATGATCGCCGGAAAGTGGAACGGGCCGTGGCGCTGCCTGGTCAACCACGCCGGGGTGTTCGACGTGCCGCAGCTGATGAACGCCATGGATATAGGCAACTTTATCTGGGAGTTCGGTGGTCCGAGCTGGGAGCGCAAGGCCGTCTATGACGCCTTCAACCCTGAGACCTACGCCGGCGACTGGAACAAGCCGATGCTGGTGCTGCATGGCTCCAAGGACTTCCGCGTGCCGATGGAGCAGGGGCTGGCGACCTTTTCGGCGCTTCAGCGTCAGGGCGTGCCCAGCCGGTTCGTCCATGTGCCGGACGAGAACCACTGGGTGCTGAAACCCCGCACCTGGGTCGACTGGCAGCAGGAAATCCTGGATTGGGTGGGCCGCTATACGGCGCCGGCGGGCTGAGCGACCCATTGACGCGCCTTGGCAGGGTGCTACGCCTCGCGGCCAGAAAGCTTCGCGAGGAAGATCTTGATGCGTCACCGTTCCCTTCTGTCCGCCGCCTGCGCGGCTGTTGCGCTGATGAGCGCCGCGCCTGCCCTGGCCCAGGTGCCGCCCGCGCCGGTTCCGGCCGCGCCCGCGACGCCTGACGCCTTCACCTATCAGGACATGATCTCGGCCAACCGGCTGGGCGATCCGCAGGTGTCGCCGGACGGCCGCTATGTCGTCTATTCGGTCACGACCACCGATGTTCAGGCCAACAGCCGCGCCGGCAGCCTGTGGATCTTGGACCTGAATTCGCCTGACACGGCGCCGCGCCGCCTGGCCATCTCGGATCAGGGCGCCAACACCGCGCGCTGGGGCGGGGACGGCAATCTGTATTTCCTGTCGGGCAAGTCGGGCGCGAGCCAGGTCTGGCGCGTGGCCTCGCCCACGTCGGCGCCGGTTCAGGTGACGAACCTGCCCACCGACGTGAACGCCTATCGGATCAGCCCGTCGGGCGACAAGGTGGCGGTGTCGCTGGCCGTCTATCCCAATGCGGCCGACCTGAACGCCTCGGTCCAACAGGGCAAGGCCATTGCCGAGCAGAAAACGACGGGCCAGGTCTATGACCGCATGTTCGTGCGTCACTGGGACACCTGGAACGACCACACCCAGAACCACCTGTTCGTCCAGTCGATCGGCCGCGACGGCAAGGCTACGGGCACGCCGACCTGGATCACCAAGGGCTTTGACGGCGACACGCCCTCCAAGCCCTTCGGCGACGAGAGCGAGTTCGTCTTCACGCCGTCGGGCGATGCCGTGGTCTTCTCCGCGCGTCTCGCCGGTCAGACCGAGCCGTGGAGCACCAACTTCGACCTGTGGAAGACCAACGGCCTGTCGGGCGACGGCACCTTCACCAACCTGACCGACGGCAACGACGCCTGGGACACCGGCCCGGTCTTCTCGCCGGACGGACGGACCCTGGCATATCGCGCCATGGCGCGGCCGGGCTTCGAGGCCGATCGCTATCAGATCGTGCTGATGGACGTCGAAACGGGCCAAAAGCGCGAGATCGCCTCGAACTGGGATCGCTCGGCCGACACGCTGCAATGGTCGGGCGACGGCCAGACGCTGTACACGACGGCGGGCGATGTCGGTTCGACCAAGGTGTTTTCGGTGGATACGCGCAACGGCGTGGTCACGCCGATCACGGGCGCGGGCCACGTCTCGGCCTTCCAGCAGACGCCCTCGGGCTTCGTCTTCGCTCAGGACAGCCTGCGCGAGCCGGGCGACCTGTATTTCAAGACCTATCTGGGTCGCGAAATGCCGCGTCGTCTGACGCAGTCCAACCCCGCCTTCGCCGCCAAACAGTTCGGCGAGTATGAGCAGTTCAGCTTCGCCGGTTGGAACAACGAAACGGTCCACGGCTATGTCATCAAGCCGGCCGGCTATGTCGAGGGTCGCAAATATCCGGTCGCCTTCCTGATCCACGGCGGGCCGCAGGGCTCGTTCGGCGACGGCTGGTCCTATCGCTGGAATCCCGAGACCTATGCGGGCGCGGGCTATGCGGTGGTGATGATCGATTTCCACGGCTCGACCGGCTACGGCCAGGCCTTCACCGATGCGATCAGCCAGCACTGGGGCGACCGCCCGCTGGAAGACCTGCAGAAGGGCTGGGCGGCGGCTCAACAGAAGTACAGCTTCCTGGACGGCGACAACGCCTGTGCGCTGGGCGCCTCCTACGGCGGCTATATGATCAACTGGATCGCCGGCAACTGGTCCAATGAGTTTAAATGCCTGGTCAACCACGACGGCGTCTTCGACACCTTCGGCATGGGCTATTCGACCGAGGAGCTGTGGTTCACCGAGTGGGAATACGGCGGCACGCCGTGGGACAAGCCGGAGGGCTATCAGAAGTTCAACCCGGCCAACCACGTCGATAACTGGAAGACGCCGATGCTGGTGGTTCAGGGCGACCGCGACTTCCGCATCCCGACCGCCCAGGGCCTGTCGACCTTCACCGCCCTGCAACGGCGCGGCATCGACAGCCGCCTGGTCTTCTTCCCCAACGAAAACCACTGGGTGCTGAAGCCGGCCAACAGCCTGCAATGGCACAATGAGGTGTTCGGCTGGCTGAACAAATATCTGACGCCGACGCAGTAAGAGGCGTCCGTCCAGACGACAAAAAGGGGCGCGGTCCGACGACCGCGCCCCTTCTTCATGCGCGTTTGGTCGGGATCAGAGCGCGGCGCGCTGCATCGGCGCGTCGGCCAGGCGATCATACTGATGCGCGGTCATGCAGCGCGGCGCGGACCAGCGCTGGCCCGACTGATAGGCGGCGACGGCTTGCTGGGCGGTGACGAAGGTCGGCGTCGCACCGTGGTCGCGTTGATAGGCCGTGCGCGACGCCACATCGGTTCCGCATACCCTGACGGTTTGCAGCACGGCCGCGCGCTCGGCCGGTCGCGGACTCTGCGCCAGCGCCGGCGTCGTTGCGGTCGCCAGAGCGGCGGCGATCAGGGCGGGGGTCAGAAAACGGGTCATCGGCAATCCTCCACGGCCTGAATTAAGGTCAGGACTCTGACGAATTATGCGCCGATCTTCGCGATTGTAAAGATTATGCGACAACTTCACGTCAAATCGACGACGGTTGACGCTGCGGCGCCAAACCGGGTCTGGCGCGTTTCCTCTGGCTGACGGAGACGAGCGCTTGTCGAACCTACGGAATTGGCGGACTTTTCAGACCACCCTTCAAGAGCGGGCGTGGGCGCCGGCGGGTGCGCGCCTGCTGACGTGGCGCGACTGGGTGCGCGACAACGATCCCGTCTATGCGGCGGCTCGACGACCGGGCACGGCGGAAAAATGGGCGGCGGGCGTGGTGCTGGTCGTCGTGGCGGCCGTCGTTCTTTTCCTGGCCCTGTTCGACTGGAACATGCTGCGCGGACCCATCGGCCGCTGGGCCTCGGTCAAATACGATCGCCAGATCGCCCTGACCGGCGATCTGGACGTCAATCTGTTCAGCTGGACCCCGTCCGCCGTGGTGCGCGGGCTGAAGATCGGCGGGCCAGACTGGGCGTCGGATCGGGACACGGCCGCCGTCGATGAAATTCGCGCTTCGGTGCGACTGAGAAAACTGCTCGCCGGTCAGGTGGAGATGCCCCTGCTCAGCTTCACCCGACCCCGCGTCGTCCTGATCTCGACCAAGGACGGTCGCAAGAGCTGGGTGCTGAATCCCGACAAGCCGGATACGGGCGAGGGGCTGAACCTGCCGGTGATCCAGCAACTGGTCATCAAGGACGGCCAGCTGTCATTCGATGAACAGCGGCGAGGTTTGACCTTGGAGGCGGCGGTCAATGCGCGCGAGGCCGCAGGGGGCGCAGCGGGTTTCCTGCTGGAAGGGCGCGGCGCCGTGAACGGATCGCCACTGACGCTGAAGGTCGAGGGCGGCCCCTTCGTCAACATTCGTCGCAACCGACCTTATCGCTTCGAGGCCGCCGTCAATGGGGCAGGGTCATCGCTGATCGCCAAGGGCGCCATCACGCGGCCGTTCGATCTGGGGCGGTTCGATGCGACCCTGACCATGCAGGGGCGCGATCTGTCGGATCTGTATCTGCTGACGGGCGTGACCCTGCCCAATACGCCGCCTTATCGGCTGTCGGGGGCGCTGAACCGCAATGAGCGGGTCTGGACCTTCAAGGATTTCGATGGACGCGTCGGCGCCTCCGATCTGTCGGGCCAGGTGAGGGTCGACGCCGCCCAGCGTCTGCGCGTCGACGCCGACCTGACTTCGCGTCGTCTGGACATCGACGACCTGGCGGCCGTTCTGGGCGCGCGGACCCGGACCAATGCGGCGGGCACCGACACCGAGGCGCCGGTCGTGGTCGGCGGCAAGCTGCTGCCCGACGCCAAACTCCAGACCGAGCGGCTGCAGACCATGGACGGGACCCTGTCCTACCGCGCCGGATCGGTGAAGGCGAACGCCTTCGACGTGCGTCAGGTGAACCTCGGCGCGGATCTGAAGGACGGCATTCTGAAGCTGGATCCGATCAGCTTCGACTTCAACAGGGGCGCGCTGAACGGCACGGCGAGGATCGACGCGACGAAGGCGACGCCCTACAGCAGCGTCGATCTGCGGCTGGCGGGCTATCCGCTGGAATCCATCATTCCTGCGCGCAATGGATCGGTCCCGCTCAGCGGTCGGGCGCTCGGCCGGGCCAAGCTGGAGGGACCGGGGGCCTCGATCCACGACTTCGCCGCCGCGTCGAAAGGCTCCCTTAGCCTGGTGGTGCCGAACGGCAAGATGCGGGCGGCCTTCGCCGAACTGCTGGGCATCAACGCCAGCGCGGGCCTGTTGAAGCTGCTGAGCGGCGACCAGTCGGAAAGCCAGATTCGCTGCGCCGTCGCCGATTTCAACGTCAGCGGCGGCACGGCGACCGCCCGCACCTTCGTCATCGACACCGATGTGGTGCTGGCCCAGGGCAAGGGCAGCATCAACCTGGGCGCCGAGACGCTGAACCTGAGGATCGACGGTGAGTCCAAGAAGCCGCGTCTGCTGCGTCTGTGGGCGCCGATCACCGTCTCCGGCCCTCTGACCGCGCCCAAGGTCGGGGTCGATGTCGGTTCGGTGGTGTCGCAGGGCGGTCTGGCGGGCCTGCTGGGTGCGGTGGTGGCGCCGGTGACGGCCCTGTTCGCCTTCGTCGATCCGGGTCTGGCCGAGGACGCCGACTGCGGCCGGCTGATCGCCAACGCCCGCTGATTGTCGATGACGACGACCGATCAGGCGATCCGAGCGTATTGTGGGTGATGGAGCCTTCTGCATGACCCGCCGTGGACTGTTCGCGCCTGCCCTTGGGCTTCTCGCCGCCGCCTGCTCGCCGCTGAGCCTGCTGAACACCTTGGGGCCGAGGGACGGCGGCGTGCGACGCGTCGCGCGCGACGTCCCCTATGGCGACGATCCGCGCCAGCAGATGGATCTCTATGCGCCGACCGCGCCTGGCCCCTATCCAACGCTGGTCTTCTTCTATGGCGGCGGCTGGGATTCGGGCTCACGCAGCCAGTATGGCTGGGCCGCGCAAGCTTTGGCGGCGCGCGGCTTCGTGGTCGCGCTGCCGGACTACCGGATCGTGCCCCAGGTCGTCTTCCCGGCTTTCATCGAGGACGCCGCCGCCGCCACGGCCAAGGCGGCCGAGGTGGTCGGTCAGTATGGCGGCGATCCTGCGCGGCTTGGCGTGCTGGGCCATTCGGCGGGCGCGCATCTGGCGATGATGATCGCCCTGGACCGACGCTATATGGCCGCCGTCGGCCGTCCCGATCTGATCAAGGCGGCGGCAGGTCTCGCGGGCCCCTACGACTTCCTGCCATTCGACGTGGCGGCGTCGCAGAACGCCTTCGGCCGTGCGCCCGACCCGACCCTTACCCAACCCGTGACCTTCGTGCGCCGTGACGCCCCGCCGATCTGGCTGGGCCACGGCACGGCCGACACGGTGGTCCACGACGAGGACACGGTCATTCTGGATGATCGGATGCGCGCGGCGGGCGGGCGCTCGGAAGCCAAGCTCTATCCGGGCCTGGACCACGCCGACCTGATCGCGACCTTCTCGCCCCTGTTCCGCAAAAAGGCGACGGTGCTGGCCGATGTGGCGGAGTTCTTCCACCGGCAGCTGGGCTGAACCGACGAAGAGTGGTGCGGGCGGCCGGGGTCGAACCGGCACTCCTTTCGGAACTGGATTTTGAGTCCAGCGCGTCTACCAATTCCACCACGCCCGCAGCGGAAGGACCGCCTCATGCCACAGAGGCGAAGGCCGCGTCCAGCCCGAAGCGTCAGGCCGCGACTTCCACATGGCTGTCCGTGCCGCCGGACTGGATGCGGCGGGCGCGGATGTACATTTCGACGCGCTGCATGACGATCAGGCCCATGGCGAAGACCAGGAAGGCGTCGGTGACGGCCAGGACGTTCAGGTGCCAGGCGGCGGCATGGCTTTCGATCAGGTCGCGCAGCAGGGACCGGCCGGCGAACAGCACGACCAGCAGGATCAGACCCAGCGGCGAGGCCTGGGCCATCAGGGAACCGTCCGGCTCTTTTTCGATGGTGACGGTCTTGCCGCGATACCAGCCGGCGACGCCGCCCAGGATCCCGCCGATGGCCAGCACCGCCCAGGCGTCGGGACCGAACGACGCATGGGCCATGTTCGGGTTTTGCGCCGTGCCCCAGATGCCCAGGCCGATCAACGGCAGGACGATGGCCGGCATGACCCACAGCAGCTGCGGCTTCAGCACGCGCTTCCTGCGGTTCTTCAGCAGCACGACCACCAGCATGATCGGGATCATGAGCAGCGGGATCAGTTTTTCAGGCGGCACGTCGTCTCTCCCCAAAGACCGGATGCGGCCTCCCCCGAGGCCGCTGTCAGCACCCTAGCGGCGTCAATCCGCGCTGGATAGCGGCGCGACGGTCTGTTCGATGGCGCCGAAGATCGAATGATGACGCGCGTCCAGCATTTCGATGCGCACCGTGTCGCCGTGTTTCAGGAAGGGCGTCTCGGCCGCGCCGCGCAGGATCGTCTCGACCGTGCGGACCTCGGCGATGCAGCTATAGCCCAGGCCGCCTTCGGACACCGGCTTGCCGGGGCCGCCGTCGGCGTCCTTGTTGGACACGGTGCCCGAGCCGATGATGGTCCCGGCGCCCAGCGACCGGGTCTTGGCCAGGTGGGCGATCAGGGTCCCGAAGTCGAAGGTCATGTCCACGCCGGCGTCGGCCTTGCCGAAGTCTTGGCCATTCAGCTGAACGTTCAACGCGCCATGCAGCTTGCCGTCTTTCCAGCGGTCGCCGAGCGCCTCGGGCGTGACCAGCACCGGCGACAGGGCGCTGGCGGGCTTGGACTGGACGAAGCCGAAGCCCTTGGCCAGTTCGGCGGGGATCAGGTTGCGCAGGCTCACGTCGTTGACCAGGCCGACCAGGCGAATGGCGTCGAGCGCCTGTTCGCGCGTCGCGCCCTGCGGCACGTCGCCGACGACCACCACGATCTCGGCCTCCAGGTCGCAGCCCCAGGCCTCGTCGGCCAGCGGAATCGGATCGCGCGGCGACAGGAAGCTGTCCGAGCCGCCCTGGTACATCAGCGGGTCGGTCCAGAAGCTCTCGGGCATTTCGGCGCCGCGCGCCTTCCGCACCAGTTCGACGTGGTTCACATAGGCCGAGCCGTCCGCCCACTGATAGGCGCGCGGCAGCGGCGAGGCGGCGTCGCGTTCGTGGAAGCGGCCGCGCGGCACGGCCTCATGCTCCAGGCTTTCGGCCAAGGCCTCGAGGCGGGGCCCGCAGCGGTCCCAGTCATCCAGCGCCGCCTGCAGCGTCGGGGCGATCAGGAAGGCGTCGGTGAACCAGTTCAGGTCCTGAGAGACGACAACGAGGCGGCCGTCGCGGCCGTGCTTGAGCGAGGCGAGTTTCATGACCAAGGCCTAGACCGGATTTGCGATGTTGGGAACGGCGGAATCAGTCGGCGGCCGTCAGCAGGGCGCGGGCCTCGGCGCCGGTGCGGGCGGCGCGGTCGCGGACCTCGACCTCGACGATGACGCCGCCCTCAGGCTCGACGGCCCACAGGTAGCGGCGCTCGACCTCGACCGTGCGGCCGGACGGGGCGAAGCCTTCGTAACTGTCGCCCCAAGGGGTGATCTTCCTGACCTCGACGAAGGGCATGGCGCAGGCGGCGTCCAACTCCTCGTTGGCCATCACGGTCAGTTCGTCATCGGACGCAGGCATGGGTCTCGGTCTGGGAAAAAAGAGTCTAATTCGTCTAATTGGTCTGAACGGGCGCTCAGGGTTCGTCGGCGTAGATGGCGACGCGGGCGGGGTCGGTCGAGGAGGCCGCGCCGCGATACATGCCCGAGGTGGACATGGCGAAGGCAGGGCGGCCATCCAGGCCCATGACGATGACGCCGCCCTTGCCGCCCAGACGATCGGCGTCAGCGATCTCCGCCTGACCGGCGGCCTGCGTCGCCGCGCCTCCCGCAATCCGCGCGCAGATGTCGCGGGCGACGGTGGCGCGGATGAAATATTCGCCGTCGCCGGTGGCGGACACCGCGCAGCCGTCGGCGTTGGAGGCGTAGGTGCCGGCGCCGATGATCGGCACGTCCCCGACCCGTCCCCAGCGTTTGGCGGTCATGCCGCCGGTCGAGGTGGCGGCGGCGAGATGACCCTGGCTGTCCAGCGCCACGGCGCCGACCGTGCCGAACTTCTTCTCGTTCAGGGGCGGGGCGATTTGGGCCTGGGCGCCTGGTAGAGGCGCGCCGACGGGGCGTTCGGGGATCGGCTGTCCGGCCTCGGTCAGGGCCTTGACCAGCCCCTGCCAGCGGCGCTCGGTGAAGAAGAAGGCCGGATCGACTTGCTCCAGCCCGACCGAGGCGGCGAAGGCGTCGGCGCCGGGGCCGATCAGCATGACGTGGGGCGACCGCTCCATCACCGCGCGGGCGGCGGCGACGGGATGACGCGTAGTGGTCAGGCCTGCGACGGACCCGGCGGTCAGGTCCGACCCGTCCATGACGGCGGCGTCCAGCTCGTTACGGCCGGCCGCCGTGAAGACCGCCCCGCGCCCGGCGTTGAACAGGGGATCGTCCTCCATGACCTGAACGGCGGCCTGGACCGCATCCACCGCCGAGCCGCCGCTTTTCAGCACGGCCGACCCGGCGTCCAGCGCGCCTTGCAGCGCCGCGCGATAAGCCGCGTCCTGTTCCGCCGTCAGGCTGGACCGCTCGATCACGCCCGCCCCGCCATGGATCGCCAGCGACCATCGCGGCGCGGCGTCCTGGGCGTGCGCCGAGGACAAAGACAGTGCAAAGAGTGCAATCAGTGCCGAACAGGCGATGCGCATCATGAAATTCCTCCCCGCGCCGGATCAGGACGCACCCCGTCGGCAGGACGTCGGCGCCCGCCACTGTAACCCATGACGGGGTCGTGTCAGGCTGATCGATCAAAGAAAACGAAGCTCATAACCAAGTCGGGCGAATCTCGGCGGTCCTGTGTGCGAAATCGCGCAGATCGAACGTGTTTAGTAGCGTACAGGTGGCTGTTTCGATTGAAAAAAAACATTCGGCATGGCGCCTTTTTGCGCGTCGCGCATTGTGGGCGCATGACTGCATCGATCGCCTTTGTCGGAGCGGGGCCAACCACTCTCTACGCGCTTCACGCCCTGCTGTCCCAAGGCGAGCTGCCGGCGCGCATCACCGTGATCGAGGCGCGCGGCTCTGCGGGATCGGGCAGCCCCTACAGCGCAGAGTGGAACGACCGGGCGATGCTGTCGAACATCGCCAGCGTGGAAATCCCGCCGGTCACGCAAACCCTGGCGGAATGGCTGGCGGCACGGACCTCGGCGGAGTTGCACGCGCTGGACGTCGACCCTGCCGCGCTGGACGAGCGTAGTTTCGTGCCGCGTCTCGCTTTGGGGCGCTATTTCGAGGACCAGTTCAGAGCCCTTGTGGAACGGGCGAGGGCCGCTGGCGTCTCGATCCAGGTGATGACCGACTGTCGCGTCGTCGACGCCGCGAACACGCCGGCCGGCATCGAACTGACCTCTGTCTCGCCGCCCTCGCTGCGCGCAAGCAAGGCGGTCTTCGATCATGTGGTCCTGGCCACTGGCCACCAATGGCCGTCGCGCCACAAGGGCCGTCCGGGCTATTACCTCAGTCCGTGGCCGGCCTCGGCGCTGTCCAAGATCCCCGCGACGGACATCGGCATCCGCGGCTCGTCCTTGACGGCGATCGATGCGGCGGTCGCCTTGTCAGGATCGCACGGCGCCTTCGTTCGCCAAGCCGACCGGCTGGTGTACGAACCTGCGCCGGGAACCGAGACGTTTCGCCTGACCATGATGTCGCGCAAGGGCATCCTGCCCGAGGCGGACTTCTATTTTCCGCTGCCCCATGCGCCGCTGGACATCTGCACGCCGGAGGCGGTCGCAGCCCTCATCGCGCAGGAGGCGGGCGGTCTTCTGGATGAGGTGTTCGACCTCTTCCGGCGCGAGCTGATCCAAGCCGATTCGGCTTACGCGGCAGAAACGGCGTTGGGCGAGGCCACGCTGGAGACATTCGCCCAGGCCTATTTCGCCCGACGTGCGGCGAGCGATCCGTTCGTCTGGGCGGCGGCGAACCTGGAAGAAGCGCGGGCCAATCACGCCGCTAGGGTCACGGTGGCGTGGCGCGACGCCATCCTTCGCATGCATGAAGTCGTCGCCGCGATCGTGCCGCATCTGGACGCCGCGCAGTTCGAGCGCTTCAGTCGGGCGTTCAAGCCGATCTTCGTCGATGTCTACGCCGGCGTGCCGCATGAATCGATCGAGCGGATGCTGGCCCTGCACGAGGCCGGCAAGCTGGAGGTTCTGGCGCTCGGCGAGGACCACGCGGTCGATACGCAAAGTCCGGAACGTGGGGCCGACGTGACGATCGCCGGACGGACAAGACATTTCCCGGTCTTCATCGAGGCGACCGGCCAGCAGGCCTTGGCCGCGATCCAGTTTCCGTTCCTGTCGCTGCTGGAGCAGGGCATCGTTCGCGACGAGGTCGCCAATGATGCGCCCGACGTGGTGCGCGGCATTGCTGTCGATGAGCTGTTTCGACCCGTTGATGCGCCCCTGCCGCCGGACCGACTGTTTTGCCTGACGCTGCCGTTCCTGATGGGCCGCCACCCCTTCGCGCAGGGGATCACCAGTTCCTTTGAAATGGGAGGGATCGTCGGGCGCAGGCTGGCGTTGGTGGTCAAAGGCGAGGAGAACCCGCCCCATCCCGCCGCCTCGGCGGCCTGAAGCGAGACCTGATGAAGCTGTTTGCGATCTACATCGGCGGCGAGCACGCCGGCGCCAATATCGAAGTGCATGATATGCGCTTCATCGCCGCCCCCTCGATCGAGGGCACCTACGACACCCTGCGTGAACAGTGGTGGGGCAAGACGGGCAGTCTGCACATCGATTGCTGGTCGGAGATTTCACACGCGGACGGCTATGACGTCAGCCTGCGTCCCGAGCCCTACACCGGCCAGGAGAAGCTCTATTATGTGAACCTCGGCGGCTATGACGGGGTGGCCTTCGCCGAACAGCACCGCAACGTCTTCGTCGTCGCCGAAACCCTTCAGGCCGCCAAGGCGCGCGCCATCAAGCTGGCCTCAGGCTGGAGCGACGCCCACCGCGACGAGATGTATGAGGCCGAACAGGCCTTTGCGCTTCAAGACGCCGCCCAGGCCCAGCGGATGCATATCCACCTGACGCCCCGTCCGATGTCCGGCGACCCGAGCTTCACCTGCCGCTATATGCCGCTTCGCTGAGGCAAGGGGGGCGCCTTCACCCCCGGTGGTGCAGGCGCTTCCACACCTGATAGCCGATGATGGGGGCGAAGCCGCAGAGGAGGGCGGCGATCAGGACCATCCAGAAGCCGCCGCCCAGCCAGACTTCGCCGGCCAAGGCCCCGGCGCCGGCCGCCAGGACCGGGCCGAGCCAGGGCAGCCAGGTCGGCGGCCGCATCTTCATTCAGGCGTCGACCTTGATGACACCACGACGGATCTGGTCCAGCTCGATCGAGTCGAACAGGGCCTGGAAGTTGCCGTTGCCGAAGCCTTCGTTGCCCTTGCGCTGGATGATCTCGAAGAAGATCGGGCCGAAGGTGTCCTGGGTGAAGATCTGCAGCAGCAGGCCTTCCTCGTCCGAACCGTCGATCAGGATGCGGTTCTTGCGCATCCGCTCCACGTCCTCGCCATGGTTGGGCAGGCGTTTGTCGATCAGTTCGAAATAGGTCTCGATTGTGTCCTGGAACTCCACGCCGCGTTTCTTCATCGCCTCGACCGTCTCGAAGATGTTCTCGGTCGTCAGGGCGATGTGCTGGATGCCTTCGCCGTTGTAGCGGCGCAGGAATTCCTCGATCTGGGAGTTGTCGTCCTGGCTTTCGTTCAGCGGGATGCGGATAGCGCGGTCGGGCGCGATCATGGCTTGGGAGAAAAGGCCCGTCGCCTTGCCCTTGATGTCGAAGTACTTCTGCTCTTCGAAGTTGAAGATCGAGTTGTAGAAGCCCGACCAGGTGCGCATCTGGCCGCGTCGGACGTTGTGGGTCAGGTGGTCCAGGATCTCCAGGCCCATCGAATTCTTGCGCTCGGCCTCTTCCCAGCCCTCGATCTCGTCCCAGGCGTCATAGAGCGATCCGGCGTCGCCATACTGGTCGATGACGTAGAGCAACGAGCCGCCGATGCCTTGCAGGATGTAAGGGTAGTCGTCGCCCAGCGCGCCGCCGGCGGCGTCCGTAGCGGCGACGGCGCCGCGGGCCAGGGCGCCCTCATAGGCGGCCTTGGCGTCGGTGGTGCGGAAGGCCATGCCGTTGGCGGACGGGCCGTGATCCTTGGCGAAGTCGGCGGCCTGACCCTTGGGCGAGCGTTGCACCAGGAAGCTGATGTCGCCCTGTTTCAGGCGCACCACGTCGGTCTTGGGGTTCACGTGCGTCTGGGTGAAGCCCATCAGCTCCAGGCGTGAAATCATCGCCTCGGGCTCGGGGCCGGTGAATTCGACAAACTCGAAACCGTCGACGCCGAGGGGGTTTTCCTGGTCGATCTGTTCCGCCGTAGCCTGGGTCATGTCGTTCATGGCGCGTCTCCCGCGTGATCTTGAGGGCGGTCTGGCCGCCGATTGGCGCGGAACCTAGTCACAGAAGACGACGGAGCCAAGACGAAGCCACGGGGTCGTGATGACGGGCGGCCCCCAGCGCGTTCCGCTCAGCGCAGAACGGGCTCGGGATCGACCAGCCGGACGTCGTGCATCTGATCCAGATAGGCCTCGTAGTAGCCCTTGTGTGAGGCGCCGACGATGGTCAGCATCCGCGTGCCCGGATAGCGGCCCAGAACATCGCGCATATTGGCGACCATGCGCAGGTTGCGGGTCTCCCAGAAGCCGAGATAGCGGCGGCCGAAGGCCTGCGGCGACGGCTCGATCAGATTTGCGCCGAAATCGGACTGATAGGCCATGGCCGGGACGGTCGGTGCATTGTAGGCGCGATACATCTGAAGAAGGCCGTTCGGCTGATCCAGGGCGGCGCTCAGCCGTTCGTCTTCCGCCCGACGGGCCGTGCTGGCGGCATTGTCCCAGGCGGCCATGACGGCGTCCTGTGATGCCTTCTTCTCCACGGGGTCGGCGGGGTCGGGCGAATCGGCGGAGTGGTCGTCGACGCTCCACAGCCGTTCCAGTCCTAGGCGCGCGGCCAGGGGGGCGGAGATCAGGAAGGTCTCGTTGGCCTGTTTCTCGATTTGGTTCAGCACGCCGACCAAGGCGTCGTTCAGGCCGTCCCCGGCGATGCGGTCCTGGGCGGGCAGGCGAAGCCACTGGACCAGGGCCGATCCCCGCTCGCCGGCCGCCAGGAAGACCGCCGCCAGATGACGCCGCTGGGCCGCCGTGGGCCGATCGGGCCACTCGGCCAGCAGCCGCTCAGCCTCTGCGTTGGCGGCAGGCACGTCCAGGCCGGTCGCCAGGGCGGCGGGGGCGGGATCCCAGCAATAGGTCTCGACCGTCTCGGCATAGCGCGACGGATAGCGACGCAGGCTGTCGCATTGCAGGCCCGACAGGTCCTCGGTTGAGATGGCGGTCGGCTTCCACGCCGCCAGCCGATCCAGCAGCGGCGACAGACTTTCGACTTTGAAGCCGTCGCCCATGTTCGACAGGTGCGGCGTGCCCAGCACCAAAACCTCGTTCAGCGCGCCGGCGGGCGGCCCCTTCAGCTGATCAGGATGGAAGGCTTGGCGATAGTCCTGGGCGGCTGCGGGCAGGGCCGCGACCAGCAGGACGCCTAAGCCAACCGCGGCGGTCAGGGGACGGGAGACACGAAGAGGCAGGGCCATGACACTCACATGAAAGAAAGGTCGGGAATGATCGACCGCCGGTCGACCACTGCACCTTTCACTGGATACCGGCTTGGCGCCCGTTAAATCTTGGACATCTAGGGCGGCGCTTGTCCGTCAAGTGCGTCGCGCCCTGAGATCCGGCATCGCATCGACGGCCCAAAGATCGGGGGCCCGAAGCGGGGCCTTGCAGACCGCCTCGACCGTCTTGCCGTCCGCCAGTGTGTAACGGATGGGCAGGTTTTCGGCGCAACGGGCCTGGACGGCCTGGAAGACGCCCTGACCGTTCGACATCGGGTCCAGATCTTCGATCGCGATGACGACGGGATCGCCGGACAGGGCGCCGCATCGGTCGCCGGAGTCCAGCTTGATCCGGCCGTTGTCGATGGAAAAGCCGCCCTCGCCGCCGCAGTTCTGATCGACCATGTGGAACAGAGCGGCCTGGCGAAGGTCACGCGGGCTGGGCCGATTGACCAAGGTGACGCCCAGCGCGGCAAGGCGGGCCTGAACGCCGGCCCAGCGGTCCGGGCCCGGACCGTCCAACAGCACGGCGACGGCGGTGTCCGGCGTCAGGCGGCTGCGGAAGTCCTCCACCCCATAACCGTCTCCCGAGCGACCGGACTGAAGCATGGCCTTCCAGATGTCGAAGACGTCCGCGCGGCCGTCGGAGGCGCGGCGGCTCTCCAGGTCCGCGATCCACTGCACGACGACGCCGCAGTTGTAGATGGCGTTTCCGGTGCGCAGGCGCTGTTCGGCGTCAGGGCGGTCGCCAAGGGCGGCGCGACAACCGTTCAGCCGTCGCGCCAGCGAGGTCTTCAACTGGGTCTCGTCGATCGTTCCCGTGGACAGGGCGGCGATCAATGCGCCGTATTCGGCGCCGCCCTCATGCAGCCAAGGCGCTCTGACGCCGTCCTTGGTCGTCACCGCATGGCTGTTCCACATGTGCAACGTCTCGTGCCAGACGAAGGTGGACAGCTGTTCGGTCACATCGGGCGGGGGCGCGGACCAGTCCGAGCCATGAAAGCGCAGGGAGATGACGCCATTGTCGGTCACATCGCCCCGAAATGTCGTCGGGCCGGGGCTGTCGGTAGTGACGATCAGGGTCGGCGCATAGGGCAGGTCGCGGCCGAGGCGAGCGCCATAGAATCCCTGGGCCGCCAGAAAGCCTTCGCTCATCGCGGTGCGCAGGGATGCGGGAACGGTTTCCCCGACGACGACCACGCCGCCGTCATCCTGCGTCACGGCCGAGGTCGGTCCGACATAGACGTAGCTTTGGATCGCGTTGGATTGAGGCGTGACGGTTTCACCTGCGGCCGCCCTCACGGCCAGTTCGGCGTCCATGTCCTTCAGCGCCAGCGCGGGCCCATAAAGCCTCTGGCCTGATCCGACCCGCACCAGGCCGATATAGACGCGGTCCACCTCGGCCGCGTCAGGCGCGATCAGAATATCGAAGGTATCGAACGGCTGGTCGGATTTCACCACGCCGTCCGACATCGACAGGCCCGGCGTTCTGACCGTCCACAGGGTTCGGACGATGTCCTGATCCAAAAACGCGACCTCAGTCGTCGGTTGGGCGAGCTTCCAGGTCACCAGAACGCCGCCCGGCGCGGCGCGCGCCTCGATCGTCGCGGCCTGTTGAGCCGAGGCGGGGGCGGCGGCTGCGAAAGCGAGGCCGAGTGCGGCGACGAGGCCGATCAGATTCGAGGTCAAGTCTTCGGGCTCCCCACCACCAAGCGTAAGCATACTGACCAAAACAACTGAGGCGCGATTTGACGGCCAATATCTTACGGTTGCGTCAGCCCGGCAACCAGCGGGTGGCCCATTCGGCGCCCATCAGAAGGCCGGTCCCTAGCGCGCCCAGGATGGTCAGCCAGACAGTGGTGACGGCGCAGCCCGCGAGGACGAACAGGCCGTCGCGCTGGATCAGGCCGACCGACAGCAAGGCCAGGGCGATGGACGGGATGGTGTTGGTCAGGGGCATGACGATGGTGACGGTCGCCAGGATCATGAAGACGGCGGCCAGCTTCTCGCCCGGTCCGTCGGCGAAGCGGCGCAGGCGGGGGCGCGACAGCCGGTCGATCCAGCCCAGTTTGGTTTCGGCGAAATCGGCCATGGCCTTCAGCCACGATCCTTTGCACCGCAGGTTCAGGAACCAGCGCGGCAGCCAAGGCTCCTCGCGCCCGACCAGCATCTGGCCGGCCAGCAGGATGACGATCAGCCCGACCACCTGCGGCACGCCGTAAAGGCCCGGCACCAGACAAGGGATGGAGAGCAGCAGGATCAACAGGCCGTAGGCGCGCTCGTCCAGCCGGTCGCGGATCTCGTGCAGGGTCAGGCCTGCGTCGCCGCCGTCGTCGGCCAGCCGCCGCAGCAGCCGGGTGACGTTATGGCTGACGTCGTCCTGCTGGACCGTGGACGGGGAAGAGGCGGGGGTCGTCATTCAGGCGCTCTAGCAGGTGGACGTGACGGCCGAGGATGACGCAACGCCGCAGGGGTGCTAACGCGCCGTACCGCCTTAAGGATCGCCATGCTGCGCAAACTCTATGACCGCGTCTTCGACCTGGCGCGCAGCCGCCATGCGACCAAGGCCCTGGCGGTCGTCTCCTTCGCCGAGAGTTCGTTCTTTCCGATCCCGCCCGATGTGATGCTGGCGCCGATGATCCTGGCGCGACCGCAGAAGGCGTATTTCTACGCTGCGGTCTGCACCGCAGCGTCGGTGCTGGGCGGGATTCTCGGTTATGCGATCGGCTATTTCCTGACCGATCTGGGTCTGGCGATCATGCGGGTGCTGGGCCATTCGGACGGGCTGGAGCAGTTCCGCGCCTGGTTCGATCAGTGGGGCCTGTGGGTCATACTGATCAAGGGGCTGACACCCATCCCCTACAAGCTGGTGACCATCGCTTCGGGTCTGGCGGCGTTCAGCTTTCCGGTCTTCATGGCCGCGTCGGTCGTGACGCGGGGCGGGCGGTTCTTCCTGGAAGCGTGGATCCTGAAGCGCTGGGGGCCGGCCATGCTGGCGCAGGTGGAAAAGCGGCTGGCGATGTGGAGCGTGATCGGCCTGGTCGCGCTGGTCGCGTTGATCGTCGTCCTGAAGCTTCTGTAAGTCGACGCCGCGTTCGGGGCGGGGTAAGACCGTTTCAAGATGATCGATGTCTATCGCCTTCTGACCCGTTGGTGGACCGCCTTCGCCCTGGCCGCGTCGCTGGCCATGCTGGGCGCGGCCCATGCGTTCGAACGGTTCGGCGGCCTTGCGCCCTGTAACCTGTGTCTGAAGCAGCGCGAGGTCTATTGGGGCGCCGTCGTCGTCGCTGTGCTGGCCACAGGCTGGACCCTTTTCAGCGGCGGACGCCGGGGCACGCCGCGCATCGCCGCCTTCCTGCTGGCGGCCGTGTTCGCCACAGGCGCCATCACGGCCATCTTCCACATGGGTGGCGAATATAAATGGTGGGCGCTGCCTGCGACCTGTTCGTCCGTCGGCGGCTCGGTCGATATGGACAGCCTGACGGCGCTCGCCATGGGCACGGGGCCGGTGACCAAGGTGATCGGCTGCGGCGATGTGGCCTGGAGCTGGCTGGGTCTGTCGATGGCAGGATGGAACGCGATCATCGCCTCGGCGCTTGCGGTGTTCAGCCTGTTGGCGGCGAAACGTCCCAAGGACGCCCGCGCGCCCCGGATCGAAAAGGCCTGATGCGATGAGCCATTCCATTCCTCTTCCTCGTCCTGGCCAAGGCGCCGACAAGGCGCGGATGGACGAAATCCTGCGCGTCGATCACGCGGGGGAATATGCGGCCGTCCTGATCTATCGCGCCCAGAAGGCGGTGTTCGAAGGGCGCAAGGGGCGTGACGGCATCGCCCACGACCTGTCGGAAATGCAGGACCAGGAGGCGGTGCATCTGGCGCGCTTCGAGCGGCTGCTGAACGAGCGGCGGGTGCGACCCACGGTCATGACGCCCCTGTGGCGCATCGCCGCCTCGGCCCTTGGCGCCGGCACGGCCCTGATGGGCGAAAAGGCCGCGCACGCCTGCACCGAGGCGGTCGAGAGCGTGATCGAGAAACACTATGCTGACCAGATCGCCGAGATCGGCGATCGCGACCCGGCCCTGGCCGCCGAGCTGAAACAGTTCCGCGACGAGGAACTGGCCCACCACGATCACGCCATCGAACACGGCAGCCGAGAAGCGCCCGCCTATCGCCTGCTGTCCGGCGTGATCAAGGTCGGCTGCAAGGCCGCGATCAAGATGAGCGAGCGGGTCTAAATCGTCTCCTCCCTGCGGAGCGGGGAAGGGGACCGCCCCCGGGTCTCGCCGAAGGCGAGCCCGAGGACTGGCTAAGCGGTGGAGGGGCTATTGAAGTCCCACAGACGTTTGCGATGCGGCGAAGAGCCCCTCCGTCTCTCCGCTTCGCTACGAGCCACCTCCCCATGAAATGGGGAGGAGACAACTGGTCCCTCTCAATAGATTTCGAACAGCCCGGCCGCGCCGCTTCGAAACGCTGGCGTTTCGAAGTCGTGTCTCATGTGGGCGCGGCTTTCTGACTTTCTCAGTAAATTTCGAACAGCCCGGCCGCGCCCATGCCGCCGCCGATGCACATGGTGACGACGCCGTATTTGGCGCCGCGACGCTTGCCTTCGATCAGGACGTGGCCGGTCATGCGGGCGCCGGACATGCCGTAGGGGTGGCCGATGGAGATGGCGCCGCCCGAGACGTTCAGCCGGTCATCGGGAATGCCCAGCGTATCCTGACAATACAGAACCTGGGCGGCGAAGGCTTCGTTCAGCTCCCAGATGCCGATGTCGTCCACCGTCAGGCCGTGGCGCTTCAGCAGTTTGGGCACGGCATAGACCGGGCCGATGCCCATTTCGTCCGGCTCGCAGCCGGCGACCGCCATGCCGCGATAGGCGCCGAGCGGTTGCAGATTGCGCTTCACCGCCTCGCCGGCCTCCATGACGACACAGGCTGAGGCGCCGTCCGACAGCTGCGAGGCGTTGCCGGCGGTGATGAACTCGCCCGTCTCGATCTCCTCGCCGCCGCCGAAGACCGGCTTCAAGGCCTTCAGCCCTTCCAGCGTCGTATCGGGACGGTTGCCCTCGTCCTGGGAGAGGGTGACCTCTTTCGATGAGGTCTGGCCGGTGGCCTTGTCCATGACCAGCATGGTGGTGGTCATGGGCACGATCTCGGCGTCGAAGCGACCGGCGTCCTGGGCCGCGGCGGTGCGCTGCTGGGACTTCAGCGCATAGTCGTCCTGGCGGTCGCGGCTGACGCCATAGCGGCGCGACACCACCTCGGCCGTCTCCAGCATCGACATATAGATGTGGGGCGACAGCTTCAGCAGCGCCTCATCCTTCATCCGGTACAGGTTCATATTCTGGTTCTGGACCAAGGAGATGCTTTCCAGCCCGCCGCCGACCGCCATCTTCTGCTGATCGAAGACGACCTGTTTCGCCGCCGTGGCGATGCCCATCAGGCCCGAGGCGCACTGACGGTCCAGGCTCATGCCGGGAACGGAGGAGGGCAGGCCGGCGGCGAGCGCGATCTGGCGCGCGACGTTGGTGCCGGTCGAACCCTGCTGCAGGGCCGCGCCCATGACCACGTCCTCAATCTCGACCGGATCGACGCCGGCGCGCTGGACCGCGTGCTTGACCGCATGGGCGCCGAGCTGCTGCGCCTGGGTGTCGTTGAACGCGCCGCGATAGGCGCGACCGATGGGGGTGCGGGCGGTGGAGACGATGACGGCTTCGCGCATGAGCTTTCCTCCTGGGCTATCGCCCTTCGGGCTGCTTGAGCCCATTTTTGTTTGGCCTACGCGCGTTCGCGCTGCTTGAGGCCGGTTTCCTCTGAAGCGAAGTTAGGCGCCTCACGTCGCGTCAACGCAAGGCACCTTGTTGTTCAACCGCCGTGGGCCTTCTGGGCCTTAGTCAGTTCGATCATGCCTTGGGCGGCGCCCATGTCCGGCACGATCTCGCCGCTGCGGTCCGAGATGGCGTCGAAGCGGGCGGCGACCTGTTCGGGGGCGTTGTCCCCGGTGATGAAGTCGCCTTGCGTCAGAGTGACATAGGCGCGCTCGAACCCGCCGGCGCCGGCGGCCAGGATTCCGCGGCTCGGCGCCTCCTTGCTGACCAGGTAAAGCAGGCCGGGCGTGACCAGAGCCGGGGCCAGCGCCTCCAGCGGCAGGGCGGCGCCCAGATCCTCGGTCATGCGGGTGTGGGCGGTGGGCGCCAAGCAGTTGACGCGGATGTCGTTCTTGGCCCCTTCGATCGACAGGGTCTGCATCAGGCCGACCAAGGCCATCTTGGCTGCGCCATAGTTCGACTGGCCGAAGTTGCCGTACAGGCCAGACGACGAGGTCGTCATCACGATCCGGCCGTAGTTCTGCCCGCGCATGATCTCCCACACCGCCTTCGTGCAGTTTACCGCCCCCATCAGGTGGACATCGACGACGAAGCGGAAGTCCTCGAGCTCCATCTTGGCGAAGGTCCTGTCGCGCAGGACGCCGGCGTTGTTCACCAGAATGTCGATCCGGCCCCATTTCGCCATGGCCTGATCGACCATGGCCTGGACTGCGGCATAGTCTGTCACGGAGGCCGCATTGGCCATCGCTTCCCCGCCGGCCGCCTCAATTTCCGCCACGACCGATTCCGCCGCCGTCGCCGAACCGCCTGAACCGTCGCGGGCGCCGCCCAGGTCATTGACCACAAGCTTGGCCCCCCGCGCCGCCAGCGCCAGAGCGTGTTCGCGCCCCAGCCCGCCCCCGGCGCCCGTCACGATCGCCACCTGTCCGTCAAACCGCATCGTCATAATCGTTCCCTCTCGCAGACGCCCAATGTGTTGAAATGGCGCCACAGTCGACACAATCGTATCTCAAGCGCGGAACCGTGCGCCAGCCACGCCGTTCGGTCGAGTGAATGCTGTGCTATTGCGCAGCTTCGCGCATTCACACAGTGAGGAAGCTATGAAGCTCAAACTTCTCGCCTCCGTTGCCGCCGCCGGACTGTTCGCAGCCGGCGCCGCATCGGCGGAACCCAATGGTTGGTACGGCGCCATCGACGCCGGCTACCACATGATCGACGATATCAACGCTGAATCGTCCACGACCGGCGCCAACTGGAACTGGGAAGTGAACGACGGCTGGGCGGCTTTCGCTCGCCTCGGCTATCGCTTCAACCCGAACTGGCGCGTTGAACTGGAAGGCGGCTACCGCTCGGGCGACATCGGCCGCGTTCGCGCCGTGTCGGGCACGCAGGGCCTGTGCAACTTCACCCCGGCGACGGGCGGTTGCTTCTCGCCCGAAGGCGACATCGAATCCGCCACCCTGATGGCCAACGTCATCTATGACTTCGGCTTCGAATACTGGGGCGTTCGTCCGTTCGTCGGCCTCGGCGCCGGCGTCAACCGCGTCAAGACCGACACGAGCGGCGCTCTGCGCGCCAACCGCGCCGCCACCTTCACGGCGGACGACGACTCGACCAAGTTCGCCGCTCAGGCGATCGCCGGTCTGGCCTGGGCTGTGGGCGACCGCACCAACATCGACCTGACCTACCGTTACCTGACGGGCGACGCCAACTTCGCCTCGACGACGGTCGGCGCTGGTCCTGGCGCTACGCAGTTCGGCGAATGGGACGGCGACTACGACCAGTCGCACACCGTGACCCTGGGTCTGCGCTACAGCTTCGGTGCGGAAGACGCTCCGCCGCCGCCGCCGCCCCCGCCGCCCCCGCCCCCGCCGCCTCCTCCGCCCCCGCCGCCCCCGCCGCCGGTCGCTCAGACCCCGGTCGCTCGCCAGTTCGTCGTCTACTTCGACTGGGATCGCTCGGACCTGACCGCGGAAGCCCGCTCGGTGGTGACGCAGGCCGCCAACTACGCCAAGTCGGGTCGTCCGACGCGCGTCCTGATCGTCGGCTACACCGACACCTCGGGTTCGGCCGCCTATAACCTGGGTCTGTCCAACCGTCGTTCGCGCACCGTCGCGGACGCCCTGGTCGCTCAAGGCGTCAACGGCGGCGTGATCGCCCTCGACGGCAAGGGTGAAACCAACCTGGCCAAGCCGACCGCCGACGGTGTGCGTGAACCGCTCAACCGCCGCGCGACCATCGACATCAACTTCTAAGACTTTCGGGGAGTTGGTTGGGATCACCCAACCAGCGACCTGCGAAGCATGGAAGTCGTCGTCTCAAAGACATCGAGCCGTCGTCGCCTTCCGGGTGGCGGCGGCTTTGATGCTAAAAAACAACGCTCAAAGCGCCACGTTTCAAAATCTCAGAACTCTGGGCGTTTTCGATTGATCGCAAAAGGTGGTCGCGACAAAAGGGCGATGATGCCCTTTGTCGATAAACCCTTCGGTTGCACCGGCCGCGCCGAAGCGGTTTCTGTTCCGTCATTGTACCGGTGGGCGTGATGGTGGACGTGCGTTCGTCTTCTCGAGTTCTGTCGGCGCGACGTCGTCGCCGTTATCGCTTAAGGGCAGATGACGTTCGGCCCAGCGCATCTCTGCGGTTGCGTTCAGTAGCGCCGGCCCAGTCAACCGTCGTTTCTGCCTTCCCCGCAACACGGCAAGGCGGTCGACATGGCCTGTCGAGCCGTCGTTTCCTGATCGTTTCCGCCCCCTTCGGATCGTTCGGATCCGCATTGGCCTCGGTGCTCGAATCGCGCGGGGCGGTCGTCAACCGCATGATCTTCAACGCCGGCGATGCGATGAACTGGCGCAGGCCGGGCGGGTTGGTGTTCAAGGGAACGGCAAAATCGTGGACCGATGATCTCGCCCGTATCGTCGCAGATTTCAGTGACATCGTCGTTTTTGGCGAGGCCGGCGCCTACAACCGTGCGGTTCTGGCCGCATCGGAAAGCCTGAAGGCTCGCGTCTGGGTCTTGGAGAACGGCTATTTCCGTCCTGATTGGATCACCGTCGAACGCAACGGCGTGAACGGCTCAAGCGCGCTTCCACGCTTCCGCGACGGATATCCCGAGCCAGCGCCGCAATTGCCCGAGCCTGTCGCAGTCGGAAAAATCCTGCCGCACCATGTCGCCAATATCAGCGCCTACCATACGGTGCAGGTGGCGGGAAAAGCGTTCTTCCCAAACTATACCGCGCCCTATGTGTTCTCTCCATTGAAGCAGTGCCTGGGCCATGTTCGACGCTACGTCAGCCTGGCCTTCCGTCGACCCGAGAATTGCGACGCCGACATCATCCGGGACAGAGGTGAGTTCTTCATCGCCTGCCTGCAGCGGGAGGGCGATGCGCAGCTGCTGCGCTATTCCCGATACGCCGACAATCGCGCCTTCCTGACGGCCGTCATCACCAGCTTCGCCGCAAACGCGGCGCCTCAGATGCGGCTGGTGGTCAAGAACCATCCGCTGGATCCGGGCCTGGTCAATCTTCGCGCCGTCACAATGCGGCTGGCTCAGGAGCATGGGCTGGCGGGACGTGTCGATTTCATCGACGGCGGCAATCTGGCCGCGCTGTGCCGTGCGTCGCGAGGCATGGTCGTCAACAACTCCAGCGCCGCCTTGTCGGCGCTGGGTTTCCATACGCCGGTCAAGGTTCTGGGAGACGCCTTCTTTGACTTCGAGGGGCTGACCGACCAGAAGCCGCTGGACGCTTTCTGGTGCGCGCCGGAGGCTCCCGACAGCGCCTTGTTCACGCGGTTCCGCGCGCATGTGATCGCCCAGAGCCAGGTGAACGGCAACTATCATGAGCCGCACGCCATCGTGCCGACAGCCCGCGGAATTGCGGACGTCTTCGAACGGGCAGCTGATTAGCGGTAGCCATACGCGGTGTGGCGCCCAAAACACCCTCCGAGCCTGTCATATTACCGTTACATAACTGTCGTCCTAGGTTCTGACATCCGCCCTAGAGGGGGCTGGATTGCGACATGCCTCGAACATGTCCTCGACCAATTTCGGTCCACCAGCTGGGGATAGCTTAATGACCTTCCGCAAACTGGCGTACGGCGCTTCGGCCGTCGCCATCATGATGTCCGCCTCGACTGCGGTATATGCTCAGGAAACCACCGGCGCCATTCGCGGCCGCGTTTTGAGCGCCGACGGCGCCGGCGTGGCTGGCGCGTCCGTCACGCTAGTCCACCAGCCCACCGGCACGACTGCGACGACCGTGGCGGATGGAAATGGCTTCTACTCGGCGCGCGGCCTGCGGGTCGGCGGACCCTACATGATCACGGCGTCGTCCGCTGAAGGTTCGGGCGAAGCGCAACTGTCCGGCATCAGCGTCGGCGACCCCGCCAATGCGGACATCGAACTCTTCGCCAACACCGTCACCGACGTCGTTGTGGTCGGCACGCGTCGTTTCGCCAATGATTTCGGCGCCGGCTCGGCCTCCAACTATGGCGCGAACACGATCGGCTCGCTGCCCTCGATCAGCCGCGATCTGAAGGACACCGCGCGTCTTGATCCGTTCGCGACGATCGACCCTTCGAACGAAGATGCTCTCTCGTTCGCCGGCACGAACACGCGCCTGAACCAGCTGACCGTCGACGGCATTCGCCAGAACGACGAGTTCGGCCTGAACGGCAATGGCTATCCGACGCAACGTTCGCCGATCTCGCTCGACGCCGTCGAAGCCGTCAATGTCTCGGCCGCTCCTTTCAGCGTCATCAACAACGGCTTCATCGGTGGTTCGATCAACGCCGTGACCAAGTCCGGCACCAACAATTTCAGCGGTTCGGCCTTCTATGAGTACAGCGACGACGCCATGCTGGGCGATCGCTACTGGGGGTATGACAACCGCACCCGCCTGAACGGCGCGCCCAACCTGGCCTATGGCTACAACAACCTGATCCCCTACGTCCGCACCTTCAAGGAAAAAACCTGGGGCGCGACGCTGGGCGGTCCGATCATCAAGGACACCCTGTTCTTCTTCCTGTCCTATGAGAAGTTCGAATCCGAGTTTTCGCTGGATGAAGGTCCCGTCGGATCGGGCTTCTCTACCGAAGTTCCGCGCATCACGACCGGCGCGATCGAAACCTTCCGTCAGGCGGCGCAGGCTCGTTACGGCTACGACGCCGGCTCGTTCGTCAGCAACGCTCCGCCGGTGAACGACGAGAAATACCTCGCCAAGGTCGACTGGAACATCAACGAGAACCACCGTCTGGCCCTGACCTATCAGGAAACCCAAGGCACCTCGTTCAACGGCAGCACCAGCTCCGTCTTCCCGAACGGCGACTCAGTCACCACGCCGCGGGTCGGCCTGGAATCAACGCAGTATCTGAAGGACGAGCGTCTCACGACGTACAACGCCCAACTGAACTCGCAGTGGACGCCGAACTTCTCGACCGAACTGCGCGTCGGCTACAAGGAAACCGAGACCACCCAACTGCCCACGGGCGGACTGGGCGTCGGCCAAGTCACGGTCAATGTCGCTGACCTGCCGGGCGTTCTGGCCGGCTCGGGCACGCCGCAGATTCAGTTCGGCGCCGACAACTTCCGTCACGACAACTATCTGTACAGCGAGAACACCAACGCCGAGCTGATCGCGCGCTACAATCTCGGTGCGCACGACTTCCTGGCCGGTATCCGCACGGAGAAGCGCGACTTCCTGAACGTCTTCGTCTCCCAGTCGCTGGGCACCTGGACCTTCAACAGCTACAACGACTTCGTGAACGGCAACGCCGCCAGCCTGTTCATTCGCGGCGCCGTCAATCCGGCGGGCGGCACCGTTCCGGCCACCTTCGGTACGGCTCGCAATGGTGCGGTCGAATTCGGTTACGACCTCAACTCCGTTTACGCCGAAGACAACTGGCAAGTGACGGACAATCTGCGCATCAGCTATGGCCTGCGTTACGACTGGTTCGCCATGGATGACGCGCCGGTGCTGAACGCCAACTTCGTGTCGCGCCAAGGCTTCGCAAACACTGCGAACCTCGATGGTCAGGATCTGTTCCTGCCGCGCTTCGGCTTCAACTGGACGCCGGGCGAGTGGACGGTGTCGGGCGGCATCGGCCGGTTCTCGGCCATCGGCACCAACGTGCAGATCGGCAACCCCTTCGGCAACGACGGCGCGCGCATCACCAACTCGGTCTGCACTGGCCCGCTGACGGGCATCACCAACCTGTCGCAAGTTCCTGCCGGGGCAAACTGCACCTTCACGCCGGGCAACGGCAACGTGGTCGCTCTTGACCCCGATTTCGTGACGCCTAGCGCCTGGAAATACAACCTGACCGTGGCGCGCGACTTCCGCCTGCCGCTGATCGAAGACTTCCGTCTGCAAGCCGACCTGCTTTACAACCAGTTTGAGAACGCCCTGTACTACAAGGACCTGCGCGCGCTTCAGACCGGTACGGCACCGGACGGTCGCCCCGTTTACGGTCGCACCACGACCGGCACGATCGGCGCCAACCAGTTCGATCTGCTGCTGACCAACCTCAAGGACGGCGGCTACTCGGCCTCGGCGGCGATCACCGCCCAGAAGAGCTGGAAGGAAGGCGTCTTCGAGGGCCTCGACGTTCGCGCGACCTACACCTACACGGAAGCCGAAGACGGCAACCCGATGACCAGCTCGCAGCCTGACTCCTCGTTCGTTCGCTTCGCTTCGTCGGACCACAACAACCCGGCCCTGGCGACCTCGGACTATGAAGTCCGCAATCGCCTGTCGGTAAACGTCAGCTGGGCCCGCGCCCTGTTCGGCGACAACGAAACCTCGGTGAACGTCTTCGCTCAGCGTCGTTCGGGCCTGCCTTACTCCTTCGTCTATCACAACAGCCGTTCGGGCAACTTCGACAACGACTTCGGCAACGCCGTGCCGCAGTCCTATTCGGGCGCTTTCGGCACCTCGAACCAGCTGTTCTATGTGCCGCAGACGGACGCCAACGGTGTCGTGACCGCGACCAGCGATCCGCGCATCACCTATACCGGCATCAATCTGACGGACTTCAACGCCTTCCTGAACAACACCGGCCTTATCAAGTACGCGGGTTCGATCGCCCCGCGTAACGGTTTCCGCTCGGCGGCGGTGACCACGGTTGACCTGCGCCTGTCGCAGGAAATCCCGGTCGCGTTCGTCCCTACCGGCACGATCAAGCTGTATATGGACGTCGAGAACTTCGGAAACCTGCTCAATGACAAGTGGGGCGTGACCGAGCAGTATCCGTTCTATCGCGGCGTCGGCACAGTCGTCCTCAACTGCCAGACGGCGGGTGGAGCCACCGCGAACTGCGGCGCTCCCGGCGCGGTCTACAACTACTCGCAACTGCAGACGCCGAATCTGGCGCAGGGCGGCACGAACAACGCTCCGCGCGACGAAGCCCGTCGTCCGCAACAAATCCTGCCGGCCTCCACCTGGCAGATCAAAGTCGGCGCCAAGATCTCCTTCTGATCTGACGCACGATCTCCAGAAGAAGGGCGGTCCGTTCGCGGGCCGCCCTTTTTCGTGGCCGACGTTGAAGTCGGGGGCGCTTGGGGCCATATGGCGCGGCTTCCAGTTCGGCCCTTCTTGAGGACGCCCGCATGACCGATCCGACTGCTGCCGCCATCCCCGCCGAATGGGCGCCGCACCGCGCCATGTGGGTGGGTTGGCCCAGCCATGCGGAATACTGGTTCGAGGCGTTGGAGCAGGCGCAGGACGAGGTCGAGGGTCTGGTGCGGGCTTTGGCCGGTCCGGGTCGCGAGCAGGTCAAGCTGATGGTCGGCAAGGCCGAAGTTCTGGCCGACGCCCAGGCGCGCTTTGCCGGCGTGGCGAATGTCGAGGTCGTGCCCGGCGAATTCGGCGACGTCTGGCTGCGCGACACCGGGCCGATCTTCGGCGCGGGATCCAAAACGGCCGCCGCCTTCAAGTTCAACGGCTGGGGCGGGAAATACGACATGCCGGGCGACGACCTGGTCGCCGGCCAGATCGGCCGACATGCGGGCGTGGACCTGACCTGGAACGACTTTGTCATGGAGGGCGGGTCGCTGGATCACGACGGGGAGGGGACCGTCCTGACCACGCGCCAATGCCTGCTGAACCCGAACCGCAACCCGGCCTGGAACCAGGATGAGGCCGTCGCGGCGGCGGCGCTGGAGAAGGCGGTCGGCGCCAAGGTGGTGGTGTGGCTGGGCGACGGTTTGCTGAACGATCACACCGACGGGCACGTCGATAATCTGGCGCGGTTCGTCGCGCCGGGCGTGGTCGCCTGCCCGGTCGCCTGGGGGACGAACGACGTCAACGCCGACGTCTATGACGCGACGGCGCGCGATCTGGCCGCCGTGACCGATGCGGCGGGCCGTCGGCTGAAGGTCGTGCGCATCCCGTCGCCAGGCCTGGTGCTGGACGAGGACGAACGCCCGATCCCGGCCAGTCACATGAACTTCCTGATCGCCAACGGCGCGGTGATCGTTCCCACCTATGGCGATGCGCGCGCCGCCGACATGGCCTGTCAGGCGTTGAAGGACGCCTTCCCCGATCGCGAGATCATTCCGCTGCCGTCCAACGCCATCCTGACCGGCGGCGGGTCGTTCCACTGCATCTCCCAGCAGGAGCCGCAATGAGTGGCGAGTGGCGAGCGGCGAGTAGCGAGGTCCGCCACTACCGTGATCTGCTCGTCTGGCAGAAAGCCCTGACTTGGGTTGAGCTTGTTTATGAGGAAAGCCGCATTTGGCCATCCGACGAGCGGTTCGGCCTGATCAGTCAGGTCAGGCGCGCGGCCGTGTCCGTACCTTCCAACATTGCCGAAGGTTGCGCGCGTCGCAGCACACCTGATTTTCTGCGCTTCCTTTCCATCGCCCGCGGTTCTCTGGCCGAGGTGGAAACCCAACTCATCCTTGCCCAGAGGCTGGCCTATATCGAGGAGGCCGCGCTCGCGCGATTGCTCGAAGCCGCCGACGAAATCAGCCGTATGCTTTCCGGCCTCATCTCCAAGCTCGAGGAGCGCACGAAATGACTTCCCTCGCCACTCGCCACTCGTCACTCGCCACTCCGAGAACCATCACCGTCGCCGGCATCCAGACCTCGTATGGCGAGGACATGCAGGCGAACATCGACAAGACCATCGCCTTCGTGCGCGAGGCGGCGGGGCGGGGCGCGCAGGTGATCCTGCCGTCGGAGCTGTTCCAGGGGCCGTATTTCTGCGTCTCACAGGAAGAGCACTGGTTCAGCCAGGCCTATGAATGGCGCGAACATCCGTGTGTTGTGGCCATGGCGCCGGTGGCCAAGGACCTGGGCGTCGCCATTCCGGTCTCGATCTTCGAGAAGGACGGGCCACAATATTACAACTCGCTGGTCATGCTGGACGCGGACGGCGAGGCGCTGGGGATCTATCGCAAGAGCCATATCCCCGACGGCCCCGGCTATCAGGAGAAATACTATTTCCGGCCGGGCGATACGGGTTTCAAGGTCTGGAAGACTCGCTTCGGCAAGGTCGGGGTCGGCATCTGCTGGGACCAGTGGTTCCCGGAAGCGGCGCGGGCGATGATGCTGATGGGCGCCGATGTCCTGATGTATCCGACCGCCATCGGCACCGAGCCGCATGATGCGACCCTGCACACCGCCGAGCCCTGGCGGCGCGCCATGCAGGGCCATGCGGTATCGAATGCGGTTCCCGTCGTCGGCGCCAACCGGATCGGCCATGAGCGCGTGACCGAGGTCGGCCAGACCTTCTACGGCCATTCCTTCATCGCCGACCAACAGGGCGAACTGGTCGAGCAACTGGGCGCCGAGGAGGAGGGGGTGCTGGTGCACCGCTTCGACCTGGACGAGCTGGACAAATACCGCGCGGCCTGGGGCTTCTTCCGCGATCGGCGTACGGACCTGTATGGGGCGCTGACGGGGGGCCGCTGACACGATCCTCCCCTGCGTCAGCGGGGGAGGGGGACCATGCGCAGCATGGTGGAGGGGGCGGAGCGCGCAAGGTGCGAGCCGTTCGAAACGAAGATGCGTTCGCCCCCTCCACCGCTTCGCGGTCCCCCTCGCCCGTGAACGGGAGAGGATCTAGGTTCGCATCGCCTCGACCGCCGCGACCAGTCGGTCGAGGTCCGCCTGCGTCGAAAGCCGGTGATCGCCGCCCTCGATCAGGTCCAGGCGCACGTCGCCGCCCGTCAGACGTTCGACCAGCTCGACCTGATGTCGCCAGGGCACGACGTCGTCGGCGCGGCCTTGCAGGATGTGAACCGGCGCGGCGACGTCGATCACGCCGTCCAGCAGCAGCCAGTTGAGCGCTTCCTCGAACATGCGCCGCGTCAGGACATATTCGCCCAGACCCTCCTCGACGATCAGGGTTTCGCCCTCGCGCAGGATGGCCTGACGCTCGTGGTCCGCCAGGCCGGGCCACATCAGCCGCTCGGTGAAGTCCTGGGCCGGATTGACCAGGACCAGGCCCTTGATCCGGTCCGGCCGCGCCAGGGTCGCCAGCAGCGAGACCCAGCCGCCCATCGAGGAGCCGACCGGAATGACCGGGCCGGAAAGACTGTCGATCAGGGCGACAGCGTCCTCGCGCCAGCGGCCGATGGTGGCCTGTCTCCAGTCGCCGGAGGACTGGCCGTGGGCGAAATGGTCGTAGCGGACGAAGTTCCAGCCGCGTTCGCGCGCGGCGACGTCCAGGGCCAGGGCCTTGGTCCCCTCCATGTCCGAACGGAAGCCGCCGACCCAGATCACGGTCGGGCCGTCGCCGTCGACGCGTTTGAAGGCCAGGGTTTCGCCATCGGGGCGGGACAGGTGCTGGATGTCGGTCATGGCGCCGTTCTGCCCGGACTTTCCGCCGTCGTCACCCTTGACCGCGACGCGCGATGGCGGAACACAGACCCATGTCCGCACCCCAGGTCCTGTTCGTCACCTCCAACCGCATCGGCGACTGCGTCATCTCGTCGGGCGTGATCCGCGAGATCGCGCGTCAGGTCCCTGGGGCCGAGATCACCGTCGCCTGCGGCCGGCCGCCCGCGCCCTTCTTCCGCAATGCGCCCGGCGTCGTACGCACCATCGTGCTCGACAAGAAGAAGCTGTCCGGCCACTGGCTCGATCTGTGGAAACAGGTCGTCGGCACGCGCTGGGACCTGGTGATCGACATCCGGGGTTCGGCGCTCAGCTATCTGATCCCCGCCAAGCGGCGCATCGTCTATAACCGCTCGTGGGAGACGGGCCTGCGCAAGGTCGAGATGGTGTCGCGCCTGATGGGTTCGCCGACGCCGCTGGATCCCGAAATCTTCCTGGACGATCAGGCGCGGGCCGAGGCCGCCGCCGTGATCGATCCGCAGTTGGCGGGCGGCGCGGGTCCCGGCCCGATAATCGCCCTGGCCCCCATCGCGCATCAGCCGGGCAAGAGCTGGCCCGCCGACCGCTGGGGCGCGCTGGTCGAGAAGTTGAAGGCCGAGCCGCGCTTCGACGGCTGGCGGTTCATGCCGGTGGGCGGACCGGGCGACAGGCCGCCCGCGACCCCGGCTTTGGAGGCGGCGGGGCCGCGCGGCGTCGATTTCGTCGGCAAGGGCGACATCCTGGCCTCGGCCGCCGCCATCGACCGGGCCGATCTGTTCGTCGGCAACGATTCGGGTCTGATGCACGTCTCGGGCGCGCTGGGGCGACCGACGCTGGGTCTGTTCGGTCCAACGGAATGGTGGCTGTATGGGCCGTGGGGGCCCAAGACGCGCACGGCGGCGTCGAACGAGACGCGCGGACAGTTCGCGCCGATCGAGGACCTGACGGTGGATCACGTCTTCGACGCGGTGCTGGCGCTGCATGACGCCTACATCGTCGAAACGCCTGCGAACCCTTGAAAAATCGGGGCTCGCGGCGCATATTGCCGGCCTTGAGGGGAACGTGGCGATCGCCGCGTGCATTCGCTCATCACGACATACGCATTCTCTGACCACATAAGGAAACGACGCCCATTCGCCGTCCCATGCAAGCGCCACCCGTGAAAGACGGGCCGCGTATGAACCAGGATATCCGCGCCCCTCGCGTTCTGCTCATCGACCAGAACGGCGAAAAACAGGGCGTCATGCCCACCTCCGCCGCTCTGGAAGCGGCCGAGGAAGCCGGGATGGACCTGGTCGAGATCGTCTCCACCTCCGAGCCGCCGGTGGCCAAGATCCTCGATTACGGCAAGCACCGTTTCCAGGAACAGAAGAAGAAGGCCGAGCAGCGCAAGCGTCAGAAGGTCGTCGAGCTGAAGGAGATCAAACTCCGTCCGAACATCGACACCCACGACTATGAGGTGAAGGCCAAGGCCATGCACCGCTTCTTCGACGAAGGCGACAAGGTCAAGGTGACCCTGCGCTTCCGCGGTCGCGAAATGGCCCACCCCGAACTGGGGATGAAGCTGCTGAACAAGGTCCAGGCCGACTTCGACGAAGTCGCCAAGGTCGAGTTCTCGCCCAAGATGGAAGGCCGCCAGATGATCATGATACTGGCCCCGCGCTAAAGCTTCTTCATCTTATGAGTCTGACGCCCGCGCCTTCTGGTTGCGGGCGTCATGCGTTTGAATAACAGTGTCCCTTCTGGATCTTTCGATTCGAAGATGGGGCTGCTGTGAATCTGTCAAAATCAACGCTTTGGGCTTTTGTCAGCGTGCTGGCCTTGGGCTGTGTTCCGGCCCAGGCGCAGGATGTGCCCGCCGTCTCGCAGGCATCGGCCTCCGCGCCGGTGACACCCGCTGCGTTGGATTTGTACGGCCGGCTCCCGGCGTTTTCCAGCCCGCGCTTGTCGCCCGACGGCACGAAACTGGCGCATTTGGTGAATGTCGGAACTGGGCAGGCCCTGGTCATCATCGACTTGTCAAACCTTCAAGTGATTGGCGGGCTTCGTTCGATCGAAAACAAGGTGCGTGGCCTGTCGTGGGTGGGCAACGACTACCTGCTGATTTCCACATCCACCGCCGCCTCATTGCCGTTCGCTGCTGGCAAGGGCGAATACACGCAGGGCCTCATCTATACGCTTGCGACGCGCTCGGTTCAGACGGTTTTCGCCCGCAATCCGGAACTGGCTCGCATCATGATCAGCGGCGCGATTATCCGTGATACGCCGACTGGCCCGGCCATCTATTCGCAAGCCTTTGATGCGCGCGATGGAACGGCTGATCTCTACCGCGTCGACCCCGCCACCAATCGCGCCACTCAGATCGCCCGGGGCCGCAATGTCGGCAACTATCTCCTAGACAGCGCCGGCGAACCGATTGCGCGCTCCACATATTACGCCGAGACCGGCACATGGAGCGTCGATGTCAAGCGAGATGGAGGATGGCCTCGCGTCTGGTCGACGACCGCCTTGCTTGATCAACCTTCGTTGATTGGTTTTGGCGCTTCGACAAAGTCGGTCATCGTTCAGGCCAAACTCGAAGGAGACGACGAACCCAAATATCGCGAGCTGTCGCTCGAAACCGGCCAGTGGACGGATCTCGCTTTCGACACTCAACCGGACAGCCTGATCTATCATCCCGTCACGAAGTTGTTGATCGGCACGGTCAGAACCAGCGACGAGGGACCTGTCTACGACATCACTGATCCCGCGGCGGCGCGGACTTGGCGCGCGGTCAGGACCGCGTTCAAGGATCGTCATCCGTCGATTCAGAGCTGGGCGGCGAACATGAGATCGCTGATCGTCGAGACGGACGGAAATGGTGATCCCGGCACGTACAACCTCGTGGATCTGGATCGGGGCGTCGCGGAAATCGTGGGCCAATCCTATCCCGACATCGCGGCCAACCAGGTTGGAGAGATACGATCCGTCTCCTACACAGCGGCCGACGGCATGACGATTCCCGGATATTTGACCCTGCCGCCGGGTGTTGGGGGGCCTCGTAATCTGCCGCTCGTGGTGCTGCCGCACGGCGGCCCTGCCGCGCGCGATACCTTCGGGTTCGACTGGTGGGCGCAAGCGCTTGCCGCTCAGGGCTATGTGGTGCTGCAGCCGAATTTTCGGGGATCGGACGGCTTGGGTGAAGCTCATCTGAGCGCCGGCTACGGTCAGTGGGGTCGCAAGATGCAGACCGACCTGTCAGACGGCGTACGCTGGTTGGCGTCGCAAGGCATGATCGATCCCAAGCGGGTGTGTATCGTCGGCGCCAGCTACGGGGGGTACGCCGCCATGGCCGGTCCGACTCTGGACACGGGCATCTACCGTTGCGCCGTGGCTGTGGCGGGCGTTTCCGACCTCAATGAGATGATCCGTTGGTCGGGGGGCGGCTCACGGGGACGCGAGAGCCCGGTTGTTCGATATTGGATGCGTTTCATGGGCGCGGAGAAGCTTGGCGATCCGGCGCTCGACGCCTTGTCGCCAGCACTGATGGCTGACCGCGCCGATGCGCCGATGTTGCTGATTCACGGTCGAGATGACACGGTCGTGCCCTACGACCAGTCTGTCCGACTTTACAATGCTCTACGCAGAGCCGGAAAGCCCGTTGAACTCGTTCCGCTCGATGACGAGGACCACTGGCTGTCGACCGCCGCCACGCGACAGCGGATGCTCGATGAGACCGTGAGATTCTTGAAGGCGAACAACCCGGTCGACTGATCTGCGGGCGGCCGCGTTCGATGATGGCGCTTCTCCGTCGTCGAACGCCGAGCTAAGCCTGCGGCATGACCACGCCCCGGACGACCCCGCCAAAGCTCAAGACGCCGGCGTTGGCCGTGCTGTTTGCGGCGGTGTTCATCAATCTGGTCGGGTTCGGGCTGGTGGTGCCGTTGCTGCCGTTTTTCGCCCAGAGCCTGAAGGCCGAGGCGTGGCAGATCACGCTGATGTTCTCGGCCTATTCGCTGGGTCAGTTCTTCGCCGAACCGTTCTGGGGGCGGCTGTCGGACCGGATCGGGCGAAAGCCCGTGCTGTTGATGACCCTGATCGCCAATGCGCTGGGCTATCTGATGCTGGCCTTCGTGCCCAACATCTGGCTGGCGATCGCGGTCAGGCTGTTCACCGGCCTGGGGGCGGGCAATATCTCGACGGTCCAGGGATATGTGGCCGATGTGACCCCGCCCGAGCAGAGGGCCGGACGGATGGGTCTGATCGGGGCCGCGTTCGGCCTGGGCTTCATCGTCGGGCCGGGCTTGGGTGGATTGCTGACGCAGCCGCAGCTGGGACGGTTGGGCTATCAGCTGCCGATCTTCCTGGCGGCGGCGTTGGCGGCGAGCGCGGCGGTCGGCGTGGTCGTCTTCCTGCGCGAAAGCCGGGCCAAGGCCGATCCCGCCGCCCCGCGTCCGGCCTTCCTGGCGGGCCTGAAGGATGCGCGCGACAACGCGGTGGTGTCGCGCGTGCTGGTCGTGACCCTGATCTATATGGCCGGGTTTTCGGCGATGGAGAGCGTGTTCGGTCTGTGGTCCGAGAGCCGCTATCAGTGGGGCGCGCGCGAGGTGGGCCTCAGTTTCATGATCGTGGGCATCGTCTCGACGCTGAACCAGGGGTTCTTCGCCGGGCGGCTGGCGCGGCGGTTCGGCGAATCGCGCGTGCTGGCCACCGGCATGCTGCTGTTTGGAACGTCGCTGGTGTTGCAGGTGCTGGCCCCGGTCGCCTGGTTTCCCGCGACGCGGCTCGAGCTGGGCGCCCTAACGATCCCGGTGGTCCAAGGCTGGATCATTCCGATCGTGATGGCGATCGGCGCGTGCGGCATGTCGCTGGCCATGCCCAACATCTCGGCCATGATCAGCCGCGCCTCGCCGCCGGATCGGCAGGGGGCCATGCTGGGTCTGAACATGGCCTCCAGCTCGGTGGCGCGCATCTTCGGGCCGATGATCGCGGGCGCGCTGTTCTCGGGGCTGGGTCATGACTGGCCCTTCGTGATCGGGGCGTTGCTGACCATCCCGGCGGCCCTGATGGCGATCAATGCCGGACGCGTCATTCTCAGCGGCGAGGGCGGCGTCAAAGCCCCGGCCTGACTCGTCTTGCAATGGCGGCGCTCTTCACGTAGAAGCCGCGCCTTCGCGTACCGAACCGCCAGGCGAACAGGCATGCCTGGGCGGTTCTTAAACTCTGGAGAGACACCTCCCACGGGCTCAAGCAGTCCAAAGGACGGTCGCCCTCCAAAAAGGAGACTGAAATGCCGAAACTGAAGACGAAGTCGGGCGCCAAGAAGCGCTTCAAATTCACGGCCACTGGCAAGGTTAAGGCCGGCGTTGCGGGCAAGCGTCACCGCTTGATCAGCCACAACTCGAAATACATCCGCCAGAACCGCGGCACCTCGGTCATGGCCGACGCCGACGCCAAGAAGATCAAATCCTACATGCCGTACGCCTGATCGGCGCGCGCTGTACGACTGATCTCCATCCCAAAGAATTTGAAGGAATAGCGACATGGCTCGCGTTAAACGTGGCGTAACCTCGCACGCCAAGCACAAGAAGGTTCTGGAGCAGGCCAAGGGCTTCTCCGGCCGCCGCAAGAATACCATCCGTACGGCCAAGGCCGCCGTCGACCGCGCCGGGCAATACGCCTATCGCGACCGCCGCGCCAAGAAGCGCAACTTCCGCGCCCTGTGGATCCAGCGCATCAACGCCGCCGCCCGTCTGGAAGGCTTCACCTACAGCCAGTTCATCAACGGCCTGAACAAGGCCGGCATCGAACTGGACCGCAAGGTTCTGGCCGCGATCGCCGCTGACGCGACCGGCTTTAAGGCCGTCGCCGACAAGGTCCGCGCCGCCCTGGCGTAAGAGCTGTGCTCAAGCCGCGAGCGACCGCGTCGCGAGCGTAGCGCAACAAGAATGACGCCCGCTCCGGTTTCCGGGGCGGGCGTTCTTCGTTTCAGGCGGCCTCTGCGATCTCGGCCACACGGCTCTGCGCCAGCACCATGCGGATGGCGTTCAGAAGGGCGTCGGGCTGGATCGGCTTTTGCGCCACGCCGTTCATGCCGGCGGCGATATAGTCCAGCTCGTCGCGCTCGTCGGCGTTCGCCGTCAGGGCCAGGATCGGCAGGTCGCCGGCCGGGCCGGGCAAGGCGCGGATAGCCCGCGTCGCGGCGACCCCGTCCATCACCGGCATCTTGATGTCCATCAGGGCCAGGTCGAACGGCCGAGCCCTGACGGCGTCCACCGCCTCGCGCCCGTTCTCGGCCATCTCGCAGGTGCAGCCGAACATCTCCAGCAGTTTGCCGGCGACGAAGCGGTTGGTGGCGTTGTCGTCCACCACCAGCACATGCAGGGTCTCGTGCGGCGTCGGCTCGGCCATGGCGGGGACTGTCGCCGTGCTCTCGGTGGCGACGCGCAGCGGCAGGCGCACCTGGAAGCGTGCGCCGCCCTGCGGCGAGGCGCCCAGCGAGATCGCGCCGCCCATCCGTTCGGCGATCTGACGACAGATGGCCAGGCCCAGGCCTGCGCCCGCCCCCTCGCGCCCGGCCTTGCCGGTGTTGAACGGGTCGAAGATGGTCGCGGCCGCCGCCTCGGGCACGCCGGGGCCGCTGTCGTCCACGGTGAAGATCACCTCGCCGTCGGCGTGGCTTTCGATCAGGGCGACGACCTCGCCCGTCAGGGTGAACTTCAGCGCATTGCCGATCAGATTGTTGAGCAACTGCTTCAACCGCATCCCGTCTGCCTGAACGCAAGGAACGGCCAGGTCGGTGCGGATGGTCAGGGCCAGGGCCTTTTCCTCGGCCCGCGCGCGCCACAGGGCGTCGATGTCGAAGGCGACGGCCGACAGGTCCAGCGGCTCCTCCTCCAGCGTCAGCATGCCGGCCGAGGCGCGCGACATGTCCAGCGCGTCGGTCAGCAACCGCAGCAGGCTCTGGCCCGAATCGATGACGGTGCGGACGTAGGGACGCAGCTCTTCCTGCTCCAGCTTCTTGTCCATCAGGGCCGCGACGCCCAGCACGCCGTTCAGGGGCGTGCGGATCTCGTGGCTCATCACCGCCAGAAACTCGGACTTGGCCCGGCTGGAGGCGACGGCCTCGGCCTCGGCCAGCGCCAGGTCGCGAACCAGGGCGCTCATTTCCTCGGCCCGCTGGCGGTGCAGGGCCGCGCCGGCCTGCACCACCTGCAGCGCCGTGCCGACGCCGACGTAGCGGCCGTCCGCCACCACGATGAAGCCGGTCAGCAGGGCGCCCAGCTCGGCCGCGTCGTAGGCGTGGAAGAAGGCCTCGGCGCTGGTCGCCGCCTCCGCCACCGGCGCATTGCGGTCCATCAGGCTTTCGGCGGGCTTTCGAGCATAAAGGGCGCGCCCGAACTCGGCCGCCATCCTCAGGGTGAAGGCGTTGCGTTCGATGATGCCGAGGGGGCGGCCATCGTCATCGACGACGGCCAGGGCCAGGGTGTTCGGCTCGGTCTGGAACCGTTCGAACACATCGGCGCCCGGCGTGGACGGGGCCACAGGCGCGATCAAGTCGACGAAATCACCGATCAGCGGCATCAAGGTCCTCGCAAGTCCGGAGGCCTGATTAGACGCTGATATTTAACGCCAGCTTTGCCGTTCATGAACCTTTCGCGGCGGGTTTTCGACAGTCGATCCGTAGGCGGATGGAAAGTCCGGACTGCGAGCGATATTCCCTCGCGCACGCGACTTCGATAGCCTCGCCGCATGATGCGCACCCTGATCTGCGGCCTGGTTGCCGCCCTCGTTCTTGTCACTCCCGCCGCCGCGCAGGACCGACGCGTCGCCGTGACCTTCGACGACCTGCCGTTTCAGACGGATGCGGCGACCCTGTGCGATCCGGCGCGCCTGATGACGATCACCCAGGATTTCGTCGCCATGCTGAAGCCGCTGGACACGCACGGCACAGCCTTCGTCAATGCGGGCAAGGTGTGCGAGGCCGAGCGCGCCACGATCCTGCCGCGCGTGCTGAACGTCTGGCTGGACGCTGGTCTGGACCTGGGCAACCACACCAACACCCATCTGAACATCCACTCGACGACGGTTGAGACCTATCTGGCCGACGTGGACGCCGGGGTGCCGATCGTTCGGCAGGCGCTTGAGGCGCGCGGCCAGTCCTTGCGCTGGTTCCGCCACCCCTATCTGTTCACAGGAGAGACACAGGAAAAGCACGACGTGATCGCCGCCGGCCTGGCCCAGCGCGGCTATACGATCGCACCGGTGACCCTCGACAACAACGACTGGATGTTCGCCGACGTCTATCGCAAGGCCGAGCAGATCGGCGATCAGGCGCTGATGCAGCGCATCGGTCAGGCCTATGTGGCGCATATGGCGACGGTGCTGGACTTCTTTGAACCCTACAGCGCCGAGGTGGCGGGCGGGCGTGAACCGGCGCAGGTCCTGCTGCTGCACGCCAACACCCTGAACCAGGCCTGGTATCCGCAGATCCACGCCCTGTATCTGGCGCGCGGCTATCGCTTCGTGCCCCTGGAGGAGGCGCTGGCGGATCCGATCTATCAGCACGCCGACACCTATGTGCGCGCCAATGGAATCTCGTGGCTGCACCGCTGGATGCAGACCGACGACCGGCCCATCCGCTGGGAGCCCGAACCGCCCGCCTGGATCGTTGCGGCCAACAAGGCGCCGGCGTCGGAGCTTGCGGCCATTGCATCGGCCCCTTGAAGGGTGACGAACGCGCGCGAGAACGCTAAGGCACAGCGCAAATGACCGATCTCGCCACACTCGAACTCGACCTGATCAACGCCATCGGCGGCGCGGAAACCGTCGCCGCCCTGGAAGAGGTGCGCGTTGCCGCCCTGGGCAAGTCCGGCTCCGTCTCCGGCCTGCTGAAGGGCATGGGCGCCATGAGCCCCGACGAACGCCGTGAGCAGGGGCCGATGATCAACGGCCTGCGCGACCGCGTCGCCGCCGCCATCGCCGCGAAGAAGACCGCGCTGGAAGCCGCCGAGCTGGATGCGCGTCTGCTGTCGGAACGCATCGATCTGACCCTGCCGGCGCGTCCGCGCAGGAAGGGCGGGGTCCACCCGACCATGCAGGTGATGGACGAGATGATCGCCCTGTTCGCCGAGATGGGCTTCGCCGTGGCCGAAGGTCCCGACATCGAGGACGACTTCCACAACTTCACCGCCCTGAACTTCCCGCCCAAACACCCGGCGCGGGAAATGCACGACACCTTCTTCCTGAAGCCGGACCCCGAGACGGGCGAGCGCAAGGTGCTGCGCACCCACACCTCGCCGGTGCAGGTCCGCACCATGATGTCGCAAAAGCCGCCGATCCGCATCGTCGCCCCGGGCCGCACCTTCCGTAAGGACTCCGACGCCACACACACGCCGATGTTCCACCAGATCGAAGGCCTGGTGATCGACCGCGACATCCACATGGGCCACCTGAAGACCACGCTGCAGACCTTCATCGCCCGCTTCTTCGAGCTGGACGCGGTCCAGGCGCGGTTCCGTCCGCACCACTTCCCCTTCACCGAGCCATCGGCCGAAATGGACATCCGCTGCGACCGTTCCGGCGGGAAACTGGTGTTCAACACCGGCGACGACTGGCTGGAGATACTGGGCTGCGGGATGGTGCATCCCAATGTGCTCAGAAACTGCGGCATCGACCCGGACGAATATCAGGGCTTCGCCTTCGGCATGGGCGTGGATCGGCTGGCCATGCTGAAATACGGCGTGCCCGACCTGCGCCCCATGTTCGACGCCGACACCCGCTGGCTGTCCCACTACGGCTTCTCGGCCTTCGCCGCCCCCAACCCGGCCTCGGGCCTGAGCTGAACCCATGACCACAGTAAACCTGCCTTTCCCGCCCGAATTCGCCCGTCAGCAAGTCTTCGAGGATATCCAGATCCCTTTGGCGGTCTTTTTCCGTCAGTTGGCGATGAGCAATGTCTCCATCGTCGAGGGGCGTGCGTTTCGACGTTGCAAGATCGAGGGACCGGCCGTGATGCTCGTCCTCGACGGCGTGGCTTTCGACGGCTGCAACATGGGGTTCGACGGAGGCGATGTTCGCAATCTGCTGCTTCGTCCGATGGGCAAGAAGGTGATCGGATCCGTGCCGTTCGCCATGTGCCTGTTCGAAAACTGTTCATTCAACGCCGTCGGCTTCACGGGTGAAGATCGACATCTTGAAGCGTTCCAGTCGGCCTTGAGCGGCGTCCAGCAATGAAGTTCACCCTGTCCTGGCTGAAGGACCACCTCGAGACCGAGGCGGATGTTCATCAGATCGCCGAGGCCATGACCATGGCCGGGCTGGAGGTCGAGGACGTGCTCGACCCCGCCGCCAAACTGGCGCCCTTCACCGTGGCCAAGGTTATTTCGGCGGAGCGTCACCCGAACGCCGACCGGTTGCAGGTCTGCCAGGTCGAGACGGTCGATGGGATGAAGGAGATCGTCTGCGGCGCGCCGAACGCGCGGGCGGGCCTGACCACCATCTACGCCCCCATCGGCGCCTATGTGCCGGGCCTGGGCGTGACCCTGGTCGAGAAGCCGGTGCGCGGCGTGGTGTCGAACGGCATGCTGTGCTCGGCCTCCGAGCTTGAGCTGTCGGACGAGAGCGACGGCATTCAGGAGCTGCCGCCCGAAATCCCCGTCGGCACGCCGGTCGCCGGCCTGTTCGGCGCCGAGCCGGTCATCGATTTCGAGGTCACGCCGAACCGGCCCGACTGGCTGGGCGTCGCAGGCATCGCCCGCGATCTGGCGGCCGCCAGCGTCGGCAAGCTGAGACATTTCGACATCGCCGTGGTGCGCGGGGCCTTCCCCTCGCCGATCAGCGTGCGGCTGGAGGCGCCCGAAATGTGCCCGGTCTTCGCCGGTCGCGTCATTCGCGGCGTCAAGAACGGCCCGTCGCCGGCCTGGCTGCAGAAGCGTCTGACGGCTATCGGCCTGCGCTCGATCAACCGTCTGGTCGATGTAACCAATCTGATCGCCTATGACCGCGCCCGGCCGCTGCACGTCTATGACGTCGCCAAACTGTCGGGAACGGAGATCGTGGTGCGGGCGGGGCAGGTTTCGGCCGCGACCGGCGAGCACGAACATCTGATCGCCCTGGACGGCAAGACCTACGCAGCATCCGCGGCCGACTGCGTCATCGCCGACGCCGGGGGCGAGCGCCCCATCGGCCTGGGCGGCGTCATGGGCGGGGAATCGACCGGCTGCGACGAGACCACCACCGACGTCTTCCTGGAAAGCGCCTGGTTCGACCCGCTTGTGATCGCCCAGACCGGCCGTGCGCTGGGCATCCATTCCGACGCCCAGTACCGGTTCGCGCGCGGCGTCGATCCGGTCTCGGTCACGCCGGGTCTCGAACTGGCCACGCGCCTGATCCTGGACCTGTGCGGCGGCGAGCCGTCGGCCATCGTCTTCGTCGGCGAACCCCCGGCGAGCCCGGCTCCCTTCGCCTTCGACCCCGCCTATGTGAAGCGCCTCAGCGGCATGGATCTGGACGACGACCGGATCGGGACCATCCTGGGTCAGCTCGGCTTCCTGGTTCAGGCCGCGCCGACCGGTCAGTCCGAGCCCTGGCTCGTCACCCCGCCGTCTTGGCGCCGCGACGTCGAAGGTCCGGCCGATCTGGTGGAGGAGGTCGCGCGGATCGAGGGCTTCGACAGCCTGCCCGACACGCCCCTGCCCGAGGCCACCCGTCCCGCCGGCGGGGTGCTGAGCCCCCGCCAGGCCCGCGTCCGCACCGCGCGTCGCGCTCTGGCGGCCCTCGGTTACGCCGAGGCCGTCACCTGGTCCTTCACCAAACAATCGACCGCAGCCCTGTTCGGCGGCGGGGATGATCGGCTGGTGCTGGAGAACCCGATCGCGGCCGATCTGGACTGCATGCGGCCCTCGGCCCTGCCGAACCTGATCCAGGCGGCGGCGCGCAACGCCGCGCGCGGTTTCGCCGACGCCGCCCTGTTCGAGATCGGCCCCATCTATCTGAGCGACGGTCCGACGGATCAGCGCACGGTCATCGCCGGCCTGGTCGCCCCGCACGCCGCCCGTCACTGGGCCGGCGCCGGAGAAGACGCTCTGTTCGCGCTGAAAGCCGACCTGAACACCCTGCTGGAGGAGATCGGCGCCCCGGTCGCTTCGCTGCAGCTGGTCCAGGGCCAGAACCGCGACTGGTGGCACCCTGGCCGTTCGGCCCGGCTGCAACTCGGCCCCAAAAATGTGATGGTCGAGTTCGGCGAACTGCATCCGCGCGTGTTGAAGGCGCTGGACGCCGACGGCCCCATGCTGGGCTTCGAAATCGTGCTGGACAATGTGCCCGAGCCGCGTGGGAAGTCGGGCAAGGCGCGGGGAACCGCCGATCTGTCGGCCTTCATGCCCCTGACGCGCGACTTCGCCTTCGTGGTCGAGGACGCCAAGCCGGTCGGTGATCTGGTCCGCGCCGCGACCGGCGCCGACAAGGCCCTGATCGCCGACGTGCGCGTCTTCGACGTCTATCGCGGCAAGGGCGTGGACGAGGGCTTCAAGTCCGTCGCCCTGGAGGTCGTGATCCAACCGCGCGAAGCCACCCTGACAGAAGCCGAGATCGAGGCCCTGACCGCCAAGGTCGTCGGAGCGGTCGAAAAGCAGGGCGGCAAGCTGCGGGCTTGAGGGAGCGCAGCGCCGTCTTTCGGGCGGCGCGGGGGACATAGGCGATGACGACGGAACCTCAGGCGGCCCAACCGGATCGCGGCCATCTGCTGCGCGTCCTGGGCGTGACGTTCGGCGTCGCCGTCGTGGTCGGCGGCGTCATCGGTCAGGGTATTTTGCGTACCCCCGGCGTGGTCGCCGAGGGGGTTCAGAACCCCACGATCATCATCGCCCTGTGGTGCGTCGCCGGTCTGGTCGCCTGGATCGACGCCATGTCGACCGTCGAACTGGCCGCCTCGATCCGCAAGACGGGCGGCCCCTATATCTTCGCCCGGCGCGCCTTCGGGTCGTTGACCGGCCTCGCCGTCGGCGTCTGCGACTGGCTGGGCAATATGGGCGGCATCGCCTTCATCGCCGTGGTCTTCGGCGAATATCTGCATCGCTTGGGCGTCGCGACCAGCGTGCCGATCGGCGTCCTCGCCCTGCTGATCGTCGTCGTGGTGGGCAGCGTGCAATGGCTGGGCACCAAGGTCGGCGGCCGCTCGCAGGAGATCGGCAGCGCGGTCAAGGCGGCCCTGTTCACCGTGCTGATCATCGGCCTGTTCTTGGCGCCGCGCGGCGCGCCCGTCGCGACCGAGATCGCGCCGGCGACGGCGGCGGCCCTGACCTTCGGCGGCATCGTGATGGCCCTGCGGGCGATCTCAGGCACCTATTATGGTTGGAACAGCGCCTCCTACTTCTGCGAAGAAGTGGTCGATCCGGGCCGGACCATCGCGCGGGCGACCTTCTCGGGCATCGCCGTGGTGACGGTGATCTATGTGCTGGCCAACCTGGCGTATCTGAACGTACTGACGCCGGCCGAGATGGCCGGGTCGAACCTCGTGGCGGCGGATGCGGCGGGGCGGGTGTTCGGCGATGTCGCGGGCCCCATCGTCACGGCCATTTCGCTGGTGTCGCTGGTGACGATCATCAATGCGATGGTCATGGTGTTCCCGCGCGTCCTGTTCGCCATGGCGCGCGAGTATCAGATTTCGGCCCTAACCCGGGTCGCCGCAAACGGCACGCCGCGTCTGGCCCTGATCGCCACCGTGCTGGCCGGCGGGCTGCTGGCCACCATCGGGGTCTATGAGACCCTGCTGACCTTCTCGACGTCGCTGCTGGCGCTGATGAGCGTGCTGGTGAATGCCGCCGTCATCGTCCTGAGGGTGCGCGAACCGGATCTGGAACGGCCGTGGAAAATGCCGCTCTATCCCCTGCCGGCGATCATCGCCCTGGCGATCAATACGACCCTGTTCGTAATCTTCGTGGTCGAGGACCCGCTGACGGCCGCCAAGGCGTTCGGAACCCTCGCCGTCCTGATCGCCGTGGCCTGGCTGGTCATCCGCCGCTCGGTAAGTTCTCGCTGGACTTGAGGCAACGGTTGCCGTTGGGACGACGACGCTTGGGTCTCGGCGGAGGTGCGGGAAGCCGAGTGTTCGAAAGACGATTCAGCCACGCAGCGATTTCTGGTCACGTCGCAGCAACACCACCATGATCTGAACGCCAAGCAAGGCAAGAATCCCGGTAGCCACAAGAATGTACCAAGGGACAGATGGCAGTTTGAGAAGATCCGATAGCGTCTTCGGCTCAGCTTCCAGGCGTTCCGGCCATAGCCCGTACATTTCTCTGATGGTGTTTGCTTCTTCGCTTCCACGTCGGAAAACGAAGGAACCTGAGCATCCTTGATGCAATAGGCCGTAGGTAAGTTCGGGATATCCATTCACAGCTGACTTATTCTGGACCGCGAATAGATAGTTGCCGCTCATTTGATCAGGAGGACCGTTGTTCCAATCAAATGGCCAATCGACGATGACGGTAGGCGGCAGATCACCCGAAATAACTTCTTTCACGCTGAAGGTCACGCGCGCGGCCTTCCACTCTCGCGTATCCGTAGCGTTCCGTTCCGATCTATTTGGTGCGAGCCACCGATCTAAACGGGACTGCTCTTGAGGATGCTCTGGATCAAAATTTATCACTCTACCAACAGCGATAGCGTCTGCATCGCGTATGCGATTGAGGTCCAAATCTATGTAAATCGGACAAGCAACTGCCGATCCTGAAGCCAGAAGACTAAGGCTCGCGGCCGTGATTGAAGCCCTTGCGATCATAAGTCTCTCTGTTGGTGAAGCATGTGACCACACGCTCAGATTGCTAAATATCAGGGAGTAACGATTAACAAGTCGAGGCGCACCCACAACTTCAAATCTGCGCGTTGACCGGTAAGACCCCGTTAACCTTGAAGCCGCAAGGCTGCCGCAAAGGTCGGGGACGGTGAGGCCAAGACCGGCGCGCCAGCCGGCCGTCCTCTCGTCGCCTTTCGGAGCGCCCTCCATGCATCGCCGCCAACTGATCCTCTCGGGCCTCGCCACTGCCGCCGGCGCCTCGTCTCTGGGCGCCTGCGCCTCGGCGCCGCCGCGCGATCCCGCCTATCCGATCCGCTCGGACCAGACGGCCCAGGCCTACAGCTTCGATGAACTAGTTTCGGCCGGCTCGCGCGAGCTGGGCATCGCGGCTGAGGTCGTGGGCGGCGCGATCGAACGCGTCTTCGCCGACCAGGGCGACCGTCCGACCGCCTATATCGCAGGCGAGGAAGGTTCTGGCGCCGTGGTCGTCGGCGCCCGCTACGGCCGCGGCGCCCTGCACATGAAGGACCTGTCGGCCTCTCAGGAAGTGTTCTGGCAGGGCGCGTCGGTGGGCTGGGACTGGGGCGGCAACGCCAGCCGCGTCTTCACCCTGGTCTATGGCCTGTACCACCCCGACATGATCTATCGCCGCTATCCCGGCATCGAGGGCTCGGCCTATCTGGTCGCGGGCCTGGGCGTGAATTATCAGCGCGCCGACGGCATCGTCCTGGCCCCCATCCGTACCGGCGTCGGCCTGCGCCTAGGCGCCAACGTCGGCACCATGAGCTACAGTCGCCAGCGCAATCTGCTGCCGTTCTAAGCCCCTTACCGTTCGTCATCCTCGGGCTCGACCCGAGGACCGGATGATCCGCCGCTCGTGCGAACGGGCTACGCACAGTCCGATCGGCTCCCGGTCCTCGGGTAAAGCCCGAGGATGACGTGATGTAATCAGCTCACCAATCGCAGCGGCGGCGGCGCGTCCATCAGCGTCGCCAGCCCCTCGCGCCAGCTGGGATAGGCGGGCCGCCAGCCCAGCTCGGCCTTGGCGAGGGCGTTCGAGACGCGCTTGGAGTCCAGATAAAAGCGACGCATCGCCTCGCTGACGCTGTCGTCGGTCCAGTCCACCTCTGGCGGGCGGGGCAGGCCCATCCGATCCGCCGCCCATTCCATCACCACATCGGCCGGCGACGGCTCGTCGTCGGTCAGATTGTAGGCGGCGCCCGGTCGCGGGCGGGCCATCGACGCGAACAGGCCCGAGACGATGTCATCTACATGGATGCGGTTGAAGACCTGGCCGGGCTTTCTGACCAGCTTCGCCGTGCCTTCCTTGAGCCGCTCGACCACGCTGCGCCCCGGCCCGTAGAAACCGGGCAGGCGGAAGATCTGGACGGTCAGCCCCATCCCCTGCGCCCCATCCAGCCAATCGCGTTCGGCCCGGACGCGGCGTGCGCCCTCCAGATTGGCGGCGTTAAGCGGCCCGTCCTCGAACACCCATCCGCCGGCCCGGTCGCCATAGACGGAGGTGGAGGAGACATAACCGATCCAGTCGGGCCAGGCGTCGCCCGCCAGAGGCCCCAGGGCCCGCAGACCGGGACAGCCTTGGGCGTCCGGCGCGGCGGTGATCAGCACGGCCGTCGCCGCCTCCAGCGACGTCTTCAAGGCAGCCGCATCGCTGGGGTCGATGGCCATGATCCCCTCGGCCGCCAGGGCGCGACGCCGCTCGGGATCGCGCGAGGTGGCGGTCGCCCGTCCGCCGCGGCGTATGGCCTCCAGCGCCGCCGCCCGTCCCAGATAGCCGCCGCCGAAGACCAGCAGATCGAGGGGAGGGGAGGCGATAGGCATTACGAAACTCAGGCCGTCAGAACTTGGGAAGGCGGCGCGTCGGCTGCCGGTCGCGCCTCATTTTCCAGCGCCTCCGCCCGGCGTTGGTTCCAGGCGGAGACGCACGGCACCCGACCCAGATCGGCCCGGTCGGCATAGCGGCGGGCGATGTCCGTGACCTCGTCCATCAGGCCCTGCGCCAGGGTGATCGGCTTCAGCCCTAGATTTCGGAACTGGTCGTTGGCGACGACGAGATCGTTCTCGTCGGCTTCCTGACGCGGATTGGCGACATTGTGGATTTCGGCGCCGGTCTTGTCGGCGATCATGGCCGCCAGATCGCGCACGCGGCGGCTCTCGGTCATCTGGTTCAGGATCTTGACCCGCTCGCCGCGTTTGGGCGGGTTCTTTAGCGCCAGTTCGACGCAGCGCACCGTGTCCTGAATATGGATGAAGGCCCGCGTCTGGCCGCCCGATCCATGCACCGTCAGCGGATAACCGACCGCCGCCTGCATCAGAAAGCGGTTCAGCACCGTGCCGTAATCGCCGTCATAGTCGAAGCGGTTGATCAGTCGTTCGTCCTGTTTGGTCTGCTCGGTCTGGGTGCCCCAGACGATGCCCTGGTGCAGGTCGGTGATGCGCAGATTGTCGTTGCGGGCATAGAACTGGAACAGCAGGGCGTCCTGCGTCTTGGTCATGTGATAGATGCTGCCCGGATTGGGCGGGAACAGGATTTCCTGCTCGGCGGGGCCGTTGTCGGTCTCCACCGTCACCTTCAGATAGCCCTCGGGAATGCGCAGGCCCGCCGTGCCGTAGCCATAGACTCCCATCGTCCCCAGGTGCGCCAGGTGGACGTCCAGGCCGCTTTCGACGATGGCGGCCAGCAGATGGTTGGTGGCGTTGATGTTGTTGTCGACGGTGTACAGCTTGTGCCGCGCCGACTTCATCGAATAGGGGGCGGCCCGCTGCTCGGCGAAATGCACGACGCTGTCGGGGGCGAAGTCGCGGATCAGGGCGACCAGGCGGTCGAACTCCTTGCCCACCGTCATGTTGACGAAGCCGATGTCGCGGCCGGACACGTCCTTCCACGCCTTGATCCGCTCGCCCATGGTGCGGATCGGCGTCAGGGACTGGACCTCCAGCTCGTTGTCGATATTCCGGCGGCTCAGGTTGTCGACGATTGTCACGTCCCACCCTTCGGCCGACAGATGCAGGGCCGTGGGCCAGCCGCAAAAACCGTCGCCGCCCAGAACCAGCACGCGCATGGGATAGCCTCGTCGTCGTCTCAAAGGTCATGCCTAGCCCAGCCGTCGCGCTTGGCAAAGCGGCGCTGTGCAAGGTTCGGTGCGACGCATTGACGAATATCGCTTGGAAAGGCCGCGCACTCGGGTTAAGTCTCTGCCGTCTCCCACTCAATCGCAGCTTTACGGGCGCATACCCGGCTGTTCGCGGCTTGAGCCGGCCATGACGGTCGGTCCCGAAAGGACCGGCGCACCATGCGGGCGACAAGGCATTCCGACAGTTCGACAATCGGGGATCGGCCCCGAGCGAGACGGAACCACGAAACGGACGGAACCGGCCTTCAGGCGTTGGTCCGCCCCTGCACACGGTAGCGCGAATGAGAGATTTCAAGGGCATGAAGCGTCAGCGCGGACGCAATCGGAACAAGGCGGGCGCCAATAACGCCAACAACGCCAATCCGAATCGTTCGTGGGATTCGCAAGGCCCCGAGAACATCAAGGTCCGGGGCAACGCCCAGACGGTGTACGAGCGCTATCAGCAGCTGGCCCGCGATGCGGCCTCCAGCGGCGACCGGGTGTTGGCCGAAAACTATCAGCAGCACGCCGAACACTATTACCGCGTCCTGCGCGCGCTCCAGCCGCAGCGGTCCTTCTCGGACATCGCCGCGCGCGAACAGTCCAACCAGGGCTTCGACATCGATTTCGAGGACGAATCCGGCGCCCAGGCCGCCGCCTTCGTCGCCGCACAGCAGGCCGCCGACCGTCAGGCCGCAGAGGCCGCCGAACGCGCCGAGCAGAACCAGAACCGCGATCAGAACCGCGACCGCGACTACAATCGCGACCGGGACCGGGACCGTGACAACCGCGACCGCGACCGCGATCAGAACCGTGACCGTGACCAGAACCGCGACAGCCAGCAGCCGCGCGAACCCCGCGAGCCGCGCGAGGGCGACGAGGTCCGCGCTGAGGGCGAGGGCGGCGGTCGTCGCGAAAGCCGTCGCGAACGCTGGGAGCGTCGCCGCGAAGAACGCAATCGCCGCTTCGACAATCAGGATGGCGCCCAAGACGGCGCTGAGGGCGCCGCCGCTGCCTACGCCGAGGCCGACCGCGCCGAAGCCGTCAGCGAAGCGCCTGTCGTCGAGACGCCCGTCAATGCGCCTGTCGCTGAAGCGTCGAGCGTAGAGGCGCCCGCTGCCGATGAGCGTCCCGCACGCCGACCGCGCCGCACCGCCGCTGCTGTCGCGGCGGACGAGGGCGACGCCCCCACCGCCTTGCCGGGCTTTCTGACCCGCGCGCCGGTGTCGTCGGCCCCGACCGAGCAGGCCGAAGGCGAGGCGACACCGCGTCGCCGAGCGCCGCGTCGCAAGCCCGAAGCCGCCGCAGCCAGCGAAGACTGATAACAACCCAAGCGGGTACGTTTACCTGAACGCAACTCTTGCGCGTCATTCTGATGCGTCGGAGGGGCGTCATGGATTTCGTCTTGCTGGTCCTGTCTCTGGCGCTTGCCGGGACCTGTTCGGGCGTGTGGCTGTGGCTGCGCGCGGATGAGGCGGCGACCCGGCTGAAGCGTGAGAACGCCCGGCTTGAAACCCGCCTGGGCCGACAGACGCAAGGGCTGCGCCGGGACCTGTCGACCGCCGAAGCCGAGGTCGAACGTTTGACCGCCGCCGTGCGCACGCGAGGCGAGGTGATGCAGGCCCTGGGTCGCGAGCTGCGTACGCCCCTGACCACCATCCTGGGCTTCACCCAGCTTCTCCGCCTCAACGATCAGACCGATCCCCTGTCGACACGACAGGATCAGGCCGTCGGTCAGATCGAGGCTGCGGGCGGGGTTCTGCTGGCGCTGATCGAAGAGACGGACGCCTTCATGACGTGCGAAGACGGCGGCGGCGCTCAGGCGATCCACCGCGTCGATCTGCGTCTGGCGCTGCGTCAGGTCTGCGACGGTCTGCAATCCCAGGCGCGAGACGCCGGCGTCGCTCTGGCCTGCCCGCCGGCCGCCCACGGCCTGTGCGTCATGGCCGATGCGGGCAAGGTCCGCCGCCTCCTGCGTCGACTGGTCGAGAACGCCCTTCGCCATTCGTCGCCCGGCGGGACCGTGCGAATGGAGCTGTCGCGTGTCGACGATGACATCCGCCTCGCCATCCACGACGCGAAATCAAGGCCGCAGGGCCAAGGGGCGGAGCGGCTGTTTCGCCCTCTGGACGGCCGGGACGCGCGCGGCGGAACAGCTCTGGGCGTCGCCTCAGCCCAGCGCCTGGCCGAACGGATGGGCGGGACGTTGGCGATGCAGAATGATCCATCAGGCGGCGCCGTCTTCTCGCTCAACGTGCCTGCCGCGCCGTCCCCTGGCGTCACGCCGGTCGACGCGCTCTCGAAACCGGCAGTGGCGCTCTATATCGAGGACAACGCCGCCAACATCGCCCTGATGCGTCAGGTCGCGCGCGGTCTCGGCCTGACCCTGCATGCCGCGACCACAGGCGCGGAGGGGCTGGATCTGGCGCGCGCGCTCGGCCCCGACGTCATCCTGCTCGACATCGGTCTGCCCGACATGGACGGCTATGAGGTCAAGGCGCGGCTGGACGTCGATCCCCTGACGCGCCACGTCCCCGTGCTGGCGCTGACGGCCGCCGCCTCGCCTCGGGACAGCGCGCGTGGGCGCGCTGCGAGCTTCGACGCCTGGCTGGCCAAGCCCCTGGATCTCGCTGCATTGGGCGCGGCGCTGAACGATGTACTGGACGACGGTTCGGCCTGTCCCGGCCTTGACGACGAGGGGCGCCAGAGGGCCTAAGAGGCTTAAGTTCGCCCGTAAGGTCGCCCCCCAAGGGAAGCGTTGATGCGTCTGTTCATTTCGTCCCGCACGCTCGTGCGCCGCCTGGCGCTGCTGGCGGCCCTGTGCGCCGTCGCCGCCTGCGCCTCGACCCCGCCGCCGCCGCCCCCGCCGCCGCCCGGCGCGGCCGGCGCCCTGATGGACTGGCGCGGCGTCATCACCTCGGCCGACCGGGATCGCTATCGCCGCGTCGACGCCGCCTGGACCCTGGCGCTCCAACAGGCCAAGCGTCAGCGCGGCTCCGGCGATCTGAACAGCCTGGGCGATCTGATCGACCCCAAGGCTGACCGTCCCGGCGTCGCGCCGCCGCCCGGCGACTATCGCTGCCGCACCGTCAAACTGGGCACCCAGGGGGGCGAGGACGGGCTGGGCTATGTCGTCTACGGCTGGTTCGCCTGCCGCATCGAACAGACGCCGAAAGGCCTGAAGTTCTCCAAGCTGACCGGCTCGCAGCGCCCCTCCGGCCTGCTCTTTCCCGAAGACGACCGCCATATGGTGATGCTCGGTTCGCTCGCTTTGGCGCAGGAGCCCGCCGCCAACACCTATGGCCGCAACCCCGACCGCGATCTGGTCGCCATCCTGCAACGCATCGGCGAGGCGCGGTGGCGGCTGGTCCTGCCGTGGCCCAACACCGAATCCAATCTGGACCTGATCGAACTGGTCCCGGCGCCGCGCGGCTAAGGTTCGGCTGAACCTCGGGCGCCCTGTCACGTTCGGTCATGACAACCGATGGAGACGCTGATGCGCCGCACCCCTCTGGCCGTTCTGGCCCTGATGACCACGACCGCCCTGGCGGCCTGTGGCGACAACAGTCCCGCCGCTCCGACCGAGGCCTCGCCCGCCGTCACCACGCCCGCGCCCGGTGTGCCGGCCCAGGCCGCACCTGAGGCGACGGCGACGCCGCAACCTCAGACGCCCCCCGCCGAGGGGATGCAGGGCGGGACCGACGACTGGCGCAAGGTCGCCAACACAGTCGACGCCAGCTTGCTGGGCCGGCTGGATCAGGCCTGGCGGATGGCTCGCGCCGAGGCCGAGGAGGGGGGCTTTTCGCGTCAGGTCGAGGCCTTGGGACCCCTCGCCGACCCCAATGCGGGGCAAAGCGGCCGCGTCCAACCTGGTCAGGGGAACTATCGCTGCCGCACCATCAAGATGGGCAGCCGCAACGGCTCGGGGCTGGCCTATGTCGAATATCCCTGGTTCCGCTGCACGGTCGAAATGACGGCGGGCGGCGACCTGATCCTGACCAAGCTGACGGGCTCGCAGCGGACCCGGGGTCTGATCTACCCCGACACCGACCGCCGCGGCGTCTACATCGGCGCCCAGGCCTGGGGCGCCGACGAGAACCGGTATCCGGCCTACGGCGACAGCGCCGAGCGGGATCAGGTCGGCGTCATCGAACGCATTGGCCAGAACCGCTGGCGCCTGGTCCTGCCGTGGCCCAAACAGGAAGCCAAGCTGGAGCTGCTCGAGATCACCGGCTAGCGCGCGCCGGTCGATCGGCTGATCGCCGCGCGCATCCCTTCGGCGTGAAGCGCGCCGGAGGGGGCTATCTTGGTGTTCGGCGTTTCGCTGGGCCCCAGATCGGCGGTGCGATCGTCCGGCCCGGTCCAGGTCGGGCTTTCGGCCTTGCGACGAACGGCCTCACGCAGATTCTCGGTCGCCGTCGCGGCCGCGCCGCCGGATTTAGGGCCGGATTTACGCCGGTCCATCTCATCGGCGACGCGGGCGATGGCTTGGGTCAGCAGCGCCTTCTTCTCGCGCGCGCCCGCATCCGGGCCGCTCTCTCCCGCACGAACGCGCCCTCGGATCTGACGCTGAACTCGATCGCGCCGCGCACGCAGCCGCCCGATCAGGTCGCGCAGCTCCGCCGGCGAACGCTCGGCCAGCGCCTTCGTCTGTTCGACCATATCCGCCTCGTCGCGATCCAGCGCGCGCGGGTTTGGGGTCTTGGACATGACGGTCTCCCTTTCGATTGATGGGAAGACAGCGTTAGGGCGACGGGCTCGTTCCGGTTTGCGACCCTGGGTCACAGGGTCGTCCCAGGTCACACGCGCGTCAGCCTCAGGTCCTGATAGTCGTAGCTGAAGTCGATGTCGGGGCTGACCCCCTTCACCGTCGCGGTCGCCGGTTTGGCCGTCAGGATCGAGAAGGTGACGAAGGCGTCCTCCTCGCGCTTGTCCGGGAAACGGGTGCGGAAGGTCTCGCCGTCATACGGCTCCAGCCAGCCTTGCAGGGCGGGCGTATGGGTAAAGCTCAGCCACAGGCCGCTCTTGCGATTGCGACCGCGCCCCTCGTTCTTTGGCGCAATGACGATGTCGCCGTACCACGGGTCGCGCCAGGTGCCGGCGTAGGCTTCCAGCGGCATGGACGGGGGCGCGCCGGCCGCCTGTTTGGCGTCGATTTCGGCTGCGGCGGCGATGGATTTCGCATTGCCCTCGGCCTCCAGCTTCTTGGAGTCCGCGATCCAGTCCACATCGACCTTGCCCATGCAGATGTCGGTGATGCCGGACCGCAGGGCGCGCAGCAGGAAGCTCTCCTCGCCGTTGGAGAAGACGCTGAAGCCGGTCTTGCGGCCGGGGATCAGCACCGTGGCGGAAATGCCGCCGGGCGAGCCGCCGCCGTGGCTGGCGATCCGCTCGCCGCGATAGTCCTGAACCTGCAGCCCCATCGCATAGGTCGAGGCGATGGAGCGGTTGGGCAGTTCCGCCGTCGGGCCGGCCGACGACCCGACGATGATGTTGGGGCGATACATCTCGCGCGCCGCATCTTCGGAATACAGCCGTGTCCCGTCGGGCAGCTTGCCGTCGTTCAACCGCACGGCGATCCATTTGGCCCAGTCGGTAGGGGTGGTGCAGATGCCCCCCGCCGCCGCCGCCGAATCCCAGTTCCACACCTCGACGATGGACTTGGCGATCGGCGTCATCGCCCCCTGATAGCGCAGCGGCGGCCCAACCCGGCCGTGGGGCAGGGCGGACTTGGACGCATCCGCCAGACGCGCCAGCGGCACGGTGTCGGTCATCCCGACCTTGTCCAGGATGCGGGTCTGGATGAAGGCCTCCCAGCTCAGGCCCGACACGGCCTCCAGCACCGCGCCCGCGACCACGAACATCAGGTTGCAGTAGTGATAGCGCGCGCGGAATCCGTCCTCGATCGGCACGAAGGCGGCTTGGGCCAGCACCTCGGCGCGGGTGCGGTCCGAGTTGGGCCAGAACAGCAGGTCGCCGGCGCCCAGGCCGAACCCGGCCCGGTGGCTCAGCGTATCGCGCACCGTGATGTGTTCGCCGATATAGGGATCGGACAGGGTGAAGCCGGGTAGATAGGTCCGAACCGGCTCGTCCCACTTCACCTTGCCCTCGTCAACCAGGATGGCCAGGGCGGCGGCGGTGACGTTCTTGGTGTTGGAGGCGATGGCGAACAGGGTCTGCTCATCGGCCCGCGCCGGCTTGCCCTGAACCTTGACGCCATAACCGCGCGCCAGAACGGTCGCCCCGTCCTTGACCACTGCGACGCCCAGCGCAGGCTGATCCGGCCATGCCGCCATGCACCTGGCCACATAGGCGTCCACCGCCGCCGCCAGCGACGCATCGTCGTTCGCCGGCGTGCTCTGAGCTGTCGTTTGGGCGAACACCGGCCCCGCCGCCAGCGCCGCCGCGCCTCCGGAAGCAAACAGGGTGCGGCGCGACAGACGAGGGGACATGGCGAACTCCAGCGAAGACCGCCGGACGCTAGCGCCCCTTCGTCGTCTAGGCCAGTCGCCAGCGTTGAAGCTTTTCCAGCACGTCGGCGACGATTTGGTCGCGGGTGAAGCCGGTGATGTCGTGGGGGCGTTCGCCTTGGCCGGTCTGAGCGGTCAGTCGCCATTCCAGCAGACGTCGGCCTTCGCGCGTCTCGCGCTGGGTCACGGCGGGACGGGGACGCGAGCGGGCGCCAAGGCGATAGATGAAGGTGCGTTCGCCCTGTTTGACCGTCAGCCAGGCGACGCCGTCGTCACGCCCGATCTCGGAATCCGCCGCCTCGGCCTCCATGGCCGCGTGAACCGTCTGAAGCGCAGGCAGGCCGTGGCGCTCGATCTCATCGTTGATGTCGCTGCGGCTGGCCGGGGCCAGGATGCGTTTCAGCTGCTGCGCCAGGGGAGGGCCCTCGGTCTCGAGGCTGCGGCCGGCGACGTCGGCGTTCATTTGGCGCACCAGGCCGATCGATAGCAGGATCATGATCAGCACGAAGGGCAGGGCGGCGGCTAAGGTCGCAGCCTGCAGCGCGCCCAGCCCGCCCGCCAGCAGCAGGGTCGCGGCGATCAGGCCCAGCAGCAGGCACCAATAGACCCGCTGCCAGCGCGGCGTGTCGTCGGCGCCGCCGGAGGCGATGGTGTCGATCACCAAGGCCCCCGAATCGGCGGAGGTGACGAAGAAGACCGCCACCAGCAGGATCGCCAGGCCCGAGGTGAAGGCCGCGCCCGGCAGTTGCTCCAGGAAGTAGAACAGGGCGGTCGACAGGTCCGCCGAGACGGCGTTGGAAATCGCGCCCGCCGCCTGGCGCATGTCCAGGCTGATCGCCGTATTGCCGAAGACGGTCATCCACAGGAAGGTGAAGCCGGCCGGCACCAGCAACACGTTCAGCAGGAACTCCCGCACTGTTCGCCCGCGTGAAATCCGGGCGATGAACATCCCAACGAAAGGCGACCAGGCGATCCACCAGGCCCAGTAGAACAGGGTCCAGTCCGCCATCCAGGCGCGCGGCTCATAGGCGTAGAGGGTGAAGGTCCGCTCGACGAAATGGCTGAGGTAGAAGCCGAAGTTCTGGACCAGGGCCTTGAACAGGAAGCCGGTCGGCCCGACCACCAGCACGAACAGCATCAGCAGCACCGCCAGAACCAGGTTCAGCTCCGACAGACGGCGCACCCCCTTGCCGACCCCGCTCATGACCGAGGCGGTCGCCGCCGCCATGACCACGACGATCAGCCCGACCTGAACCCAGGCCGTGTTGGGAATGCCCAGCAGATAGGTCAGGCCGCTGTTCATCTGCGACACGCCGAAACCCAGAGACGTGGCGATGCCGAACGCCGTGCCCCAGATGGCGAAGATGTCGACCGCATCGCCGATCGGCCCGTTGACGCGCTTGCCCAGCAAGGGCGACAGGCCTGACCTCAGCGTCAGCGGCAGACCCTTGCGGTGCGCGAAGAAGGCCAGGCTGAGGCCCACCAGCGCATAGATCGACCAGGCGTGCGCTCCATAGTGGAAGAAGGTGATGCCCATGGCCTGACGCGCGGCGTCGAAGGTGCGGCCGGCGCCCTCGGGCGGATTGATATAGTGCTGGACCGGCTCGGCGACGCCGAAATACATCAGGCCGATCCCCATGCCGGCGGCGAACAGCATGGCCAGCCAGGACAGATAGGGAAAGTCTGGCTCGGCGTCGTCCGGCCCCAGCTTCAGCGCGCCCGTGGGGCCGATCGCCAGCACCAGCACCAGCCCCACGAAGGCGGCGACCGAGGCGATATAGAGCCAGCCGAAGGTGTCGATCACCCAGCCCTGAACACTCTGAAACAGGCGGTCGGATTCTCCCGGCGCGACGATGGCGACAAGCAGCAACAGCGCGATGATGGCGCTCGCGCCCCAGAACACGCGGGGGTTCATCTTCGTGGTCAGCATCGGGTCAAAGCGTATGGCGAAGCTGACAGTTCCCAGCTTGGCCACAACCGCGCCGTCTCGATGAAGAAGATGTAACTTTGCGATTCAAAGTAACGTCGATAGTCAGGCTTATCGACGGGCGCAAACAGACGCCCGCGCACTCTTTCAGGATCGCCGGGGCATGACCTCTTCCAAACTCGTTCTCATGCTGGGTGCGGCCGCCGTCGCCCTGCCCGGCGCCGCTCTGGCTCAATCCCAGAATTCGTCCCAGACCGCCTCGCAGACCCCGCCGCCGGCGACGACGAGCCAGCCGGCCGCCCAAACCGCGGCGACGACGGCGCAGACGCCCGCGCCGCTCACTCAGACGACCGAACCGGCCCAGCAACAGCAGCCCGCCAGCGTCGGCGACGTGGTCGTCAACGCCCGCGCCGCCGATGTGCGCACCTCTATCGATTCCACCAGCTACAGCCTGGCCAATGATCTTCAGGCCACGACCGGGACCCTGGCCGACGCCCTGCGCAACATCCCCTCGGTCGAGGTCGACCCCGATGGCAACGTCAGCCTGCGCGGCGATTCCAATGTCACGATCCTGATCGACGGCCGCCCGGCGACCCAGTTCAACGGCCCCAGCCGCGGCCAGATGATCCAGCAGATTCCGGCCGCGCAGTATGCCCGCATCGAAGTGATGACCAATCCGTCGGCGGCCTACAGCCCCGAGGGTTCGGGCGGCGTCATCAACCTGATCTCCAAGCCCACCACGGTCCGCCCGACCCAGACCACCAACGGCTCGATCCGCGCCAATGTCGGCGACGGCGGCCGCTACAACATCGGCGCGAACATCGCTCATGTGAACGGCAAAACGACCCTGACGGCCGATGTCGGCATCCGTCACGACGGCTATCTTGCCGAAACCAATCGCGTGCGCGAACGTCTGGACACGGGCTCGGGCCGCTTCCTGGAGTCGCGCCAGAGCCAGGACATCGACGGCGCCTCCGACAGCGCCTACCTCCGCCTGTCCGCCCAATATGATCTGGACGCCAAGACCCAGCTGGTCGGCGAACTGCGTCACACCGACGTCGACGCAGGCGGCGACGGCGTCACCCTGTACGAAGCCGACAATGCGGCCGGCGGCATCGGTTCGGCCTATCGCCGCAGCGGAGACGGCCGCTTCAAGGGTCAGTTCTCGGGCGCCACGGCGCGAGTGCTGCGTCGCTTCGACGACCAGGGCCACGAATGGACCAATGAGGTCCGCTTCGACCGCAACAACTTCAACTTCACCTCTGACAGCTTCGTCGATCAACAGATCCCGGTCGCCGCGAACTTCATCGAGGCCACCGCCAACGAAAACCATCAGGACCAGTGGGGCGTCACCAGCGCCTATGTCCGGCCGCTGTCGGACGGCGGCAAGCTGCGCCTCGGCTATGAGCTGCAGGCCACGCTGCTAGAGCTGGACAACCGCGTCGCGCGCGGTCCGACCCAGGCGGCCCTGACGCCCGACCCGCTGGTGTCCAACCGCTTCGACGTCGATCAGGTCGTCCACGCCCTGTACGTCACCTACGAGAAGCCCTTCAGCGAGAAACTGTCGGCCCAGTTCGGCCTGCGCCTGGAACAGACGAACCTGGATTTGAATCAGGTCACCAGCGGCGTGAAGACGTCCCAGGATTATTTCCGCGCCTATCCGACCGGCCACCTGTCCTACAAGCTGAACGACAAGGACACCGTGCGCGCCAGCTACAGCCGTCGCATCCAGCGTCCCGGCCCGGCCGATCTGAACCCCTTCCTCACCTATGGCGACCCGCAGAACTATCGCTCGGGCAACCCGGATCTGGAGCCGCAGGAGACGGATTCGTATGAGCTCAACTGGCAGCGCCGCGTCCAGCAGACCTTCTACCAGGCGACCCTCTATTACCGCGACACCAACAAGGCCTTCACCCAGACGACCGTCGACCTGGGCAACGGCGTCTTCCTGACCCGGCCCGAGAACCTGGGCGCCAGCACCTCGACCGGGCTTGAGCTGGTCGCCAACGGCCCGCTGCTGCCGACCCTGCGCTACAGCGCCAGCCTGAACGTCTACCGTCAGGAGATCGACGCCGCCGGCATCGTCGGGGCCCAGGATCGCTCGGGCGACGCCGTCTCGGGGCGCCTGTCGCTGAACTGGCAGCCGACGCCCAAGGACTTCGTCCAGATCTCCGGCGTCTGGAGCGGCGATCAACTGCTGGCCCAAGGGGTGCGCGAGCAGTCGACCCTGGTCAACCTGGGCTATCGCCGCAAGCTGAACGATGCCTGGTCGATGCAGATGACGGTGCGCGACCTGTTCGATGACTTCGGCTCGACCACCACCCTGACGACCCCGACCTTCCGCGACCGTTCCGAGCAGACCTTCGGCGGGCGTGCGGCCTATATCGGCCTGACCTGGAACTTCGGCGGCGGGCAGCGTCGCCCCGAACAGTTCGACTTCCAGGGGCCGACGACCGGCGGCTGACGAGGCGTTGACCGGCTTGTGAGGCGCGGGCTCATGTTCGCGTCTCCCAGGCCAGCCAGGCGGCGACCACGACCAGTCCGCCGGCCATCACCGCGCGCAGGGCGCGACCCTGCATCTGGGGCGCCAGCCGCGCCGCGCCCGCGCCGCCGATCACGATCAGGCTGTGCACCAGGACGGCGACCACCAGATGCAGGCTCCCCAGCGTCAGGGCCTGGCTCAGCGGCGCGCCGTGGTCCGGCCGCATGAAGGTCGGCAGCAGCGCCACATAGAAGACCGCGGCCTTGGGGTTCAGCAGATTGCCCATCAGGCCGCGCACGAATAGGCCGCGCAGCGAGCGCGCGTCCGGCGTAGGCGCCGCCTCGATCGCCGGCGCGCGCCAGGCCTCCCACGCCAGCCACAGCAGAAACAGCACGCCCGCCCAGCGCAGGCCTTGATACAGCGGCGGCCAGACGGAAAAGACCTCCGTCAGCCCATAGGCGGCCGCCAGCATCCACACCGCCAGCCCAAGGGTCACCCCCGCCACCGCCGCGAAACCGGCCAGCCGTCCCCGCGCCAGGGCGACCAGCGCCAGCCAGCCCATATTCGGCCCCGGCGTCAGCTCGATCAGCGCCACGGCGATCAGAAAGGGGCCGACGACGGCCGGATCGACGGGCCAGGCGGAATGGGCGATCACGAGGCGCTCCTGTTCGCCAGAGCCTAAGCGCGCGGCGGCGAAACAAACAGCCCCGAAAGTCGCCCAGCGGACCCCTTGTGTGACCCGATCGTCACACCCACCTCGATCTCAAAGGCGCGCTGCTCAGCAGAGGGTGCGCTGAAATCCATCCGCCTCCCGAGGGGAATGAAACCATGAATCTCGAACTCTATTCCGACCGCGCCAAACAGGCCGTCCAGTCGGCCCAGTCGCTGGCCCTGGCCCGCCGTCACCAGCAGTTCGCGCCCGAGCATCTGCTCAAGGTGCTGCTGGAGGAACGCGACGGCCTGGCCCGCAACCTGATCACCGCCGCCGGCGGCGACGCCCGACGCGCCGAGGCCGATGTCGAAACCGCGCTGAAGAAGCGCGCCCAGGTCACCGGCGGCTCGGGCCAGCTCTATCTGGACGGCGACACCGCACGCGTCTTCGCCGTTGCCGAAGAGGCCTCCAAGACCGCCGGCGACGCCTTCGTCACCACCGAACGGCTGCTCGCCGCGCTGGCCAAGGAAGGCGGGGTCGCCGCCGAGGTGCTGAAGGCTTCGGGCGTCACGGCCGACAAGCTGGAGGCCGCCATCGCTGAGGTGCGCAAGGGCAAGACCGCCGATAGCGCCGGCGCCGAGGACGGCTACGACGCCCTGAAACGCTACGCCCGCGACCTGACCCTGGCCGCCCGCGACGGCAAGATCGATCCGGTCATCGGCCGTGACGAAGAGATCCGCCGCACTATCCAGGTCCTGGCCCGCCGCACCAAGAACAACCCCGTCCTGATCGGCGAACCCGGCGTCGGCAAGACCGCCATCGTCGAGGGCCTGGCCCTGCGCATCGTCAACGGCGACGTGCCCGAATCCCTGCGCGACAAGACCGTCATGGCGCTGGACATGGGCAGCCTGATCGCCGGCGCGAAGTATCGCGGCGAGTTCGAGGAGCGGCTGAAATCCGTCTTGTCCGAGGTCTCTGCGGCCGAGGGGGGCATCATCCTGTTCATCGACGAAATGCACACCCTCGTCGGCGCCGGCAAAGGCGACGGCGCCATGGACGCGTCCAACCTGCTGAAGCCTGCTCTGGCGCGCGGCGAGCTGCACTGCGTCGGCGCCACGACCCTGGATGAATATCGCAAGCACGTCGAAAAGGACGCCGCGCTCGCCCGCCGCTTCCAGCCGGTCTTCGTCGCCGAACCGACGGTGGAGGACACCGTCTCCATCCTGCGCGGCCTGAAGGAGAAGTACGAGGTCCACCACGGCGTGCGCATTTCCGACAGCGCCATCGTCGCC